>NZ_JAJNAY010000001.1:595000-905000 GCF_021010565.1 Chryseobacterium turcicum
AAGTTAGCCACCTGGGGAGTACGTTCGCAAGAATGAAACTCAAAGGAATTGACGGGGGCCCGCACAAGCGGTGGATTATGTGGTTTAATTCGATGATACGCGAGGAACCTTACCAAGGCTTAAATGGGAAATGACCGGTTTAGAAATAGACTTTTCGCAAGACATTTTTCAAGGTGCTGCATGGTTGTCGTCAGCTCGTGCCGTGAGGTGTTAGGTTAAGTCCTGCAACGAGCGCAACCCCTGTCACTAGTTGCCATCATTAAGTTGGGGACTCTAGTGAGACTGCCTACGCAAGTAGAGAGGAAGGTGGGGATGACGTCAAATCATCACGGCCCTTACGCCTTGGGCCACACACGTAATACAATGGCCAGTACAGAGGGCAGCTACCAGGCGACTGGATGCGAATCTCGAAAGCTGGTCTCAGTTCGGATTGGAGTCTGCAACTCGACTCTATGAAGCTGGAATCGCTAGTAATCGCATATCAGCCATGATGCGGTGAATACGTTCCCGGGCCTTGTACACACCGCCCGTCAAGCCATGGAAGTTTGGGGTACCTGAAGTCGGTGACCGTAACAGGAGCTGCCTAGGGTAAAACAAGTAACTAGGGCTAAGTCGTAACAAGGTAGCCGTACCGGAAGGTGCGGCTGGAACATCTCATTTTAGAGCGTCTTCGGACGATAAAAAATAAGGACACAATGTGTCCATGCACTTACTTAAAGAGAAGCTTTAGTTTTTATTTGGTTGATATATAAGTATAAGTAAAAAGGTTAAAGTAAAAAGAGCCAAGTGTAACAGCTTGTATTAATTACTCATTACCAATTATTTATTACTTATAATATATATAAGAAATACAAAACCCACTAGAAATTAGTATTAGGGAAGAGAGATTGAGTATGAAGAAGAGAAAAAAGAGATATGCAAATATTACTTATTACTCATCACCCATTACTCATAACAAAGTCTCGTAGCTCAGCTGGTTAGAGCGCTACACTGATAATGTAGAGGTCGGCAGTTCGAGCCTGCCCGAGACTACTAATTTAAATAGAGGTTAGAATCTAGAAATTAGAAGTTAGTTTTTTACTAATCTCTAACTTCTAACTACTAACATCTAAACTAGCGGGGAATTAGCTCAGCTGGCTAGAGCGCCTGCCTTGCACGCAGGAGGTCAAGGGTTCGACTCCCTTATTCTCCACATTGTTATAGTAATATAACATGATTTATGGTTTAATTTTAAGAAGCAAATAGAGCCAAAAACAATATTTTGCGAATTAGATCAGAAATAGCATAAAGATCATTGACATTAACGGTAAAAATATCACAAAGAGAAAACCGAGCGCAATTAAGCGTTTGAGTTTACAAAAATATTTTAGCAGCAATGCTAAAGCAAAAATACTGAACTAATTAATAATTAGGAAAGAAATCGTTAAGGGCGTATGGCGGATGCCTAGGCTTTCAGAGGCGACGAAGGACGTGGTAAGCTGCGAAAAGCTGCGGGGATTGGCACACACGAATTGATCCGCAGATGTCCGAATGGGGCAACCCGTCTGGTTGAAGACCAGTCACTCCGCAAGGAGAGCAAACCAGGAGAACTGAAACATCTAAGTACCCTGAGGAAAAGAAATCGAAGAGATTCCGTAAGTAGTGGCGAGCGAACGCGGATTAGCCCAAAAGCTTTTATATGTTTAATAGAATGTTCTGGAAAGAACAGCCATAGAGGGTGATAGCCCCGTATATGAAAGGCATATTTAAGTGATAAATGAGTAGGGCGGGACACGTGAAATCCTGTTTGAATATGGGGGGACCATCCTCCAAGGCTAAATACTCCTGAAAGACCGATAGTGAACAAGTACTGTGAAGGAAAGGTGAAAAGCACTTCGAATAGAAGGGTGAAATAGAACCTGAAACCGTACGCCTACAAGCGGTCGGAGCCCACAAGTTGGGTGACGGCGTGCCTTTTGCATAATGAGCCTACGAGTTAATGTTACTAGCGAGGTTAAGGACTTCAGGTCCGGAGCCGGAGCGAAAGCGAGTCTGAATAGGGCGCTTAGTTAGTAGTATTAGACGCGAAACCTTGTGATCTACCCATGGGCAGGTTGAAGCTTTGGTAACACAAAGTGGAGGACCGAACCGGTTGACGTTGAAAAGTCTTCGGATGACCTGTGGGTAGGGGTGAAAGGCCAATCAAACTGGGAGATAGCTCGTACTCCCCGAAATGCATTTAGGTGCAGCGTCGTGTATAAGTTTATTAGAGGTAGAGCTACTGATTGGATGCGGGGGAGTCAAATCCTACCAATTCCTGACAAACTCCGAATGCTAATAAATGTTCCACGGCAGTGAGGGCGCGGGTGCTAAGGTCCGTGTCCGAGAGGGAAAGAACCCAGACCAACAGCTAAGGTCCCCAAATCTCTATTAAGTTGAAGCAACGCGGTTGGACTGCATTGACAGCTAGGATGTTGGCTTGGAAGCAGCCATTCATTTAAAGAGTGCGTAACAGCTCACTAGTCGAGCGGTCCGGCATGGATAATAATCGGGCATAAATAGAGTACCGAAGCTATGGATTTACAACCTTGAGTTGTATCTGGTAGGGGAGCATTCTGTTTGCACAGAAGCTGAGTCGTGAGGCTTGGTGGAGCGGACAGAAAAGAAAATGTAGGCATAAGTAACGATAAAGCGGGCGAGAAACCCGCTCACCGAAAGACTAAGGTTTCCTCAGCCATGCTAATCAGCTGAGGGTTAGTCGGGACCTAACGCGAACCCGAAAGGGGTAGTGGATGGACAATGGGTTAATATTCCCATACTTGCTCACACTAAAAAGGGGACGGAGTGCCGTACTTACTGGAGACTGACGGAATAGTCAAGACCTAGCCTTCGGGCGAAGTTGTTGTAGGGAAAGTGCTTCCAAGAAAAGCCGAAGTGAAGCAACCCGTACCATAAACCGACACAGGTAGTCGAGGAGAGAATCCTAAGGTGCTAGAGTGAATCATGGTTAAGGAACTAGGCAAAATAGTCTCGTAACTTCGGGAGAAGAGACGCCATCAGCAATGGTGGCCGCAGTAAAAAGGCCCAGGCGACTGTTTATCAAAAACACAGGACTCTGCAAAATCGAAAGATGCAGTATAGGGTCTGACACCTGCCCGGTGCTGGAAGGTTAAGGAAGGGCGTTAGCAGCAATGCGAAGCGTTTAACTGAAGCCCCAGTAAACGGCGGCCGTAACTATAACGGTCCTAAGGTAGCGAAATTCCTTGTCGGGTAAGTTCCGACCTGCACGAATGGTGTAACGATCTGGGCACTGTCTCAACCATGAGCTCTGTGAAATTGTAGTCTCGGTGAAGATGCCGAGTACCCGCAATGGGACGAAAAGACCCTGTGAACCTTTACTATAACTTCGTATTGACTTTGAGTAAGTAATGTGTAGGATAGGTGGGAGACTTTGAAGCAGGCACGCTAGTGTTTGTGGAGTCAACGTTGAAATACCACCCTTTACTTACTTGGAGCCTAACTTCTTTTAGAAGGACACTGCGTGGTGGGTAGTTTGACTGGGGTGGTCGCCTCCAAAAGAGTAACGGAGGCTTTCAAAGGTACCCTCAGCACGCTTGGTAACCGTGCGTAGAGTGTAATGGCATAAGGGTGCTTGACTGTGAGACCTACAAGTCGATCAGGTGCGAAAGCAGGACATAGTGATCCGGTGGTTCCGTATGGAAGGGCCATCGCTCATAGGATAAAAGGTACTCCGGGGATAACAGGCTAGTCTCCCCCAAGAGCTCACATCGACGGGGAGGTTCGGCACCTCGATGTCGGCTCGTCACATCCTGGGGCTGGAGAAGGTCCCAAGGGTTGGGCTGTTCGCCCATTAAAGTGGCACGCGAGCTGGGTTCAGAACGTCGTGAGACAGTTCGGTCTCTATCTATTGCGGGCGTTAGATGTTTGAGAGGGCTTGATTCTAGTACGAGAGGACCGAATTGAACAAACCTCTGGTGTATCAGTTGTTCCGCCAGGAGCACCGCTGAGTAGCTACGTTTGGAAGAGATAAGCACTGAAAGCATATAAGTGCGAAACTCGCCTCAAGATGAGACATCTTTTAAGGGTCGTGGGAGATGACCACGTTGATAGGCTATAGGTGTAAAGTTGGTAACAGCATAGCCGAGTAGTACTAATTACCCGTAGATTTATAGCCTAATTGGCAACTGCTTAATTGCGCAATTAAAGGTTCTCTCTTTGTGAATATTCTTATCGATAAAACCAGAAGTTAGAAACTAGATATTAGAAGTTAGTTTTTTACTAATCTCTAACTACTAAAATCTAACCTCTTATATACAACCTTTAGGGTGGTTTTAGCGGTGGGGCTCACCTGTTCCCATTCCGAACACAGAAGTTAAGCCCACCAGCGCCGATGGTACTGCGAAAGCGGGAGAGTAGGTCGCCGCCAGTTTTTTTAAAAGTCTCATACATGAATTTGTATGAGACTTTTTTTGCGATATACCCAAAGATTTATCTTTGCAATAAGCAATAAGCAATAAGCAATAAGCAATAAGCAATAAGGTAATAGGTAATAGGGAATAGGGAATAGGGAATAGGTAATAGGTAATAGGGCGCTCCTTCGGAGCGACACCATTGTAGCATATAATAGGAACCAAATGCCTCAGAGCTCCGGAGGAGCGACACTATTATTCAAATTACATTTATCCTTTATTTTCTTAAAAAACTCATGACAAGCATATTTATCTCTTGAATAAAATATGCTATTAATCTGAATCTTTGTTTTATGCTGGCTCTCCTAGCCCGGATAGCAGTAGCAGGAAATATATTCTATCCCAATCTCTTATAGCTCCTTCGGAGCGTAACCTTTGTAGCAGCAGGGAATAATTCTATCCCAATTCCTTATAGCTCCGGAGGAGCGACACCTTTGTAGCAGATAATAGGAACCAAATGCCTCAGAGCTCCGGAGGAGCGACACTATTATCCAAATTACATTTATCCTTTATTTTCTCAATAAACTCATCATAGGCATATTTATATCTTGAATAAAATATGCTATTAATCTGAATCTTTGTTTTTATGCTGGGTTTCCTAGCCCGGATAGCAGCGACATCCTTTTTCTTGACGAAAGGGAAAAGCGGAGGGTGTCATGAAAAAGATACAGCGGAGAGCCGGAAATAGCTCCTGAAAATTAAATTATTTTAAAGAGAACTTATCGTAAATACAATTTTACTGTTATAAGTTGCTGCGGGAATTGTTACCGAAACTCCACTCAGCTGTAATTGAATAGGAATGTTTGAATAAGTTGCTAATGCTGCTACCGCAACAATTCTAAATAATTCAATATCGGTAAGTGTTATTGTTTGGTAAGTCGTTCCGCCACTTATTGTACATAAAAGACATATTGTAGATCCATCTCCTGTTCTTTTAGTACTCAATATTAAATTTGAATTCCATGTTGGATTAGACTCATAATGTACTGAGACCTTTCCACTCGCTAGCAGTAATGGGACACCTGCTGTTAATAGTATTTGATTGGTTGCACTTTCATAAGTTCCTGCATAGTTTGAACCGGCTGCAGTAATTGATGGTATTGTCACTGTCCAGTTATTTCCTCCTACGGTTAAAGATCTTTGAGCTTTTAGCGTACAGAATAATAGTAAAGAGAGTATCAAAGTTATTTTGAATAAATACCTTCCATAAAAGATAGTATAATTTGTTTTCATCTTCGTTTTTTATTTATTCAGTGATTGTGTACGTAATTATGACAGGCGTATTTGCTCTTTCAGATAGATTACTATAAGTATTTGCCGATAAGCTTATGGTCAGCCGATGGCCGTTGTTTGCGCCATTCCCTGTATATGCACCTCCTATTCCGCTGATTATTGTTTGTGATGTTGTATTTAATGTTACCTGAGCAGATGGTGTTCCTAATGTTCCACCTCCGGAACCGGAAGCTGTTGCTGCCTGAATTTTAATATCGATTCCAGGGATTACTTGGTTGATTGAGGCGGTAATTTTTCTGGTAAGTCCTCCTAAAGCTATTGCGGATGTGTAATTAATCCATTTTGTTGTATTAACAGCTGGTGCAACAATAGGATTTCCTGCTTCTGTAGGAGCTGTGAAATTCATTGTAATAACTCCACTAGGCTTAATATCCATTAAAGTAACAATGGGTAAAGTTACAGCCACAGTACGATTTCCTGTAGTTTGTGAATACAGATTGGCGGAGATCATAAAGCTGACAAAAAAAACTAATTTGGAGTAATTCATTTCCGCTTTTTATTTTCGTTATAACTTACCTTGATGGTTTCCTGCTGATATTTTATTTCTGATGATTGCTTAATGACATTAATGATTATATTTTTAGTTTCGTCAGATTTTAGATTAAATTCAAACTGGTCAATTGGGATTTTATATTTTTTGTCTAAACCGTTTCTGTAAATTTTAACCTTCCAATCTCCGGGACGCAGATATGTAAAATCAAAATAATCTCCCAAAAGTGCCAGTTTTCTAAATATCTGATTACCGTTTGTAACTTCAATAATCAGATTTTGATTTTTCTTTTTATTAGTTGAAAGCTGAGCAAATTGCAAATTACTTTCATGTTCTTTATATTCTATTTTTCCCTGAATCTTTGCAGCACTCGTTAATCCAAAACTGTAAATGTTTTCTTTACCGGCTAAAATTAATGATACTGGGACATTTTGGTCGGCAATATCATTGATTTCTGTAGTTGTTCGGTCGATTTCTAAAACATAATCTCCTGGATTTACATTTTTAAATAGGTAATCTCCGTTTTTGTTGGTGACCGAAAGATGATTTCCCATCATCAGGCGAATTCCTTCAACTTTTTTTACCCCTAAGTTTTTTATGTTTCCTGACAGCGTAGTATATTCTGCAATTTTTTGAGTCGGAATATTCATTCTTAAAGTATAACGCAACGAAAAGATAAAATCTTTATTTCCCAATTCTCCACGCTGCAAATTGTACCTCGTTGAAATATCCACCTCATGCCCTTTAAAAATTTGTTGATGAAAAAGAAGCTCAAAAAGATTTCTATCTTTATAATAATCTTCAGGCATATAATTGTTCTGATAAAAAAGGCTGAAATAAGATTTATCTGAAAAGCGACTTAAAACTCTTGCTCCAAAATAAAATTGCTTCTCATTTTTCAGTTGGTATCGAGATGTGAGTGCATAACTTCCATATATATTAAATGAGGTTTTAAATTTTTCAAAACCAATATTAGCAGTATAAAAACTAGATTTTCCAGAAAAACCAGTCAGAAAATTATCAGTTTTTCCAAATTGCCCATCAATGTTTAGCTGGAATATTCCGATTTGCTGATTAAGAGTGAGTTTAAAAAAACGTTCTTTATAATCAAATTCTTTGGGCATTAAGCGGTCTTCATATCTTTGGGAACCATTGTAAACATAAATATTTCCGTTATTAGAATATTTATATTGAATTCCATATTGCAAAAATTTACGATAAGGCGCTGCAAAAAATAAGGTGTCACGCTGGAAGTTTTTAGCATCCTGCACATAGTTTGCTATCACATTAATCCTCTTAGATAACTGATACTGAAGATTACCGTTAATAGTATTGGTATTATTAAAATATCCCGCATATTCAGGGCTGGCTCTCATATACATTACATTTGCATTTATTTTATTATAATTTGCAATGGTTTGTATCATATACGCTGTTCCATCTGTTTTTTCTGTTTTGCTGTATGCTGTTTCCCCCGAAACTTCAAGATTTTTATTGAGTTTAAATTTTCCTGTGAGGTAAGGTAGATGTGCATTTGAATCTAGTCTTATATTGCTAAAGGCTAAATCTGTATTTTCCTTTCTCGGAGTTTTGTACAAATATCCTACAGTAATTTCCGATTGTTTTGCAATTTTAAATTTAGAATAGATATTAAATTCATCTTTAATATCTCTGAAAAACCTTGGGTGATTATAAAAACCTCCAAAACTTATCTTTTTTAGGTTAAAACGAATTTCTGCACCTCGGCCATATCTGGCATATTCGGTTAGAAAAGAAGAAGAATAATTTTTATCCCCCAAATGAATAAAAAGATTTTTTCGGGTGTAATTCACAAAATATTCTTCATATTGAGTAAAAGAATTAAAGTCTATAGGATTTTTGGTAACGGCATGAAACTCTAAAGTGTTTTTATTTTCACTGTCTAAACTTCCCTTTCCATAAAGCTCACCCTGAAAACCATTTTTATATTGACCTCGATTTTGCATGCCCAGCATAGCAAGAGATGCCGAAACCGGAAATCTGTGGTAAATATCATCTTCAATGGGTTTTATAGAAATGATTTTTACAGTCGAATAGGCAATTTGATTTTCTTGAGGATGGTCTTTAGAATAAACAGAAAGATTTAGATTCTGAAACTCATTTTTACTCAAATTCGATGAAGTAATTTTACTAATGGTAATTTTTTTACTTTCCCCAGGAGCTAAAATTAAAGACGTATTTTCATCAACGACAGCATTTTTGCTTTCTAAAATTAAATTTTCAGAAACGTTTCCATCATTTTTTAAAAAGAAAATAGATTTAATTATTTCCCCAGCTTTTATAAACTCTGGTGAATCTAAAAGGGTGAGGGAAAGCTTTCTGTTTGCAGAAATCAATAATTCTGTAGTTTGGGTAAACTTTTCACCTGTAGTTATTTCGGTTCCTTCCAGTACAACAGAATGTTTGCCTTGTGGTGCTTCTGTTGCAATCTGTAAAGGGACAATGTAGATTTTACTTTCATTTGGGGCAACACGTATTTCACCATTTTTTAAAATAGGAGTGATGAGATGGTGAGAAGTTTCAGCTTTCAAATGATAATTTTTTGCCATGGAACTCTTATTTTCTATTGTAAAAGAAACAGAAGTAGATGTTCCCGGTTTCAGACTATCTTTTTTTTGAGAAAACAGAGAAGCTGGGAATAGCAGGATATAATAAATAATCCATTTTTTAATCATTTTTTACTTCTAGTTCTACATTGAGAGCGAAAGCATTTTCTTCTTCATCGGTAGCAATTAGTACGGCATTATATTTATCTGGAGATATTTTGCTGATATCGATATGATAATATTTTGAAGTTTGGGGTAATAATCCCGACGCCATACTCGAAAAATTTCCGAGTTTTTCTCCTGTTTTTTTGTTGTAAATCTCAACGGTTACGGTTGGTTTACAATAAAGGTTTCCTTTGTTGGCAATAGCTACTTTTAGCATTTGCTTTCCTTCTTGTTTTTCAATCTTTATACCTTCAAATTTTAAATCAGGCTTTGCTTTTTCTGAATCGAAATCTGTAATCACCTGAATTGCATAGCGAATAATCGAGGTAATATTTACACCCTGTTTGTTATTATTGGGATTTATCTCCTCCACGGGTTCTACCATAATTACACTCCAATACGTTCCTGGTTCGGAAATATTGTTGGGAACGTTTATTTCATAATAAACTTCTGTTTTTTGTTTAGCTTTCAGAGTAACAAGATTGGTATTCATTTTTATCCAACCAGAATTTGTCTTACTGTTAGTTTGAGGGGCGGAGTAATAGATGGTACCATTAGATTTATAACTGTAATCTTGAAGAAACAGTTTTACACTTTGTATTTGATTGCCTGTATTTTCTATTTCAATTTTTCCCTTGTAAACTTTTCCGTTTTCTATATTGTAAGAATGTGAAAGCCCATTGATAACCACAATACCGGCTTTCAGGAAACAGAATTGAAGGAAGAAAATGAGCAATACGAGAATGCTCTTTATCATTGTTTTGTAAAGTTTGGTGTTTAAAATTGATAAAACAAAATCAAGAAGAAATAGATTTCTCTTTTTCTTCTTGATTGTAAAAGATGAAATCGGGTAAATTAATTATCCGAAATCGTATACGTGACAGTTGCTACCGTAGCTGCCACTGCTTGTAAATTATCATAAATAGCTACACTACCAGAACCACCTCCCGCGGCCAGAGCATAGGTTAGATTATGACCATTACCGGCTCCGTTACCGGTATAAGCACTTCCTATTCCTGAAATAATGGTTTGGTCTGTTGTGCTTAGTGTTAACTGTGCAGCCGGATTTCCTACTGATCCTCCTCCAGAACCAGTAGCCGCCGCCGCCGTTAAGTGAATATCAATTCCATCAATGATAGGGTTTACCCTTACAGAGACAGTACGTGTAGGTTCTGCAACCGATTTAATAGAAGAATAATTTAACCAAAGCGTGCTGTTGGCAGCGGTTGGAGTCACAGCATTTCCCGCTTCTGTGGGTGCTGTAAATCCTAAAGTAATGTTTTTTGTAGCCTTGGGTTCAATATCAACTAGTGCAACTTCAGGTACAGAAATAGTTACAGTGTGATTGTCTGTGTTTATTTGAGCTTTAAGATTTGCAGATAGAGCAAATACAGCAAAAGTCATAGCTAAGCTAAATGTTGTTTTTTTCATGGTTTTAGTATTTTGAATTGTGAAGTTAATAAAATTCATTAGAATATGATATAATAAATAACAATAATTTATTGTTAAATTTTCATTACTTTATATTTTACCGCATTATGATGAATAATTACTAAAGCTAGTGTGATGGATTTTGTGACCTTAATCACTATAAAAAAGTCTTATACAGAAAACTGTATAAGACTTTTTAAGGTTTTAAAAATGTATCTAAAACTAAATAGAATCTATTGCAGATTTCTCAAATTCTACTCTTCCTGCAAAATGCCAACTGTTGGTATTAGATTTTATTTTGAAATCGTACCAGCCTTTTGTTTTGTCTAAGTTTAGATTTATTTTTTCTTCATGTGCATTAAGAGACAGCTCGCTTATGTAATCGGTATATTTGTTTTCTAAGCTAATGTTTAATGTGTTGGTAGAAAGATTAATGAGTTTTATATCTACTTCATGTGTTGAGATATTGGTAGATAAAGTTACTTCCAGCTCAGTTTTTTTGGTGCCTTTAAACTTTCTTACAAAGCCATTGGAGCCTATTATTTCATAGCTGTATTTTTCGATATCTACAGTATGCGAAATTTCATCATTTGAAGGTAGGGTAAATGAAAAATAATAATCTTTGGTATTAAATTTATTTTTATCATAAATAATTAACGATACCGGAGTCTCTTTAAGATTGGTCATTACAATCTTATTACTTTTGAGATTGACATCGTAGTTGCATGGTAATGGGATAGATGGTTTCATGTCTCTTTTTCTGAATTTCAATAGGTTTTTGCATTGAGTTTTTTCAGCGTATTTTGAGAGATGGTGCGTAATTTTAGTTCGAAAAAAAACTAAATATTTCTGAGACCAAATGTAGATGAATAGTATTACCTGTTCCTTAATTATTTATTAAGTGTGAAATATTATTTCAGTATAAAATGACGATAAGAATTAATGTAATGATAATGTGATAAAGTAAAAATAATAGAAAATCACTTTAAAAACGGCTCAGAATTCCCCAGTGAATTTTGATGTCATTAAACTTAAAAGGGTTACCAAACTCGTTACCATTAGAAAGCTGAAAACTCATTAAACCAAGCGGAATAAAGAAATTAAAACCAAGGCCTACACTGTACAATTTGGGCTTTACATTGAGCGATTTGTTATTGAGCTGTCCGTACTGCCCGAAAACATCAAAAAAGGCCTGATTTCCGATGAGATATCGGTATTCCATACCTGCGTAGTAATAGAAATCGGCGGCGAGAGAGTTTTCATTAAAACCCCGGAGTGAATTCCAGCCTCCAAAACGGTACAATTCGTTGGCGGAGAAATCTATTTTAGAATCCATCATTGCACCTTCTCCTTTGATGTTGAGAAAGTGGTTTCTGTTGATATGATAATTGTATTCACCAAAAAAGTAAAACTGATTTTGGTTGGCTTTTATATTTTCACCGGTGTAGTTTGTGGCCAGAAAATCGTATCCTACATTCAGTTTAGACTTGTAAAGAAAAAGGTCAATGTCGGTAGGCTCGGTCATGTCAAAGAAAATACCAATCCCTTTTTTGTTATAATCTTTCCCCTGAATATAAAGGCTGTCGATGATTGTAGAAGATTCAAAAGTTCCTCGTAAACCAATTTTCTGTCTGCTGTTGAGATGATAATAAAATGCGGGTAAGGCTTTTACATTAGCAAAAGTAGAATCTTGTCTGAAGATATTCACTTTCATATTTAAACCTACATTAGAATTAAGTAGATACGGAATATCGGTTTGCAAATCAAAATTCTGACCTTTGTCAGGGTTTCTCTGCCAGTAAAGATTAACTGTTTCAAAACCGTTGAACATGTTTTTAAAATTCACATTCAAAGTACCATTCAAAGTAAATTTATCTGTTTTATCATTTCCGAAACCGATAACTCCATCAAAAGTATTGGTTTTTTTCTTCTCCATAAAAAGATAAATCTGTGTAGAATCTTTTGTGAAAAGAGTCTGTGGTTGCCGCTCGAGCATGATAAAAGGATGACCCTGAAAATTTTTATTAATGGCAATAAGGTTTTTGTCATCGTAAGTTTTGCCTTTAAATTCTTTTTCAAGATTTTTTATAAATCTTTTCGGAACTCGGGTATAACCTTTTGCTACAAAACCATCGATTGTTCGTTTATTATTTTTATTAATATCAAGTTCTACAACAGGGTAACCGTTTTTCTGCCCTGTAAATTTAGACTTGATTCTACTAAAAGCAAAACCGTCATCTATATATTTTTTGCTGATATTTTTTTTAACTGAATCTAAATTTTTGGTAAAAAATTCTTTCTCTAGTTTAAATCGATTGGTAATAGAATCGGAGAGATTCACATACGTTTCGTTGAAATTTTTTCCTTTATCGTAGAAAATTTCCGTACTGTCGCCTTTTATTTTCACCTCTTTTAATTCAGTGAAAAAATAATTGCTTTGAGCTAAAGAGTCAAGAAATTTTGCAGCAGAAAGGGAGTCTTTTACCTTTTTCTTAACTTTCGTTTCGGTATCAATCAGAAAATAATGCTTCTTCTGCGCTTGTACAAAAACGCAAAATAGAGCAAAAAATATGTTTAAAAATAACTTCAATCTCTTACAAACAAGTAACTAATTTACCTTTAATATTATTAATTTCTAACAACTAACAACTAACAATTATTTATCCAGTTTATTATATTTCTTCATTAAATTCTCATAAGTTCCCTGTGGAAGAATCCACTTCAAAGGAACCCCGATTTTTTGCCCGAATTTACCAAAATAATAATGCGCTTTCCACTTATTTTTAGTTAAAAGTTGGTCAACATATTCTGCGACTTCTAAAGGTTCTGTGCCATCTCCAACGTGAGAATTCATCAAAGCATATACTTTATCGAATACCGTTTTGTAAGGTTCAGAAACTTTTGTTTTTACACGGTTTTCTGCAATATTGGTTTTAATATCACCTAAATGAAGCGAACAAACATTGATATTCCAAGGATAAACTTCGTATCTCATCGCTTCGGTAACTTTATCTAAAGCCGATTTTGAAGCCGAATAAAATCCACGGAAAGGCAATCCCATTTCACTTCCGATGCTGGAAACGTTGATGATTTGCCCAAATTTATTTTCACGCATTTTCGGCATCACGGCGCTCATCATTTGTACAGCTCCTACAAGATTTAAATTGAATAATTTTAAAATATCTTCTTTTGTAGAATCTTCCACAGAACCTACCATTCCCATACCTGCGTTGTTAATTAAAACATCAATCCTTGTTTCTGTTTTTAAAACTTCAGTAATGGCATTCTGAACAGCGTCATTATCTGTAATATCTGTCGGGATAGATTTAAAGTACTGACTTTCGGTAAATTTTCGGCTCAATCCGTAAACGTGATGACCTTTCTTTCCGAAGTATTCTGCTAATACGAAACCAATTCCTGAAGAAGTTCCGGTAATGATGATTGTTTTTGACATTTAATAAATAAAATATTGTTTTGAATTTGGGATTTGTATTACAGTTTCTCCCGGTGTAAAATTATCCATTTTTATAAGTGTTTTCCACTTATATTTGAATTCTTTATGGAAATTTTTTTCAAGAGGTTCTTTATCATCTTCAAAACAAGGATAATATTGGTCATCAACAATAACCTTTCCTGTTGAAAAGTTAATTTCACTGAATCTATTAAATTGGCAAGTATCATCAAATTTAACGACTGATCCAATTAAATAGAAATCATTATTTTGAAACCTATAGGTATGTTTATAAGTATAGGTATGTCTTGAATTTGTACTATATGATTGTGAAATAATTATTACTCCATTTTTTATGCTGACTTCTGGCAAAGTGTTGTATTCAGGCGAAAATCCTGTTTTTGATCCTAAAATTACAGTTGGATTTTTCTTCCAGATTTTCAGTTGCCCATTATTGTTTTTTATAATGAAAATTTCTCTCTGAAAACCTCTATTAAAATCTTCATTATTTCTTTTATCTGAATTAAAAACAATTAGTGTTTCGTCTTTTCCGTCTTTATCTAAATCTCCTTTGGTTTCCAAAATTTTTTCATAGCCTTTTGGGACTGCAAAGTTTTTCAATTCCTGCGATTGAGAAATTGAAAAGAGTAGAATGGCAAAAAAAGAAAAGAGTTTTTTCATTCCTCAATTATTAAGAATTTAATCCAATGTCATTTTTTTTTATAGATCTTTCTTTAATTTACTAATCGTTCATTTTTATGAATGGTAAATTTATGTAAAAGAACCAAAAAATAAGACTTTCAAAATCATAAATCTATAAAACCCTTATAAAATTGATGAAAAGATATTTCCAAAAAAATTCCTGAAGACATGCTTCAGGAATTTTTTAGTATTTAATTGTTTTTTTAGTCAATTGGTCCACCAGGACCTGTGCTTCCACATTGGCTTCCATTAGGAGCACAGTAATAAGCTTGGCGCGGAATACAGCATCTGTAATATCCTGTCAAGCAAATTTGATTACAAACTTGGATGCCCCCGTTAACACTTTTCAATTCTTGTCTTGAAATTTTTTTTAGATTTTTCATAGTAATTAGTTTTTAAATGATTTTTCTGGTTTGTGATGTTTAATGCGCACACTATCAAATATATAAATTATTTATCAACCTTACGAGAAATTTATTTATTTTATTTCTAAAAAGAAATTTTCTGTTTTTTTGAAAGGAATTTTAAAAAATAGAATGATACAGAAAGAAGATATTTTGAAGCTTTAAAAGCTTAATCCAATATCTTCTTTCTGTATCATTCCGGTATCTTCCAAATTACAGATACAGCCTTTTACTGTTTTATAATTTCCATTAATGCGCGTTTCTTTTTTCTTGTTGTCTGTGATGATAATTCCGGCAGTGTAAACTTTGCCTTCCGCATGATAGGTTCTGAATAACAAGTATTCAAACTCATGATTTTTAAAGGAAAGATTATCGACTTCCATTCCTGCATTTTGTATTCCGCCACCTCGCCAATAAGAATTATAATGAAATTTTTTCCAGCTTTCTTTGTTTTTTTCGGAAGGAAATTCCATCTCTACTTTATTTTTAGTTCCAAAACGATACTGGATGTATTTGTTGGTCTTATCTTTCACCAAAGACATTTTCTTTCCATTTTTAGTTTCAAATGAATAGATGATTTCTTCATTAGGTAAAAGATATTGTGCCCAGAATGTCAACGGAACTAAGAGATATAATATAATGAATAACTTTTTCATTTAATTTTTTTTAGATAAAACTTTTTAATTCTAAAAGGAATGATGATAATCCAAATAAGAAAAGTGTTTATTGTGCTCAAAGGTCTAATTATTTTATATAATAGCTTTCTTAAAAAGATATCGAAATTGTTAGCAAAACTTATTAAGACCGAATCATAATGATTAAAAGGATTATCATACCAAGATAAATCTTTTCTTTCAGTGATGGTATAATACCAGAATAATATATTAAAGATTAATAAAACAACTGTCGTAAAATAATTTTCATAATACAAACTGATGATAAATATTGATAAGATTAGAATAATAAATAAATGAAATTGGATACTTATAAATTCATAATATTTAATCATATCAACAATATTCATCAAAATACAACAAACTAAAACCAATATGATGAAAGTTTTAGCAATCTTATTGATTTTGAAAAACTTGCTGGATTCAATATTCATTTTAAAAGTTCAATTATTTTTCTAATAAAATTTTCAAATCCTCCCAAAACATCGGGTAAGATTTTTCAACTACATTTTCATCTTCAATATTTAATTCTTTAATCAAACTAAACGGCGCAAAACTCATTGCCATTCTGTGGTCTTGATAAGTTTTAATGGAAATGTTCTCTTCAGGCTCATTAAAATCAATTGATTTTATGGTTAAATCTGTGATTTCTGTTTCTGTGCCCAGTTTTTTCAGTTCATTATATAAAGCCAGCAATCTGTCAGTTTCTTTTACTCTTAATGTACCCAAACCTGAGATTTCAAAAGGTACTTTTAAAGCTGAAGCTGTTACACAAAGTGTTTGAGCGATATCCGGACAGTTATTCATATCCAAAATAATCTTTTCCGGAAACTGGAAGTTTTCAATAGACTCAAGAGTCAGTTTGTGCTCATTTTCTGTGAAAATAGTTTTAATACCGAAAAACGTTTCATAAATATCGGCAATCGCAGAATCTCCCTGAGTTGACTCCTTGTAAAAACTTTTCAGGTGAATGGTTTCTCTTCCCAAAGCAGCAAAAGAGTAAAAATATGACGCCGAACTCCAATCACTTTCGACCTCATAGTTAATGGTTGAAAGTTGATGGTTGATGAATGGTTCTACCTTAATTGTGTTTCCGATGAAGCTGTTTTTGATTCCAAATTTGGTCAAAATATCCAAAGTCATTTCAATATACGACCTTGAAGTAACCTCACCAATCAGATTTATTTCCAAACCATTTTCCAATTTTCCGGCAATTAAAAGAAGAGACGTGATAAACTGGCTGGAAATATTTGAAGGAACGTCTACTTTTGTTTCTGTGATTTTTCTGCCCGTAATTTTCAAAGGCGGAAAACCTTCATTTTCTAAATACTCAATTTCAACTCCAAGATTTTGTAAAGCGGTAACCAGATTTTTGATTGGTCTTTCCTTCATTCTTCCGGAACCGGTAAGAATCGTGGTTTTACCATCTTGAATTGAATAATAAGAGGTCAAAAAACGCATTGCGGTTCCCGCATGATGAATATCTACAATTTCCGTTTCCTCAGACAATGCTTTTTTCAGCAATTGGGTATCCTGAGAATTCGATAAATTCCCGATTTTTATGTTTGAAAATAGACTTTCCAAAATCAACAAACGATTCGAAATACTTTTCGAACCGCTGATTTGTATGGTTTTGTTTTCTCTTAGTTTTGATTTTTCTAGCTTCATATTCTTAAGATGGAAGTTGGAAGCTGGATGTCTAATATTTCATTAAACTTCCGACTTCCATCTTCCTACATTATTTCAATTTCTCATTATTCTGATGACGGTCTTTGTCGCGATCAGTTTTTATCTTCATTTTTTTGTCAAAAGCTTCCTGTAGATTGACTCCGGTTTGATTGGCTAAACATAAAGTTACAAACAATACATCTGCCAATTCCTCACCCAAATCTTTGGTTTTATCGCTTTCTTTTTCGCTTTGTTCGCCGTATCTCCTTGCGATAATTCTTGCGACTTCGCCCACTTCTTCCGTAAGCATTGCCATATTGGTCAATTCATTAAAATAACGAACACCAATGGTTTTTATCCATTCGTCGACTTGCTGTTGCAGGTTTGTGATTTCCATAATTTTTTAAAGAGCCGTTTTTTTAAATTAACAATTAACAATTAACAATTATTATTGATATGCTCCTAATGTTGGATTAGTTGTTCTTGAAACTCCTACAATATCGGTAGGAACGGTATTGGCAACTGTTACATCACCCTTGTTTTTTGCGGGAGAATCAGCTTTTACTCTTAAATTCATCTTCGCCGCAAAATAATTCATAAATCGAGGGTCTTGATTTTTTATACTTTGAATGACTCCGGGGCCAGTAAAATTAAATCCTGCTTCGTTCTCACTAGTGTACTTTATTAATGAGTTTTGAATTAAAAAATTAAATTGATACGCACCTACTTTTTCTAAATTTATAAAATTATCTCTATCTGAATATACGATACTATTAAGAATACTTAAATTTTCAAGAGCTGCATAGTCATTTTGCCCGGCATCATTTTTCCATTCGTTGGTGGCAAAAATCCCCATACGGCTTCTGTCATTCATGGTAGCAGAATAGTTTGCAATTGTTGCATGGGTAAAAGTATAATTTCCACCATAAAAAATTCCAATACAAGATTCTCCGCAGTTGTTCATGACCAGATTTTCAGCATTTATTTTTGAACCTACGGCATAAATACCGTATTCCTGAAAGGTATGAATGAATGAATTTTTGATTGTTGCATTAGCTTGTTTCATATCAAGACCTCTCGTTCCTCCAAAAAGGCGAGTATGATTCATATTCAAAATAGAAGAAGCTTCCATTTTAATAGAATTCCAGTTTCTTGGGATGGTGTCATAGTAAGTGTCATTTCGGTCTCCACGAATAATTACCTGATCGGTTGCGGTTCCGTTGATATCTAAAGTAGCACCCGCAGAAACTTTCATTCCGCTGTTTTTATGAAAATATACTTTTGTTCCAGGTTGTATATTTAAGTGAACTCCAGTATTTATTGTCAAATCACCATAAATAATTTTAGCTTTATTACTAGACCATGTAGCGTCAGTGGCAATCACATTCGGGTTTGTAGGGGTTTTAATGAAAAACTCGGCGTCTTGCACAACAGAGAATAAAGTTACATGTTGCTGTCCGGCTCCTGTAGTAAATAAAACTCTATCTTCGGCAATCGCTTCCGGACCTGTAGCCTGAGGAGCAATCTCTACAAAAATATAAAGACTGTCTTTTTTTCTAAGCGGAACATTCTGAAAATCGTGTCCTGTTTTTCCATCTACATTTATTTTATATAATGATGCCGCTCCTTTTTCAAGATTAATTCTTGGAATCATCACATCCTTATCTTCATTATTAAATACTTTTACCACATAGGTTTCTGAGCGCACCTGATGATAAACTGTATCACAAAATACGGTATCTCTAGAAAAACTAAGTTCCTGAGAAGGAGCATCAAAAGTAATATCATCTTTGTCACATGAAATGGCTAAAAACAGCATCCAAAAAGATAAAAAGAGTAGTGATTTGAATTTCATAGGTAGAAATTTTTTGTTTTATTTAAGGTCATATGTTATCGCTTATCTTCATTGTTTTTTGTAGTCAGAAGCAGTCTTGGCGATTTCATGGAGGTTAAAATTTATATAAGTTTCAAATTTAACGAAAATACTTTAATTTTCTTATCTTTTAAAAATAGTTGACAAGGTATTTGTATATTATAAAAATTATTGTATTTTTGCAACCTAAAATTTAGCAGAAGAAATACCATTACTATTTCGAAAGCAAAACTTTAATTTTTTAAAAATTTGTATTATGAAAAAAGGAATTCACCCAGAAAATTATAGACTTGTTGTTTTCAAAGATATGAGTAACGACGACGTATTCTTAGGCAAGTCAACAGCTGACACAAAAGACACTATCGAGTTTGAAGGAACTGAGTACCCATTGATTAAAATGGAAATCTCTTCTACTTCTCACCCTTTCTACACAGGAAAAACTAAATTAGTTGATACTGCAGGTAGAGTAGACAAGTTTATGAACAAATACAAAAAATTCGCTAAGTAATTTTTTGTTATTAAAATATTTTAAAGTCTTCCGATTTTCGGGAGACTTTTTTTATGAATTAAAAGACAGAAATTAGAAGTTCTAGGTTAGAAATTAGTTTTACTATTTGTATTTTTGTTGAGTCTCGAATCTCGAAACATTGAACATACAACTTTAAACCCGAAACTCTCATGCAACTCGTATTCTCTGATGCACAATATTGGGAAGATTTTCTTCCGCTTACTTTTACAAGACCTGTCGCTGAAATGCGATGTGGAATTCTTACCTTCTCTGAAAGATGGCAAAAAATATTAGAGAATACCGAAGTTTCTTTTTTTACAGAGGCTTATCTTCAGCATAAATTTGCTGAGCCACAAAAAAAAGAAAGTCTCTTTTTGGTAACCAATTTTTTACCAACCGAAACCGTTATCCAGCAAATTAAAGATTTGAATCAAGGTGAGGCTTTGGTATATGAAGATGAACTGGTTGCTGCAAAAATTAATATGGAAGGTTTTTCTCTACATCAGATTGAAAAAATGACTGATATTAAAGAAGAGCTTATTTTCTTTAAAAAACCGACCGATTTATTTACTTATAATAAAGAAGCTATCAATTTTGATTTTGAATTGCTTACCAAAGGAAAACAGTCTCAGGAATTATCTTCCACCAATGGTTTTTTAGGAAATAAAGAAGATTTGTTTATTGAAGAAGGAGCTGAAGTAGAATTTTCAACCATCAATACCAAAACCGGAAAAATATATATTGGCAAAAACGCAGAAGTGATGGAAGGCTGTAATCTTCGTGGTCCGATTGCCCTTTGTGAAGGTTCTAAATTTAATTTAGGAGCAAAAATTTATGGTGCAACGACGGTTGGTCCACATTCTAAAGTAGGTGGTGAAGTAAGCAACATCATTATTTTTGGGTATTCTAATAAAGGTCATGATGGTTTTGTTGGAAACTCTGTAATTGGAGAATGGTGTAATCTTGGAGCAGATACCAATTCTTCTAACTTAAAAAATAATTACGGAAACGTAAAGCTTTGGAATTATAGAACAAAAGATTTCCAGGATACAGGTTTGCAGTTTGCAGGTTTAATAATGGGAGACCATTCTAAAACAGCAATCAATACCCAATTAAACACAGGAACAGTAATTGGTGTGGCTTCTAATATTTTTAAAGAAGGTTTTCCTCCTAATCATATTGAAAACTTTTCATGGGGCGGTTTTAAAGATGATGAACGTTTTAAATTAGATAAAGCTTACGAAGTTGCCGAAAAAGTAATGGCTCGTAGAAAATTGCCTTTAACAGATGATGATAAAGGGATTTTAAAACATATTTTTGACGAATATTAATCAACTATAATTGAAAACTTCAAATTTTTTGAAGTTTTTTTATTTTTAGTGTAATATATTTCGATTTTAGATTGTCTTACTAATAGAAACAAAATTATGACTCAGGAAACTTTTAGGAGTACGGTATTTATTCTCAGAGATGAGATGTTCCGTTTTGCGAAAAGGTTTGTCATGAGTAGTGATGAAGCAGAAGATGTAGTACAAGATTTGATGATTAAATTCTGGCAGAAAAAAGATGAGCTCGGGCAGTTTGGGAATTTTAAATCCTATGCTTTGAAATCTGTAAGAAATGAATGCCTCAACCGATTGAAGCATCACGATGTAAAGTTAGGTTTTGCAGATATGCAGCTTCATCGTTCAGAATTGTACAGTATGGATGTTAATAATCTGAAAGAACAGATTATCGGGTTTATCAACCAGCTTCCGGAGAAGCAGAAAACGGTGATACACCTTAAAGATGTAGAAGAGTACGAAGTGTCGGAAATTTCTGAGATGTTGGAAATGGAAGAAAATGCAGTAAGGGTTAACCTGATGCGCGCAAGACAAAAAGTAAAAGAACAAATCTCACAATTGATGAGCTATGAGCAAAGACAAATTTCAAGATAAATATAACGAAATCTTCCAAGGGTTAAAGGAAGAAAAGATGAACTGGGATTTTGATGATTTCCTGAAAAAAGCTGAAGGAAATGAAGATGAGGTTTTAGACAATGAAACGCCAGTCATTCCGATTCAAGGTAAAAAACCTGCGCTTCCGAAATGGTTTTGGATGGCGGCAAGTGTGGTGATACTTTTGGGAATTGGCTTCTTGTTTAATGAAAATCAAAACGGAGAGGTTGTAAATCAAGCTAAATTGGTTGAAAACGAAATTCAAAAGCAAAAGTCTGATTTTATAGAGGAAAATCATAATCACGATTCGCAGGTTGCTGCTCATTTTGTTGATTCTGCGTCGGGAGCTAAAAAAGATTCAATTTTTATTGAAAATTCTATTGCTGAAAAAGATGTTTTAGATGAAATTCTCTCTAAAAAAAGCAGGATAAAAAAAGAATCGAAGCCGAGATTTGTTTATAACTCAGAAAAAAACAATCTCAATCAGAAAGATTCTACAGGATATCAAGGTTCTTATGTTATCGTTAACGGAAAACGTATTGATAATATGGAAGAAGCTATAAATGTAACAAAATATTCGTTCCAGGTGGTTGCCAATAATGTGAATCAGGCATTGGCTCCGAAGGTGATGGATAATGTAGATTATTAACAACAGATTATGCTACTGATCAGGCTTATAATCAATTAATTTAAACTGAACTTATGAAAAAAATATTCATTATATGTGCTCTTGTGCTGTCTCATTTCTTTAATGTGTACGGGCAAAAGAATAAGTTAGACCAGCTTTTTGATAAATATCAGGAAACTGAAGGGGTTACCTCTATTAAGATTGCAAAACCAATGTTTGGGATGCTTAGTAATCTTAATATTGCCGATTCAGAATTAGACCAAATTAAGCCTTTGCTTTCAAAGATTGACGGGCTTAAAATTCTGATTACCGAAAATGCAAAAGGAGACCTTGCGAATGTGAATAAAGAAATTTCATCGTATTTAAGTAATTTAAATTACAATGAAATAATGTCTGTGAAAAATGCGGGAAGTAAAGTTAAATTCCTTTCTTCGGAAGCAAAAAATGACGGTACGCTAGATAATATGCTTTTAAGCATTGATAGTGGTGGTGGAGAAAATATTCTCGTGATGTTGGATGGGAAAATTTCTATGGATGACGTCAATAAAATTCTTAACTCCAGCGAAACGAAAACCACTACTACAAGAACTACGGTTACCAATAGTTTTGCCTCAGAAAATACATCTTCTTACCTAAATGGTGAAAGCAGAAATATAGGCGAATTTTCTAAAATCGATGTTAGTTTAGGCATTAATGTAAATTTTAAGCAGGAAAATACATCGAGTGTAAAAGTTTTGGCAGATGCAGATAAGCTTCAACATGTGATTACCAAAGTTGATAATGGTGTTTTGAAAATTTATATTGATAATAAAAAAGAAAAAAACCTGAAATTTAAAAACCTCACGGTAAATGTTTCTTCGCCTAAATTGAGTATGATTAAAGCTTCTACTGGGGCAGCATTTACAACTGTAAATACTTTAAACGAAAATAATTTGGATGTTAATGTAGAGTCAGGTGGTTCTGTAAAAGGTACATTTTCAATTTCGGAAACGGCAAATATTGAAGCCAACTCAGGTGGAGATGTAAAAGCGAATCTTAGAACTCAGAAATTTATTTTAAATAATACAAGTGGAGCGAGTGTAAGATTAGAAGGTTTAGCAAAATCGGCAGTAATGAATGTTAACAGCGGAGCTTCTTGCAAAGCAGAGACATTTGCTATCAATACTGCACAGGCAGAATGCACATCGGGTGCAAACCTTTCTTTATATGTTAAAGACAAATTAAAAGCAAATGTTTCTTCTGGAGGTTCAGTAAAATTAAAAGGAAATCCTGAATTAGATTCTAGGGTAGATAAGGTTTCGGGAGGAAGTTTAAAACAAACCAACTAAAAACCAATACCATGAAAATTTTTAAAAACCTTGTTCTAGTCTGTTGCGCTTTATTATTAATGCAATCTTGTATCGTTTCGAGCAAACCGAATATCGATTTTTTCTCAAAATCAAGTGATGATTATCAGGATGCACAATTTGCAAGCTTTAATGTACCATTATTTTTAGCGAAACCTTATATCAAAAAAGCTTTGAGAGAAGAAGGTGAAAGCGAAGCTGCCATTGCCATGGTAAAAAAAGTTTCAAAAATAAAAATGATGACCGTTGCCAACGGAAGTGAAGCAATGCTGAAAGACTATGCCAATTATCTGAAAAATGAAAATTACGAAGATTGGGCAACTATAAAACATGATGGAGATAACGTCAATATCAGAGTAAAACAAAAAGGAGACGTCATCAAAAATATGCTGATTACGGTCAATTCAAAAAAAGAAATGGTGTTTTTGGATGTTAAAGGGAGCTTTACGGCAGATGATATTTCCAGAATGATTACTATCGCATCAGATAAATAACTTCATATTCAACTATATTTAATTTTGTAAAAGTCACTGTTTAAGGTGACTTTTTTCGATTTATATCATGAATCATTAAGTTTTGTTTAAACTATTTAAATCTATTTTCATATTCCGACAAAAAGACTTAATTTTGCAAGAAAGTAAAGATGTCTATTCATAACAAAATTGTAGAGACAGCCATCACTTTCGATGACGTGCTTCTAGTCCCTGCTTATTCTGAGGTTTTACCTAACCAGGTTTCATTAAAATCAAGACTTACCGATAAAATTACGCTTAATGTTCCGATCGTTTCCGCTGCAATGGATACCGTTACAGAGGGTGATTTGGCGATTGCTTTGGCAAGAGTTGGTGGTTTGGGTTTCATTCATAAAAACATGACGATTGCCGAACAGGCTGCTCAGGTAAACAGAGTTAAGCGTTCTGAAAACGGAATGATTTCTGACCCTGTAACACTTTCGAAAGACCATACTTTAGCAGAGGCTAAAGAAACGATGGCGAAATATAAAATTTCTGGTCTTCCCGTTGTGGATGCCGAAAATACGTTGATTGGTATCATTACCAACAGAGACGTAAAATATCAGGAGAATCTTGATATGAAAGTGGAAGAGATTATGACTAAAAATAATCTTATCACTTCTGATAAAGATACAAACCTTGAAAAAGCGAAAGAAATTCTTCTTAATAGTAGAGTTGAAAAGCTTCCTATTGTTGATAAAAACAATAAATTGGTAGGTTTAATTACTATTAAAGACATCGACAATCAATTAGAATATCCAAATGCTAACAAAGACGAAAGCGGTCGTTTAATCGTTGGAGCCGGAGTTGGAGTAGGTGAAGATACTTTAGATAGAATAGAAGCTTTGGTAAAAGCCGGAGTTGATATTATCGGTATCGATTCTGCTCACGGGCATTCTAAAGGAGTTTTGGATAAAATCTCAGAAATCAGAAGCAAATATCCTGATTTGGATATCGTTGGTGGAAACATTGTAACTGCTGAAGCTGCTGAAGCTTTAATTAAAGCAGGTGCAAACGTTCTGAAAGTAGGTGTTGGCCCGGGTTCTATCTGTACAACGAGAGTTGTGGCTGGAGTTGGAGTTCCTCAGTTGTCTGCTATCTACAACGTTTACGAATATGCTAAATCTCAAAATGTTGCTGTAATTGCAGATGGTGGAATTAAACTTTCCGGAGATATCGTGAAAGCTATTGCAAGTGGAGCTGGAGCAGTAATGTTGGGTTCTCTTTTAGCTGGAACTGATGAGGCACCAGGAGAAGAAATTATTTTCCAGGGTAGAAAATTCAAAACTTACCAAGGGATGGGAAGTCTTTCTGCAATGAAGAGAGGTGGAAAAGAAAGATATTTCCAAAGTGAGGCTAAAAAATTCGTTCCGGAAGGAATTGAAGGTAGAGTTCCAAGTAAAGGTAAATTGGAAGATGTTATTTTCCAGTTAGTTGGAGGTTTAAGAGCCGGAATGGGATATTGTGGTGCAAAAGATGTTGAAGCTTTGCAAAAAGATACCAAAATGGTCATGATTACAGGAAGTGGTTTGAAAGAATCTCACCCTCATGATGTGATTATCACGCAGGAAGCTCCAAATTATTCTTTATAATACATTAGAATATATACATAAAATACCTCCGAATTTTCGGAGGTATTTTTTTAACCAAAAAATTAAATCATGAGAAAAATTGAACTTTCATCATTTGTATTTCTATACTATCAACTGTGTTTTCTTTTTTTTGTACTTATCCGAGAGCCTTTTGGGGGCTCTACGAATAAATACTTTTAAACTTTTTTTCACCATCGAGCTTTTAGCTCCCTCGAAATCTTAGATTTTCATCATTTGTGTTTCTATATTATCAACTGTGTTTTCTTTTTTTTTGTACTTATCCGAAAGCCTTTTGGAGGCTCTACGAATAAATACTTTTAATTTTTTTTTCCATCATTGGTTTTTACCTCCTTCGAAATCTTAAATTTCCATCATTTGTGTTTTTATACTATCAATTGTGTTTTCTTTTTTTTTGTACTTATCCGAGAGCCTTTTGGGGGCTCTACGAATAAATACTTTTAATTTTTTTTTCCATCATTGGTTTTTACCTCCTTCGAAATCTTAAATTTCCATCATTTGTGTTTTTATACTATCAATTGTGTTTTCTTTTTTTGTACTTATCCGAGAGCCTTTTTTGGGCTCTGCGAATAAATACTTTTTAAATTTTTTTTCATCATAGGTTTTTACCTTCTTCGAAATAATTAAATTTTCATCATTTGTGTTTTTAAATTCAAATTAAAAGAAGTGTTTTTTTTCTCTTAACTTTCATAATGTAAATTTATCAACATAATAAACGCCATCATAATAATTCATTTAGATATATATCAATATGATTGTAGATATTTATCTATAGTTTAATATCATTGGATTGTACTTGGGTTTATATGGTTTAAAATAAAGAACTCGCAATTCATTGCGAGTTCTTTATTATGAATGGATTTTATTAAAATATTAAGTTTTTAACTGGTCTTTAAAATCATCAATTCGAAAATCGGTCAGTGCATTTCCTTTTTCAATTTTTTCTTTAGCATAAAGACGGAAGTCATTTTCAGTTTTCTCCAAAAGATAATCATAAGGCCCCACCGACGAAATGAGTTTTACCAAAACCGGAGAGATTTCCAAGGTGATAAATAATCCCATAATAAACGCTGCTGCTGTGGCGATTATTGCTGAGTTTTTTCCCAGTTCATCTAATGCCTGCAATCTTGCTGCAAACCCGTTGAATTTATCTTCAAATGTTTCGGTAGATTTTCTTTCAGTTTCGAGGTTGCTATAGACTTTAGAAATTTCTTTATCGAGATACTCCAGCCTTGTTGCGACTTGTTTTTGATAGTTTTCTAAATCTTGTCTTCGTTGCTCTTTTAATTCCTGCTTTCGTTTGGCATTAGAACCAAATCCTACTTTTCCGCTGGTTAAATTAGATTGTTTTCCTAAAATTTCTTTTTCAAGTTCTACGGAAGCCGAATCATAAGACTTCTGATATTGAGCTATTTTGTCGGAGATTTGTTTTTTTTCAGTTTCAAAAGGGCCGCTCTGCTGAAGGATTCTTCCACTCATTTGCGTTTGAAGGTCTTTTTTGTTTCTCTGAATAATGGTATTCAGCTGTTTATTAACTTCTTTTTCAAAAATTTTAAGCTCTAAAGGTTTAGAAATAATAATTCCTAAAAAAGTTGCCAAAATTAATCTGGGGATAGACATTAGAATCTGATTCCACCAGGTTCCTGTTTTTTTGATGGAAGAAACTATGTACCTATCCAGGTTAAAAATCATTAGCCCCCAAAGAATTCCAAAACCAATGGATGCCCAAATATCATCGAAAATAGTAAACATGGCATAGGTTGCAGAAAGGGTTGCAAATAGGGCGGTAAAGAATACAATTCCTCCTATTCCTGCAAATTTATTCCACTCACTGGGTGTTTTTCTTAAGATGTGGATGTTTCCACCAGAGCAAATCAGGAGAAATTTCTGAAACCAGTTTATTCTGTGATTCGTTTGATATAGAGTTGCTTGTGCGTTTTTCATTATTGAAAATTTATACATAATTAGTATTAAAAACCATACCATTGTTACAGATAGTAATATGTTTTACCAAGTAATTTTAAAATATTAATTATAGTAAAGGTTTTAAAATGTGTTAAATTTCAAATAGTATTTAAGTTTTAAGTCTTTAGTGTATTGGAATTAATAATAAATTAATAGTTTTGCAATCGAATATTAAAAATAAATAAATAAAAATGAAAAAATTCAGTACCCTATTTGTACTTATGTTTTTTATTAATTCATTTTCGCAAGATTCTCATAAAGAATGCGGTTTTGATGAGGTAATGAAAAAATTGGATGCCAGACATCCTGGTCTAAAAAAATATAGGGAAGAAGGAGAGCAGAAGATTCTCGGTATGAATCAACAGGCTTTTCTAAATAAAGTAGGAGCAACAACCTCAAAAAATGCTCTTTATACGGGACAGATTTACGAAATCCCAGTAGTAGTGCATGTAATAGAATCTCAGGATCCCGCAAATGCGAACTTGGCAGTTACAGATCAGGAAATTATCAATTGGATAGGAAGAGCAAACAGTATGTACGCCACGACTTATGGTGGTAACTTTTATCCTGAAGGGACAGGGGCTACAGGAGGAAATGTAATACCCTTTAAACTTGTTTTGGCAAAAAGATCACCTTCATGTATGCCTACAACCGGAATTATACGATATAACGGAAGTGATCTTCCTGGTTATGATGATAGTGGAGTATCAGATACAGGAGCTACAGATTCACAAATTAAAAATCAGTTAGCACCACACTGGCCGGAAAATTCATACTTTAACATTTATGTAGTCATTGGTTTCGATGGTCAGCAACAGTTGTCTTATGGACTTATGGGCTATGCTGCATTTCCAAGCTCGTATGATTATGATTATGAGAGCTTTATGAAGGTAGCAACGATAAAGAATCAAAATGACACGACACTTACCCACGAATTAGGTCATGCTTTTGGTTTGTATCATACTTTCCAAGGAGTTGCTTATACCAGTCAAACAACTTGTCCGGTAAATAATAATTGTGCGACAGATGGTGACAGGGTTTGCGATACTTCTCCTTCTAGAAGTATGTATAGTGGTTCAACACCAAATAATAACGCTATAGACCCTTGTACCAACCAAAACTATGACGGAACCCAGTATAATATTATGAATTATACCAATTCAAACCGTAAGTTTACTTCTGGGCAGCGTGATAGAGCCATTTTGATGATGATGGAATACAGAAAAGATCTTCTGAATTCTTTGGCAGGTACTGATCCTGCAACAATTGTTGCTTCCCCGGTTTCTGTAGTGAATGCACAATGTAGTCCTTCGGGAATAGTTAATCAAACCAATAGTGCTGTAGGACCAACACGAGTAATTTTTGGAGCGATTAATAGTATGAGCAATGGGTATGATTCTGACGAAGCAACTCCTGTTTATTATGCAAACTATGCTACAGCAACCTGCATAAGACCTGCTTTTTTTACAGATATTCCATCAAATACAGCAACAGAGCTGAGAGTAACTTATGCTTATACATTTAATCATGCTGAAAAATTTAAAACGAAAGTTTGGATTGATTATAATAACAATGGTGTTTTTGAAAACTCAGAGCTTATAGTTAATAACTTATCAGCGAATTTAACAAACTCAGGGCTTACATTATCCAATAATATTACACCTCCTGCGAATGCTGTAAAGAATGTATACTTAAGGATGAGAATAGCGGTAGATGCCGCTACATTTAATGGAGTAACTTTCCCTGACTTCGATGCATGTTCGCAGTTACAATATGGTCAAATGGAAGATTACGCAGTGAGGATTTCAGAAACCTTAAGTACTTCTGATATTAAAAAAGATAATTCTGAAACTAAAATTGTTTTTATCAAGACAGATAATAAACTTCAGTTATTTGGAAATAATAACGCGAAATTCGGAAATTATCAAATTTATGATATGAGTGGTAAATTGATACAGAAAGGAAATTCAGATACCAATGAAATTCAGATCAATCAGCAATTAATGAAAGGTTCATATATCATTAATTATTCTGAAGGTGATAAAAAAGTTTCTAAGAAATTTTTAAATAATTAAATTCAATAAAAGCCCTTTTTTAAGGGCTTTTATTATACTTGAATGACATGATATGAAAAAAATATTAAGTGTATTACTTTTCTGCTTCTTCATCATTAGTTGCCAATCACAGAAAATTGTTGACCTGAAAAATGGTGAAGAAATAACAAAGTACTTCTTAGGAACTTGGACGTTTGTAGAAAAAAAATATAAAGACAATGGAGAAATAAAAGTTTTTAACCTTCATGAATGTATGAAACAGTATGAGCTTATCTTTAAAAATGAAAATCAAAAAACGTTAATGACCAAAACATTTGCTACAAGCGAAGATTGTAAAATAAAAAGTAAAACAGATGATTTTTTGGTCACCATAAGTGGTGGTTCTTTTTCGTACAAAGAAGAAGATCTAAAAAAAGTTGAACAGTATAAAATCTACTCAGAAAATAAATTTTCAATTATTTACGGCGATATTATTAATGGAAAGGTTACCGAAATTGAAGACTTCTATCAGCGAAAAAAATAATTACTTCAACCGATCAGGGTTCTGTTTTAAAAAACTATCCCATCCTGAATACGACTTTGTATCTGCAATGGTTCCTGAGTTGAAATGATGACAAACAGCAACGGCTAAACCATCAGAAGCATCCAGATATTTTGTAGGAAATTCTTTTAGGTTTAAAAGACTCTTAAGCATTCCTGCGACCTGTTCTTTACTGGCATTTCCGTTTCCAGTGATTGCCATTTTTATTTTTTTTGGAGAATATTCGGTGATAGGAATATTACGGTGAAGACTTGCTGCCATTGCTACGCCTTGAGCTCTGCCAAGCTTCAGCATTGATTGTACATTCTTGCCAAAGAAAGGAGCTTCTAGGGCTACTTCATCCGGATGAAATTCATCAATTAATGCCAACGTTTTATCGAAAATGTATTTAAGCTTGGTCTCATGATTCGGATATTTTTTTAAAATCAATTCGTGAATGGAAATCATTTCCATTTTTCCTTTTTTTACCGATATTAAACCGAACCCCATAATAGCTGTTCCGGGGTCAATTCCTAAAATTATTTTCTCTACTGAAACCATCGCTTCAAAGATACAGCTTTCTTTATTTTAGCAAACCATAAAATTATTCCTGAGATAGCTTTTTTTCATTAATAGAAATCCACTTTCCATCGTGTCTTAATAATAATATTTTATCAACTATGAATTTAGTTTTGTAGTTTTTATCTTCATAAATCTCCCAGGCTTTTAGAAAGTTTTCAAAAGTAAGATTCCTATATCCTACAGTGACATGGGGACTGAATGAGTCTCTTTCAAAACTAAACTTTTCTTTTACATTTAAATAAAGCTGTTTTAAATATTCATTTTCTTCAGGTTTTACATATAAAACAGGATTAGCAGGGTTGGGAAAACTACCAAAGCCATTGAGCACCATTTCAAAAGGAGAAATAGTAGTATCGATTTTTTGAAATGCAGTATGAATGTCTTCTTCTAATTCTATTTCTCTTGAAAATGGTGGAGCTAATGTAATATGCGCATCATTAGTCAATGCTTTAGAATTTGCAAAATTCCTTGCTAAATCTTCTTTAAAAACTCTTATCTCATCAATGATTTTCTGGTCGGGATAAATAGCAATGAAGTACATTTTTTTCATGTGGTAAAGGTAAGATTTATTTCAAGTTGATAATTTATTTATATACATAAGAAAATTATGCATATATTTGTTAGGTATTAATATTACGAATGAAAAAAAATAGCCTTTACAAAGGAACGCTTCAAAACATCATTTTAAAATTGCTTTCAAAAGAAGTAAAAATGTACGGATATCAAATTACTCAGCGTGCAAAAGAACTGACGGAAGGAGAATTGGAAATGACAGAAGGTGCCTTGTATCCTCTTTTGCATAAATTGGAGGCCGACGGAATTATCAGATCTGAAGTGCAGGAAATCAACGGTAGAAGCCGGAAATATTATTTGCTCACTGATAAAGGTAAAAAACAACAGGCAACACAGGAAGATGAAATGAAATCTTATCTGTTTAATCTTAAAACCATTTTTGATATTTAAAATTATGATGACTAAAGAAAATCTTACAGAAATAGAAAAATATCTAAAAAGCAAAAATCTAAGTACTTCTGTGTTTGTTGAGGTTTACGATCATTTTGTAATGCAGATTTCAGAACTAATGAATAAAAATGAAATTACTTTTCAGGAAGCTTTCCTACAGACAAAAATCAATTGGCAAGATGAACTGAAAATGGTGAAGGCTGATTTATTTTCTTTTAAAAGAATTGCGAAAATTGAGAAAGGTATTTTACAAGACCGCTTCAGAAGAATGATGACTATTTCTTTTGTGTTTTCGGCGATTTTGGGAATAATATTTTATTTTAACGAAGGTGTTTATTTATATATTCAAGGGACTTTAATTATGATGCATTTATTCTTTTTGATCTATCATTTTATATTTAAGAAAATGAGTTTTTTAGAATATCAGAAAATGTCTTTTCATCCATTATTGCTAAGAAATTTATTGTTGATGTTAATTATTCTTTCTATAAGTACGATGTTTTTTACAACTGAAAATTTATGGGAGTTTCCTCTGAATCATATGGCTGTCACATTTGCAGTAATCCTTCAGATTCAGTTGCTTTATTTCAGAGCTAAAAAAATAAATGTTTTACTATCATGACGAGCGAGCAAAACAACGAAATAAGAAATTATCTTTTAGCTAAAAAGCTTCCGGTAGATCTAATGATGGAAGTAGAAGATCATTTTGTAAGCCAGATTAATGAACTGCAGGTAGAAAAAAAAATATCTTTTGACGACGCGTTTAATGCTACGATAATTTCATGGTATGATGATCTTAAACTTTTTTGGGAGGGAAGCTGGAGCCAGGAAAATACTTCAACTCTCATCAAAAAATCTACAAAGCAGAAGATGTTTTTTATCCTGAAAAAATCTGCGGTAGTTGCTGTAATAAGTTATGTTGTAATGCTTCTATGTTATTTTTTACTTCCTTTTGAGGTGTTTAGAATTAGCTTTGGCGTTTTAATAAGTTTAATAATGATTTTTCCTCTGATTATTTACATTAAAGAAAAGAAGTATTTTGATTTACCTAAACAGTATAAAAATATTCGTCTCTCGGCGTATCAAGATATGGTTGTTGCCTTTTTTATTTTTCCCATGTCTTCAGGTTGGCTTTTCCGATTTGTTTTGGAAATGAATGATGGTTTTTTAGATGTAAACTTTATGAAAGGAATTGTCGCCAATTTCTTATTTGCCTTCTTTTTCTTTTTTGAAGCCGCGATTATTATCTGTCAGCAAAAATATCTTGAAATAATAAAAAAAATAATCCCTTATCTACAGGAGAATTTTAAGATTTCTAATTAGTATTTTCCAGTATATCTGAAACCTCTTTAATCTTTAGATGAGGTCTGAAAGACGTCGATTTGCCTTTTTCTTCATCAGCGATATTAGATAAAATAATGACCGAAGTTTTGGTTTCGGGATAGTAAATATTAAGCGAAGGAGCGCCTTTCACATAACCACTGTGAAAATACGAAACAGGCTTGTTGTCATTCATCATAATTCCCAATCCGTAACCCATCGTCCCGAAAATGGCGTGCTGTCTTTCTGCACCTTTAGAGGTGAATTTTTTCAATGTTTCTGGTTTGATGATTTTTCCGGAGTATAAAGCATTGTTCCATATGAGTAAATCGTCAATGGTTGACAAAACTCCGCCTGCCGCAATTCCTATTTCTTTATTACTCAATCTTTTTGGCATATTTTCTATCGCTTTCTGAGTTTTTGAATTTCCTACATAGGTTTTAGCAAAATTTTCTCCTTTGAAAGATGTTCCGGTAGATGAATTTTTCATTCCTGCTTTTTTTAATAAATCGAGCATGTTTTCATCAAATGATTTTCCTGAAACCGTCTCGACAATTTTACCTAAAGCATTATAACCGTCATTTGAATAATTAAACCCCGAACCGCTTTTAAACAGCAGCTTTTCGCCAAAATTGTTTAAACCTGAACTGTGATTTAAAAGCTGTTGAATCGTAATGTCTTCGTAATCTTTTTTTTGAAAATCTTTGATGTATTTTGATGCTTTGTCATCGAGATTTAGTTTTCCCTGCTCCATTTGAAGGAGAATAAGAACTGCTGTAAATTGTTTGCTGATTGATGCGATAGAAAATACAGTCGTATTGTTGATTTTAATTTTATTGCCAAAATCAGAGAAACCATTATTCTTTCGATAAATCTCAATACTATCTTTAAAAATACCGACACTTCCGTTAAAATTATATTTGTTAAAAACGGAATCAATCTGAGTTTTGTATAGTTTTTTTTGAAATACGGTAACTGCAGAATCAGCGATTGCTTTTTTGTTGATGGGTTTTGATATTTCAGCTTTTTGGCAGGAAAATAATAGTAAAAAAGCAAAAGTAATGGATATTAAAAATTTCATATTTGGGTCTTGGTTTCTCTAAAATAAGAATTTTTTTTCAATTTAAACTTTAAGTACTTGTTTCAATTTAAATAAAAAAACTCCGCAATCTGCAAGAGTTAAATAAAAATTACTTTTAGAGCCTGTTTAAGTTTTATTGATTTAAATTCTGTAAGATTTTTTTCAATCATTTTTTTATATAATTCTCGCAGATTTTGCTGATTTAGCAGATTAAAAACAGAGAAATCAATCTGCTTAATCAGCGAGATAAATTATTTCCATTTAAATTTAAACAAGCTCTTAAAAAATCAAAAGTTAAGCCACTAAAATTTAGAATAATAAAAAGTTATTTTAAAATCAAATCACAAAACCAGAAAACGTATTCTCCTTCTTCTTCATTTTCATCAGATTTTGGTTTCGGATAGGTTTTCTTTACTGTTTCACCAATTTCGAAATCAATTGGTTTTTTAAAAATAGGACCATCAAAAGTGAAAGTGTGAAATTCTCCATTTTCACCGCAAGGGTCAACGTTTTCGGGTAAATCTTTAATGAAATCTTTATCAATAATTCTTCCTGCAAAGCTTTTATCAAGATAAGTTTCGTTCACACAGGTGACAATTGTTTTAAAACCCAATTCTAAAAATTCATGGATGAGGTCTGATGTATTCTGCTTCCAAAGCGGAAAAACGGCTTTCATCCCAATAGCTTCTAATTGGTGTTCCCGGTATTGTCGTAAATCTTCCAAGAAAATATCCCCAAAAATAGAATGAGTGACTCCTTGAGACTGTATTTCACTCATCGTATGAGTCATAATCTCCGTATATTCCTCCATTGATGGTTCTGCAGGAATTTCCATTTTGATTAAAGGTAAGCCTAAACTTTCAGCCTGTTTTTCCAATAGCGAAACATGAACGCCGTGCATAGAAATCCTCTGAAACTCTTTATTTAAGCTTGTAAGTAGGGCGGTAACCTGAAATTGGTCCTCTTTTAAAATTTTATATAAGGCAAGAGCAGAATCTTTTCCGCTGCTCCAGTTGAATATGGCTTTTGGTTTCATGCAATAAATATGAACTTAACGATTTCAAAATTTAAGTAGTTTAAGAATATTTTATCTATTATTCGGCTTTCCGAAATTATTTAGTTCGTTAGGTTCTGTCTTGCTTCTTTCGGCTTCTTGCCTTTTTTGCAATTCTTCAGTATTCCTGTTCATATCACTTTTATGCGTGGTGTCCATAGGATATGAATTACAGCTTTTTAAGAATATTACAGCGAAAATTATCAGTGTCATGAAACAGAATCTTTTCATTTAATTTTTTTAAAGAGGGTTAAAATGAAATATACAAATCATTCAAAAATACAAAAAAACCTCAAAGAAAAATCCTTGAGGTTTACTTTATAATTATTAAAGCAGTTAATAGTCAATAATTGGCTACGGCCCTGCCGTTACATGTTTCTTCTGTATTTACCGCCTACTTCAAACAAAGCATTGGTGATTTGTCCAAGAGAACAGTATTTCACGGCATCCATCATCACTTCAAATAAATTTTGCTGATTGATGGCAGCATGTTGTAAAGTTTTCAAGGCAGCCTCAGATTTATCATCATTAGATTGTTGGAAATTATGAAGCGTTTCAATCTGAACCTGCTTTTCTTCTTCAGTCGAACGGATAACTTCTCCCGGGCGAACCGTTGGTGAACCATCTTTTCCAAGGAAAGTATTTACCCCGATAATTGGATATTCTCCTGTGTGTTTCAACCATTCGTAATGCATTGATTCTTCCTGAATTTTTGAACGTTGGTACATCGTTTCCATCGCACCCAAAACACCACCTCTTTCTGTGATTCTGTCGAATTCTGCATAAACCGCTTCTTCCACTAAATCAGTTAATTCTTCAATAATAAATGAACCTTGAAGTGGATTTTCGTTTTTCGCTAAACCTAATTCTTTATTAATAATCAACTGAATCGCCATTGCTCTTCTTACCGATTGCTCAGTAGGAGTGGTGATTGCCTCGTCATAAGCATTCGTGTGCAATGAATTACAGTTATCGTAGATTGCATACAATGCCTGAAGAGTCGTTCTGATATCATTGAAATCAATTTCCTGAGCATGAAGTGAACGACCTGAAGTTTGAATATGATATTTCAACATCTGGCTTCTTTCGTCGGCACCGTATTTCAGTTTCATGGCTTTTGCCCAGATTCTTCTTGCGACACGTCCGATTACCGAATATTCAGGGTCGATTCCATTCGAGAAGAAGAAAGATAAGTTTGGAGCAAAATCATTGATGTCCATTCCTCTAGACAAATAATATTCCACGTAAGTGAAACCATTTGCCAAAGTAAATGCCAACTGAGAAACCGGATTTGCGCCCGCTTCTGCAATGTGATAACCAGAAATCGAAACCGAGTAGAAGTTTCTTACTTTTTCAGTGATGAAATACTCCTGAACGTCACCCATCAATCTCAAAGCAAATTCTGTAGAGAAAATACATGTATTTTGAGCCTGGTCTTCTTTTAAAATATCAGCCTGAACAGTTCCACGAACGGTTGCAATCGTTTTAGCTTTAATTTCAGCATAAACATCCGCAGGAATCACTTCGTCTCCTGTAAGTCCTAATAATTGTAAACCTAAACCATTGTTAGATGGTGGCAATTCTCCGTTATATTTTGGTCTTGCTAAACCTTTATCGTCAAATTTTGCTTTTAAAGCTGCTTCAACCTTAGCCTCAAGCTTATGTTCAGCAATATATTTTTCAACATTTTGGTCGATGGCTGCATTCATGAAGAAAGCCAGCAACATTGGCGCTGGACCATTAATCGTCATTGAAACTGAAGTCAATGCATTTACCAAATCAAAACCTGAATATAGTTTTTTAGCATCATCCAAAGTTGCAATAGAAACTCCTGCATTTCCGATTTTACCATAAATATCTGGTGGTAAAGCAGGGTCTTGTCCGTATAAAGTTACAGAGTCAAACGCTGTAGATAAACGTTTTGCAGGCATTTCCGCAGAAACGTAATGGAACCTTCTGTTGGTTCTTTCAGGTCCGCCTTCTCCGGCAAACATTCTTGTCGGGTCTTCTCCTGTTCTTTTGAAAGGATAAATTCCCGCGGTGTAAGGGAATCCTCCAGGAAGATTTTCTTGGCCTTTCCATTTAATCAAATCACCCCAGTCGGTATATTTTGGTAATGCAATTTTTGGAATTCTTAAGTGTGATAAAGATTCTGTTGAGGTTTCAACTTTTATCTCTTTTCCTCTTACAAAGTATGAATAAAACTCAGTCTTGAAAGCATCTTTCGTATCATCCCAATTTTTTAAGAAGTCGATATTTTCCTGTTGAAGCGCTTTTTCTGCTTTTTGATATTCTGCATCTAAAGTTTCATTGGAAAGGAATTTTTTCACCCCTTCAATATGATACATTTTTCTCGCAAGCTCAGCTTGTTTCTCGATGTTTGCATCATAAATTCTATTGTTTTCAACAATTTCAGAAAGGTAACGAACTCTTTTTGGTGGAATAATCGTGATGTCTTCAGAAACTTCTTGCTCAACAAAACCTTTAAATTGAGGAGCATTGTCACCCTGAGCTTGTCGAAGGGTATCATTTACTTTTTCTACTAATCTATTGTATAAATCGGTTGTTCCGTGGTCGTTAAATTGAGACGCTTTTGTCGCATAAACCGGCATGTCATCCAACGGACTTTCCCACAATAAATGGTTTCTCTGGAACTGTTTTCTTACGGCTTGAAGTGCATCTAAAGCTCCTCTTTTGTCAGATTTATTTAATGCAACTAAATCTGCATAATCTAACATGTCGATTTTTTCCAACTGCGTAGAAGCTCCATATTCAGGAGTCATCACGTACATTGACACGTCAGCAAAATCAGAAACTTCCGAACCTGACTGCCCAATCCCTGAAGTTTCCAAAATGATAACATCAGGATGAGCTAATTTCAATACATTTAATGCTGAATGGATGAACGGAGAAACTGAAACGTTATTCTCTCTGGTCGCCATCGAACGCATATAAACTCTTGGGTCATTAATCGCATTCATACGAATTCTATCGCCCAAAAGTGCACCTCCGGTTTTCTTTTTCGAAGGGTCGATAGAGATGATGGCAATTTTTTTATCGGTGTTTGAACGTAAGAAACGTCTTACCAATTCGTCTGTTAAAGAAGATTTTCCGGCTCCACCAGTACCTGTGATACCGATGATTGGAATATTTAAATCTTTTGATTTTTCGTCAATCGCTTTTACTAAATCTGGTTTTTCTTCTGAGAAGTTTTCAACCGCAGAAATGATTTTAGCAATGCTTGTAGAGTTTTCAAAACTGATAGAGTCTAAATCTTCAGTTTTAACGTCTCTTCCTGTTGGGAAGTCGGATCGTTGAACCAAATCATCAATCATTCCCTGTAATCCAAGCTCACGACCGTCGTCCGGAGAATAAATTCTGTCGATTCCGTACGCCATAATATCTTCGATTTCTTCAGGCAAGATGACACCGCCACCACCACCAAAAATCTTGATTTGCGAAGCGTTTTTTTCTCTTAAAAGATCGTAGATATATTTGAAATATTCATTGTGACCACCTTGATAAGAAGTCAATGCAATAGCGTTTGCATCTTCCTGAATAGCAGTGTTTACCACTTCTTCGGCAGATTTGTCGTGACCAAGGTGAATGACTTCGCATCCTGTTCCTTGAATCACACGACGCATAATATTAATCGCAGCATCGTGCCCATCGAATAACGATGCGGCTGTTACGATTCTTACTTTGTTTTTAGGAGTATATTTTTGGGTTTCCATATAAGTTCTCGAAAATTTCTTGAAGTTTCAAATATAACAATAAATTAAAAATTGGTATATTGAGTTTAATGTGTTGATTTTCATTGGTTTGTTTTGTTTTGGGTATGTTGGTTTTCTCCAGTTTAGCAAACAATCGTTCGGTAGCTTAGGTTCGCATAGATTGGCCTTCATTTGAAAGGATATAATGAAATTTTAAAATTTACATTTACCAACATTGAAAATAAAATGGATGTATGATTGTTGTAGGGATATTTTGTTTGCTTCTTAAAGTGATTGCAAAAGTTTAATTCTTTATTTTTGCATTATATAATATAGTATGAAAAGAGCATTGATGTATTTTGTGTTGGGAACCGGAATTATTTTTCTGATTAATTATTTATTCATGGAAGTTCAGGATCTTGGCTTAGAGCTTTATTATGCTATGGCCTTTGGTCTCGCATGGGGATTGGCTTATTTTTTAGATGATGCTAAATTTTCACTTTTCCAAAAAATGGGATTGTCTTTTGGTGTGATGGCGCTTTTGGTTGCCGTTGGTGCGCTTATCTTTAATTTAGAATTGGCGATTCCTTCTATTATTAAGTTTTCGACTGTTTTCGTAGCTTATTATTTGTTTGCAAGTTTCAGAGGAAGTAAATCGTTGCGTAATTAATCTATACGTTATCATTTTGTAATTTAATTAACGGGTTGTTTTTTCAACTTTATTGAAGATTAAATTTCTGATTTCTAATTATAAACAATGATATTGTGATTCTTTTTAAGGGACTAACTTATTAAATATCTTTATTTTCAATACTTTAATTCAAAATATATTTTCAGATTAAAAAAATATGCTTACCTTTGCACACCCTTTTAAGGGAAAAATTATGTTTAATCTTTAACTAAAACGTGTGAATACATTAAGTTACAAAACTGTTTCAGCGAACAAAGCTACTGCTAATAAAGAATGGGTTGTGGTAGACGCTGAAGGACAGCCGTTAGGAAGACTAGCTTCTACGGTTGCAAAGATTTTGAGAGGTAAGCACAAAGCAAACTTTACACCTCACGTAGATTGTGGTGATAATGTTATTGTTTTGAATGCTGGGAAAGTTACTCTTTCAGGAAATAAGTGGAACGATAAGACTTACATCTGGCATACAGGTTACCCTGGTGGTCAGAAGTCTATGACAGCTCTTGAACTTCAGAAAAAAGATTCTTTAAAAGTATTGGAAAAATCTGTAAAAGGTATGCTTCCAAAAACAAGATTAGGATCTGCATTGCTTAAAAACCTTTATTTATATGAAGGAACTGAGCACAAGCATGAAGCTCAACAGCCTAAAACAATTAATGTTAACGAATTTAAATAATTAATTATGTCTATAGTTCACAAAATCGGAAGAAGAAAGACTTCTGTAGCTAGAGTTTATGTAAAGCCAGGAACTGGTAACATTACAGTAAACGGTAAAGATGCTGCAACTTATTTCTCTACAGACGTGATGGTTTACAAACTAAACCAGCCGTTTATCCTTTCTGAAACTGTTGGTCAGTATGACGTTACCGTAAATGTTTTCGGTGGTGGAAATACAGGTCAGGCAGAAGCTATCAGATTAGGTATTTCTAGAGCACTTTGCGAAATTAATGCTGAATTTAGATTAGCATTGAAGCCTGCAGGTTTACTTACAAGAGATGCAAGAATGGTGGAAAGAAAGAAACCAGGTCAGAAAAAAGCAAGAAAGAGATTCCAGTTCTCAAAACGTTAAGATTTGCTGTTGGCGAATGGCTTTTGGCTATTGGCTACAGAAAGTTACCAACTTTTTATCAACTTATTAACTCGGCAAAAAGCCAATTGCTATTAGCAATAAGCAAATGCCAAATTGCCCGTTACGTTTAGCATCCAAACGCTTCTCCCATCTAAAGAAGTTGTTGATTGTTTAAAAAGCGGAAAGTAAACTAACAAAAACAGAAAACATGGCAAAAGCAAATGTAAAAGACCTTCTAGAGGCTGGTGTACACTTCGGTCACATGACTAGAAAGTGGAATCCAAATATGGCTCCATACATTTTTATGGAGAAAAATGGTATTCACATTGTAGACTTACATAAAACAGCAGTTAAATTGGATGAAGCGTGTAGCGCTTTAGAAAAATTAACTTCTGCAGGTAAAAAAGTTCTTTTTGTTGCTACTAAAAAGCAAGCAAAAGAGGTAGTTGCTAAGCACGCTGCTGAACTTAATATGCCTTATATTACAGAAAGATGGCCGGGAGGTATGTTAACGAATTTCGTTACAATCAGAAAAGCTGTAAAGAAAATGAACCATATCGACAAAATGAAAAAAGACGGTACGTTCGAAACTTTATCTAAAAAAGAAAGATTACAAGTTGACAGACAAAGAGCTAACTTAGAGAAAAACTTAGGTTCTATCTCTGACATGGTGCGTCTTCCTTCTGCAATCTTCGTTGTAGATATCATGAGAGAACACATCGCTGTAACTGAAGCTAAGAAATTAGGTATTCCAGTTTTCGGTATTGTTGATACTAACTCTGACCCTAGAAAAGTTGACTTCGTTATCCCAGGAAACGATGATGCTTCTAAGTCTATCGATATGCTTTTGAGCGTTGTTTCAGAATCTATCAAAGAAGGTCAGACTCAAAGAAAAGCTGATAAAGAAAAATCTAAAGAAGAAGGTGAAGTAGTTTCTGCTGATAAAGATGCAGATTTCGACGCTGCTGAATAATTAGAGACTTCTCAGAAATATAAAAGCGACTCAGTTAATCTGGGTCGCTTTTTTTTTTGCTAAAACCCATTGTACATTTTGTAAATACCTTTAAATAATTTTATTTCTTTACTAAATGAAATGTCTTTGTTTATTTTAAAGAAAGAATTTAATGTAAGAATTCTGTCTTTCTTAGCGATTAAAAAACGCAAGGCTAAACAAAGAAATTAAAAAAATGCTGAAAATAAAGATAAACCAGGCGGTTTCAATTATTTTCGAAAGACAAATCTTCAAAATATACAACAGGTTATTTAAAGTATAATTAGTGAATAATTTGAATTTTCTTAGATTGATGATTCCCGTTTTGAGATAAGGTAATAAAATAAATTCCTGTTGCTAGATTGAAATCAAGCAGTGATATGATTTTGGAACCTGCACGATTTTCAATTTTATTATTTTCTCTTACCAAACTACCTTTTGCATCCCATATTTTCATAGAGATATTACCATTTTCTGATGTACAAAAACTTATCTTAGGATTTCTTCCACTAATGGTTTTCATATTTCTAAGATGGCATGTATCGGTTTGAATATCAGAAACGGATAAATTCTCTTCAGCATAGATTTCAGTATTGGTTAAATAACTAGTTTGAAAGCCACCGGTACAAAACAGTTTCCATGTTCCATTTAATAATATTGATGTAGAATTGCCGGTATTCCATGATGTAGGTTTAGATGTTAACGTAGTCCAAGTATTAGCTTGCGGATCATAGAAATAATTTTCATCGGAAAACGTATTGAAAGTATTATCTGTTGTACCTCCAATTAAGATTAATCCGTTTTTCCAAGGTTTTAATTCAAAGAAAGTTGTTGTTGATCCGGGAAAAGCAGCACCTTGCGTCCAGGTGATGTTTGTACGGTTGTTTTGATTGATTTCTCCTATCCATACATTGTTATAGTATGTTGGTGAGAAAGTACCATTAGAACCTCCTACATATACAAGCTTGTTTCCATGTAGAGATAATGCGCCGTATGATAATGCACTTCCGGAAGAAGGTATAGGAGTGGCAGCTTTCCACTTGTTTGTATGGATATTATAAACAAAAGATTCTTCACTATTGTAGCTTCCCACAGTATAGATTAAACTGTCCTGATAGGCTACTGCATCTCCATCTGTATAAGGATTTAGAGTATCTGCTGCCTGCGTCCAAATATTATTCGGAATATTGTATTTATAAACTTTTTTTGTAATAATTCCCGGCGTAGTTACCATTCCACCAATAATATAGATATTATCACCAATTTTAGCGCTGGATGAACCTAAAATTGGTGTAGGAACGTTTGCCATTGTTTCCCAGATATTGCTTCCAAGGGTGTAACGGTATGTTTTATTGGATATGATTTCCTGATCATTTCTGCCCCCCATCACATATATATAGCCTGTACCATTTTGGATGTGGCTTTCTGTATTAGCGGCACGAATTCCTTCAGGTAAATTAGCACCTAAAGACCATTGCGCAGAAAGCGCACTAAAAAATACACAATGGATAGATAATAAGAATAGTAGTTTTTTCATAGTTTTTTTGTTTAACTAGTTTAAAGGTAATATTACTATTCATTGTAATTTTTTTGTGAAACAGACTTCCAGTGAATGCGAATATTTAGCGTCTTAAAGAGTGTAAAAGCACGCATGATACATTGATTGATGATTATAGATATTTGGTTGATTCAAACCGGTTATTTATTACAAAATATCTAACAGAATATTAAAAAAGCTACATTTGTTAATGCAAAAAAAATGGCTATGGCATTTTCTATTATGGCTTCCTTATTTAATTTTGGAAGTCAATACCGAATTCTATTGGATGCAACTACAATATCAGCAGCCGGTTTGGTCAACACTCATCCATGCATTTTCAGAAGAATTTTTACAATTGATACTGCTAAAAGTTCCTATGGTGTATTTAATGTTTTATTATATTGAAAAATATAGATATCAACGTAAAAATAATTTGAAATTAGGTCTTATTTTAAGTTTTATTTTGATGTTTTTTTCATTAGCAGGATATGTTTTTTTGATGAAGTTTACGGTACCTTTTATTTATTCACACATGAAAATTGTTGGGCTTGGGGGCTTTGGAACTTTGATAAATTCATTTATGGATAAAATTTTTGTTGCTGGTATTGCCATTGCCCTGAATGAATATGATAACAGTCAAAAATTAAAAAAGCGAGAGCAAGCCTTGTTGAATGAAAAGATGCAAAGTGAGCTTGGCTTTTTAAAATCTCAAATTAATCCTCATTTTTTATTCAATACACTGAATAATATTTATTCTTTGGCGAGAAAAAAATCAGATGAAACCCCGCAAATAGTTATAAAACTATCAAAACTTTTGCGCTATGTGCTGTATGGTACAGAAATGAAGTTTACCGAAATTTCGAAAGAAATCGATTTTTTGATTGATTATATAGATTTACAAAAAATAAGATTCGACAAAAGATTAAAAGTTGATTTTCACTTTAATATAGACGATGATAATGCTCAGATATTACCTCTATTAATGATTCCTATTATAGAAAATGCCTTTAAGCACGGTGCCGCCCAAAGTACTAAGAATTCTTTTATCAATATTGACTTGAAATTGAAATCGGGAATGCTGCAATTTAAGCTTAATAATTCTTTCGAAAACGCAGATGTAGAAACAAAAAAAGGAATTGGCTTGAAAAACTTAAAACGACAATTAGAGTTGGTTTATTTTGATTATAGTTTTATAGAAGAAATCAAAGAAAATATTTTTTGTACAGAACTTAATTTAGATTTAAACAAGACTTTATGAGAATAAAATGTTTAATCATAGAAGATGAGCCACTTGCTGTTGAAGTTTTAAAAGACTTTATAAAAGATGTTCCCTTTTTGGAACTGGTAGGCGTTTGCCATGATGCAATTTGTGCGATGGAGATTTTGAAGGAAAAAAAAGTAGATCTTATGTTGTTGGATATCCATCTCCCTAAAATAAAAGGATTAGATTTTTTACAAACACTTAAAAATCCACCCAAAGTAATCATTACGACTGCTTACCACGAATTTGCAGTAAAAAGCTACGAATATGATGTGGTAGATTATCTGATGAAACCCATAGAGTTTTCCAGATTTATGACAGCAATACAAAAAATTTTAAAAATACAAACCACAACAGAATCTTCTCCCAACGAAGTTTTAGCAGATCTATATTTTACAGTTAATAAGAAAAAAGCAAGAGTACCCCTTCAATCTATTTTGTACATTGAGAGCCAGAAAGAGAATATTAAAATTGTGATGGAGGACAAAATCTTGATAACGAGATACTCCATTAGTGATATAGAAAATAAGCTTCCGGACGACTTTATCCGAATTCATAGATCTTTTATTATTGCTAAATCTAAAATTGACTTTTTTGATGCTCAAGATGTAGAAATTAAAGGGAAAGCGATTCCTATTGGAAGGAATTATCGAGATTTTGTCCGAATGAAATTAGGAGTGTGATATTGGTCGTCGCTTTGTGATTCTAGAAAAATTTAATTTGAAAGCTTTATCTTTAAAAATAATAAAACCGCTGAAGAAATTCAGCGGTTTTTGCTTGTTTATAGTATAGGAATTATTTTTTCTTCTTTTTTTTAGAAACCAGGATGGGTTTGTTTTGTACATTTTCTAAATCTTTGCTGGCTTTGTTTTCAGCAATTAAATCTGATTTGAATCCTGGGTTTTGTAAAACGACAACAAGGCTTTTATCAATGTCTTTTGAGCTTTTATATTTTACATCACAAACGTTTCCTGAGATGGTGTATGAATCTTTATTCATCACAATAAAATTTTCACCTTTTGCAGGTACCGCAAGATTATAAAACTTCTTTCCGGATATTTCTAAAACCAAATCGCAGTCAGAATTATTTTTGAGCAAGAGAATGACTTCGTTATTGCTAATATCTTCATTAAACATATTGTTTAGGAGCTTTTTTGTCTTCTCCTTATGTTCTTCCGGTGTTTCAGACATTAGCTTTCTAAAAACTTCCTGATTGGCTTCAGTGTCTTTTTTATGGCTTAATTGATCGGGTAGTTCTATGAAAACAGGTCTTGCTTCCATTGGTTTTGCATTTTTTGCACCTTTTGTCCATTCAGCATTTTTCAATGCGATGACATGCTGCTTTAGAATTCTTTTTTTCGGATCTTCGGGATGTGCGTTCCCAAGATATTCTTCAATCTCATTGATGTTTGTACTTTTCAGTATATCACCTTTATCAGTATTATTACTGGCGCAAGATGATAAAATGAGACTAAAGAAGAAAAAAGCAAGTGTTTTTTTCTTCATCAAAATGTGTTTTAATAAATTCTGAATGTTAATCAGAACTTTTTGTTAATCACAAAGTTAAACAATTATAGCTATAATTGTTTAGTTTGATAATTTTATATTGAAAGAATTTGTGATAAATTTTGTTTTCTCATAAACTGAGTTGCAAAGCATTCCCGACAAATTGTAATTCTGATTTTTAGGCACCATTGCTGCTCCCGTTTTATGAGCACCAATAGGAATTTTTTTGAAATAATTTTTACCGCTGATTGTTAAAACCATATTACAATTTGATTGGTTTTCTACAGTGATTGATACATTCGGACTGTTTGAAGAATCATTAAAAAGGCTATTTAAAACCTCTGCTGTTTCGGGTTTGTAAACTTTTATTAAGGCTTCATATTCTCTTTCTGTTTGTGCTGCAGAACTAGTCTTTGTTCCGGTGTTTGAGATGGGAATAGAAGGCTTTCGGATAGGTCTCTTAATGCTGTGATTGACAGTGCCGCAACTATTCAGAAATAGAAATATAAGAAGAGTAAAGAGAAAAAGCTTTTTCATGCTATAAATTTAAACTTTTTATTAAACTTAGAAATGCTTGCTTTATTGCTAAAAAAAGCTGCAAAAATAATTTGCAGCTTCAGTATAGATTTAATTAATCTTAAATTTTATATAGGTAATTGTTTTCCCTTTTGCTGAAAACAACTCTTCGTAATACGTTCTGATATCTCTTAAATGAGGCGTATTGGGCTCGTATTCTAAAGCTCCGTAGATGTCGTGATGTGCCGAAATGATTTCGTAACCTGCACCTTGCAAATATCCCAAAGTATAGCCATGCAAAAATTCTGAATCAGTTTTTAAATGTACAATTCCTCCGGGTTTTAAAAACTTCTTGTATCTCTCTAGAAAGTCAGGGTGAGTTAATCTATGCTTGGTACGCTTAAATTTTATCTGCGGATCTGGGAAAGTAATCCAAATTTCATCAACTTCATTTTCTGCAAAATAATACTCAACCAATTCAATTTGAGATCTTAGAAAACCTACATTGTTCATGCCGTTTTCCGCTGCTTCTTTGGCTCCGAACCAGAATCTTGCGCCTTTAATATCTATCCCGATAAAGTTTTTATCGGTAAAAGTTTTTGCAAGACCTACCGTATATTCTCCTTTTCCACAACCTAATTCCAAAACAATGGGTTGGTCGTTTTTAAAGAAATCTTTTCTCCAGTTTCCTTTAAGTTGAAAACCGGTAAGGGCTTCATCTCTTGTCGGTTGAATGACGTTTGATAATTTTTTGTTTTCAGCGAATCTTCTTAATTTGTTTTTGCCCATGAAATATATATGAAATGCTGCAAAATTACGAAAATTATGCAGCATTTAAATTTTTAATTGAAACGAAAAGTTACAGATTATTATATCTATTTTGATGAGCTTCCTAATGCCACCAATAATGGTTTTTTTATGGTTTTTTGAGAAGCATATTGTGATCCACAAACAATACTTGTGAATAGATAATCTCCTTTTTCTACCACGATAGAATTGTCTCCATGAGCCGGAACCGGAAGTCTGTATTTTGTATTTCCGATACCTTCAATTCTTACGATAATGTTACAGTCAGACTTGTTTTCAATCATCACGATACACTCTTTTGCAGTAGGATCATTGTCAAATAGAGAGTTCAGGATTTTTACTGTTTTATTTTTATGCTCTAAAGGGTTTTCTCCCATCAGCATATTAAATTCTGATGCTTCTGTATCTGCAATCAACTTAGTATTCTTACCTCCAGCAGAGGTTACGTAAACGCTTTGTGCCGAACTGGGTGTATAGGCAATCGCAGATTGACCAACTTGCAATTGTTTTTGGTATTTTAAAATTTGTTTCTGCTTTATTGTCGCATTTATCTCCTCGAAAGAAACTTTTGTAGAAGGTCCGGTTTTTAGCCTTGCAAGATTTTCTTGCATCTCGCGTACTTTTTTATCTCCTGGTGGAGCATTTTTAATATACTCTTTCATAAAATCCATTACTCTCGGTTTCAAAACAGATCGGCGAGGGTCGTCTGGATGGGCATCTCTCAGGAAAGCATTGAGTTCATAAATATTCTTGCTTTTAAGAATGTTACTGTAATCTTTAGCCTTGTTTTGCGCAGAAAATGTAAGAAATAGTAAAGGACTAAAAAGTAAAAATAACTTTTTCATGGAATAATAAATTTTAATTATGGGGTATGAACCAATTTTTAAATTGTTTAAACTCGTTTTGAATTGACGATATTATTAAAATTAAACAAATTTAAAAAAAGCACTACCGTTTAAAGTGTTATGATTTTTTTTAATTGAAAACTCTCTGCAATATTATTTTACCACATCTTGAAGATGAGAGTTTTTTAATCTTCTTTGATAAATTGGAAGGTATTTTTCGATAGGTAATTTTATGGCTTCAAAATTTCCTGTTTGTGCATATACTTCAATGTTTTCTGAAGTGTAGACAAATTGTAAAAAGTTATCGATAAGATTTTCAGGAATTTTAAGTCTTGTGAAATAATCAGTTCCCAGGTAGTTTTTGATATTGGTTATAGAATTATTCATTCTTTCATAAGCTACCAATCGCTGCTTTTTCTTACGGTCACCGGAAAGAATATCAAATATACTTTCTAAACTAAAGGTAAGACCACCGTCTCTCAGTCCTGCAACAGGAAGAACGGGTGAAGTACCATCGCCCTTAGGTTCTGGAAGACCAATGACTTTTTTTAAGGCAAGTACTTTATCTTCTTTGCGGATAGAGTTGACATCATATCTCAAATTTCCGGTAGGTCGGAATCTGCTGATGACAACTTCCTGAATATCGTAATAGGCTACTTTTAATTCAACTAAATTTCTAGTAGTAAGCATTTGTGGTGTTAGTTTTACATCTTTTCTTTCGGTAATGATTGATGTAAAGCGAATAATATCTCCGGGCTCTGCTTTTAAATTAAATTCTCCACTATAGGAAGTCAATACAGTTTTGAGTGTCGTAAGATTGGTGACATAAACCTGATTAAGATAAAGCACAGAATTATCTCGTAAAAAGACTTCACCAGAATAATTCTGTGCATTCATTTTACTTATAAAAACCAGTAATATAATTAAAAAAAGTTTCTTCATATGTCGTGCAAAATTACATAAGAATTGTGTCAGTTTTTATGTGAGATTTGTCAGAGTGTGGTTAAAGTTATATTAAACTTTATAATAAACTGTTAATGTATGTTATAGAAAACAGTTTTTATCATTAAAATTTTAAATTATTTATCCCAAAGACTGTTATTTCTGTGTTTCACCAATAACCAACTTGAATATTTTACACTCGTTACATTGCCAAGTTCCGTCCAGCTTATAAAATACCAATAAGTTGCCGTAGAAACTGGTCTTCCTTTTACGTTTCCATCCCAAGTAAATTTATTGGCAGGCGTTCCCCGGAAAAGTTCGGCTCCGTAACGGTCAAAAATTCTAAATTCAAGATTGTCTTTGCTCATTAATGCAGAATAATCTATCTCGTCATTTCTGCCATCACCATTGGGTGTTATGGTATTAATTAAATTAATGATGACAAAGTCTTTTTTCACAATATCGCACTTCAGAGAATCTCTCACATAGATGGTATAAGTTCCTCTTTTTACATTGGTAAATACATTAGAAGGCTGCCAAAAAAAGCCGTCTAGAGAATATTCATAAGCTGGTGTACCGCCAGTTACAGTGATTGTTACGGTAGATTCGTTAATGTCAATTAATGTAATTACCGGTAATGTAGAGGTAGAAACATTTACAAACTGTCTGTAAACGCAGCCGTCAAAAGTAAGTTCAACCCAATAGTTGCCAGCTGGAACATTAGAAATCGATGGCGTTGTATCTCCTGTGCTCCAAAGATAAGCGTCAAAACCGGGACCTGCATCTAAGGTGGTTGTGGTATCAGGACAAACTATTTGATTTAATAAAATATCAGATTTTTTAGGTGTTTTAAGAGTAATTCTTAAGGTTGCTACATCAGGACAGAAGCCACTTTTTTCAAATCTTATGTAATATACATGAGATCCGGTGAGTGTTACAGCGCCACTAATTGGGGCAACATCATTTTGTGCATCTGAAAGAGTTGTATGATAGCTAACCACTACCAATGGATCTATGGTAAACTGATCTAAGAAAACGGATAAATTCATTGGTTTTACTCCGTCTAAATCATCATCGCAGAAAGTAGTGGTAAATAAATTTTTAATTAATATCAGTTTGGTACCTACGGTAAAATTAACCTGCTGAATTACGGGAGCACATCCATCCGGAGACTCTACGCGAATGTAAATTGTAGTATTGGTATTGTAACTCCAGTTATTGGGAAGCGTAGCAGCATTTCCTAAATTGGCATCTGCTAAAAGGGCATAATATCTTACATTGGTAAAGTAGGCGGGGTTATTTAATATCAATTGGGTAATATCTGATAATACGATGTTCACCGTTCCATCCATATTTTCATCACACTGATTTCCCATATTTGCAGGAATTACTATCGCTAAAGGAAATAAATTTAAAGTAATCTGTGCAATGCTTTTACAGCCTGTAGTATTTTTTACGACAACATAAACGATAGTTCCATTCGGAGCAGAATAGGTAGTGGGAACAGTTATTAATGCAGCTAAATTTTCGTTTTGTGCGTCAAGTAAAGATGGATAATAAGTAATGGTTACCGGTGTGTTTGTAGTAACAATTGCTGAAGTAAGATTATAAGTTCCACTACCATTAATGTTACAAGCGTTTAATGTCGCATTATTTACGGTTACCGGATGAATATTGAGGGTTACTGTAATGGTTTCGCAATCCGGAAAGTTAGGGTTATTTCCGCAGAAAGTATACACAAAGGTGTCTGTTCCTGCAACAGCAGGATTGGTTACGGTGTAGGTGATAACTCCTGTCGCAGTATTAATGGTTGCCGTTCCTAAAGCTGGTGCGGTGGTAATGGCAACTGTTGAGGCAACTGGAGTTTGGGTAGACGTTGTAAATGCTGGAGTAATAACTTTTGTCTCACAGATGTCATAAGTGACAGCCGACTGTTTCATACAATTTAAAACCTTGAAAGGTGCTGTAATCAACGGAGCACAAGTTCCCATGGTCACCGAACAGGTATAATTTCCAGATGCGGTAGGAGTGTAGGTAGGAAATACAGCTCCTACAATAAGAACTCCACCTACATACCATTGATAAGAGTCGTAGATAACAGGGTCTACAGTAAGAACGATTCCCGGTACACAATCTCCGCCGGATTTTAAAATAATTGGTTGTGTTGAGAATCCTGCAAAGAATCCTCCATATCCTACGGCATCACTTCCTGCTGTAATTCCTGCTGTAATTGCTTTTGTTGAGTTTACGGTAATTGTTCCTGTTGTATTGGGAATGCCATAGGTTACCCAATTGGTTGTTCCTGTCATGTCAAACGGTCCAGTTCCTGCTGGAGGAGGGGTTCCGTTTACAAAAACAGTGGCTCCTCGTTCGGTAATAAGATTTAATTTCGTGGGAATGGTAAGAATTCCTAAAGGATTATTATTGGTGTGCACCAAATTTTCATTAATAAATCCTATTTCGTCAATCTGTTTTGGCAGATAGCAGTTGAGTGCAGGGATAAAATTAAAACCACCCGTTGCGACTTCATTCACTGTAGCAGCAGCTCCTGCGAGCATTTGGTAAACGTAAGCATTTTTGCTTGTTACAATATACAGGTTATAGTGGGAAGTTCCTTGAAGTTGATATTTCGTATCTGGAATTACAAAATATTGCCCCGTATTCAGGTTGGCAATGGGTAGCAATTCATTATTTACATATACGGCAGTATTATCTTGAGTGGCAATTACCAATGCGCTTTCCATATTGCTGCCGATATTTCCGTTACCTTTTACAAGAGCAAAAGTATTCCCTAGCTGGCTTACTGGTATCGACTGATCCATCAAAATATCAGAACTGGTAGGATTGTTTCCGGCATATTGTCCGTTGAAGTTTCCGTTGGTGATATTTACAGGTTTTGTGGCTACTACTTTAGCTCCAATAAATCCATCAAAATTTCCCGCAATATTTCCTATACCATCAAGAATATAAGACTGCCCTTTGTTTAAGGTAAATGTAAGCGTGGGATTGGTTGTGCCTGTAGTTCCGTTTGAAAACTGTACTGTATTTCTGTAGCCAGAGATGGTAACCGTTGTATTGTCTTCGGTTGCTAATACACTCGTCATAAAATTGAGAATATCATTGCTTACCGTAATAGGAGCAGAGGCTATATGAAAAGTTGTACCGGTGGAAGCAATTCCTTTGGAAGTAATAATTTCTGCGTGGTTAAAAACCGAAAACCTTAGATTGGCATAAAAAGGAAAGTCTGCTTTTACATATAAACCTTTTGAAGTAGAGGTGAAAAGATCGGTCTGCAGAGTCGTAATAATGTAATCTCGAAGTACATCAAATTTTTGAGGATTGTTTTTGCTAATGGTTACTGTACCGATAACGACGTTGTTATTGTATATACTAACAACAAATGGAGTCGTACGGTTGGTTGATAGATAAAGTGTTTGATGTGGGTTTGGGTTTGTTGTACGATCTACCATAGGGGCAAACCAATGTTCTCTATCCAATTGAGCGAATGTAGTAGAGAATATATAAAAAATAAGAAAAAAAGATAGAATTTTCTTCATATTGGACTTGATTTTACTACAAATTTAATAATAAAATACGTTAATAGTTTTAAAAAAAAACAAAAACCACGATTTGATATCGTGGTTTTTATAATATTTGATTTAAAAATTGATTATTCTCTATTTTTCAATAAAATCCAGCCTGAGAATTTAATTGGCGTTTTGGCTTTGCCATTTTCATTCCAGCTGATGTTGTACCAATAGTTTCCTGTAGAAACTTTCTTTTTATCATTGGTAGTTCCATCCCAAGTATAATTATTTTCTTTATTGCCTTGATGAATTCTGTTTCCGTATCTGTCAAAAATATTGAATACCAGATTTGGCTTATTAGCAAGAGCAGAGTAGTCTAAAATATCATTTACTCCATCTGAGTTTGGAGTGATTACATTCACAATATTCGGAATGGTAATACTTACTTCAATCGGTACACAAGTGAATGTGTCTCTTACGTAAACTTTAACATCACCTCTAGGAAGATCTGTAAATACGTTTGAAGACTGGAAGTTGTTATTATTTATTGAATATTCGTAAGGGCCAACACCTCCGGTAACATATACTGTAATGCTTGTATTAGACACCTCAATGTTTGTAATAACCGGCTGCTCAGAAGCGTAAACTTTTACCGCTTGTTTTACCGTACAGTCTCCTGTTTTCAATTTTACCCAGTAAGTTCCTACTTCAACGTTTGAGATTGTTTGTGTAGTAGCTCCTGTGCTCCATAAGTATGATGCAAATCCTGGCCCTGCATCTAATACCGTTTTGTCTTCAATACATATTATTTTATCAACTAATACAGCAGACTCTACTGGTGCTAAAACTATCAAGGTTACTTTTGCCACACGATAGCATCCATTTGCATTCGTTACTCTGATGTAAACAACACCATTTGGAGCAATATAATGATCTGGAACCAAGATTTCATTTGTTTGGTTATTAGCATCAGTTAATGAAGGATAATAAGTTTTAGTAACTCCAGGTTGACCGGTTACGTTAGCGTTTATCAGATTAAATAATCCTGTTGCGATATTTTCTTCTAAGAAACAAGTTCTTAATGTGGTATCATTTACCACTGGGCTTTCTGTTACAGTCAGAGTAAGGGTAATTTCCTCACAATCTACAAATTCAGGATCGTTTCCGCAGAATTTATAAACAATGGTATCTGTTCCTACAAAACCATTGTTTGGAGTATATCCTATCACTCCGGTTGTAGGATTGATGATGGCGGTACCATTAGCTGGTGGTGTAATAATCTGAACGCTACTTGCTGTAAATAGCTGTGGAGACGTCGTAAACTGTGGAATAATATTTAAATATCCTTCACACACGGTTTTAGTCTTAGCTGTTTTCTGAAGACACGTGAATACTTTAAATACAGGAGTAGTTGCCGGCAGACAAGTACCTACGGTAATTCTTACAGTATAATTTCCTGCAGTAGGTGGATTATAAGTGTTCGCGTTGGCTCCAGGAATTGCAACATTATTTCTGTACCATTGATAAGTGTCGTAACTATCATCAACTTCTAAGATCAATCCTGGAATACATTCTCCTGTTTGTCTTGCAATAAGTGGAATTGAAGAGAAACCTGCAAAATATCCGCCATATCCTGCTGAGCTATATCCGCCATTAATTCCTGCTGTTACTGCTTTTGTAGAAGTAATCGCTAGGTTTCCTGTAACGGGTTGTATGGCATACGTTACCCAGTTGGTATTTCCTGTAAGTGGGAATGGACCTTGCGCGGGAGTAGGAGTTATTGCTGGACCCCCATTAATGGAATAAGTAACAACAGCACCTGCTTCGGTAAGGATATTAAGCTTTAAAACAATTGCTCCTGATGAACCAGGCATTTCTTGTACTTTACCAATCTCGTCGATTTTTCTTGGCAAAAAGCAGTTCAATGGTGGGATATAGTTGTAACCTCCTGTTTCTGTACCTGTTCTTCCAACTAATTGATATAAATAGATATTTTTAGTTGCCTTTATATACATATTGTAATGCCCGCTTGTACCTTGCTGTACGTAATTATTCTCTAGAATTCTATAATAGTCTCCTTCCGCTAGCGTTGCTACTGGCGTTGCGTTTCCATTAAGATAAATTTCGGTATTGTTTTCGGTCGCAACAATTATACCTCCCTCCGTATTAAATGAAGGAATTGGAGATAAACTTCTTACCATGGCAAATTCGTCTCCAAGACGGTCTACAGGAACCGATTGATCCATAATAAGATCCGATCCGTTACTTGTTTGTCCTGTAGCATACATTGCATTAGCATTTCCATTGGTTACAGAGATTGGTTTGTTAGCTACAATTTTAGATCCAATAAAACCATCTCTATTAGCTACAACATTGGCTTGCCCTGCTAAAATATAAGACTGTCCTTTATTTAAATTGAACGTTAATGTAAGTGGAGGGGTTGTATTATTTACAAACTGAACATTTGCATCATACCCCGAAACTGTTACTGTTGTAGCATCTTCGGTTGCCATAATTCCGGTTGTGAAATTATGAGTGCTAGATGTGGTTGTGATAGGAGCCGCCGCAGCATAAAACTTTGTTCCTATTCCTGCCTTGCCTTTTGAGGTGATAATTTCACCATGGGCGCTCATTGCTGCTCTTAATGATGCAAAATAGGGCTTGGTTCCTTTGGTGTAAACTCCCATATTGATTGCGGTAGATGCCATATTGTCATTATCTGTCCAAATAAACTGTGCTGGTAGAGGGAATGATTGTGGGTTATTTTTACTAATTGTAACTGCTCCTATCTGGATATTGTTATTAAAGATTTTTACTTCAAAAGGAGCGACTGAATCTGTAGAGAAATAAAGGGTGTGAGTGTATGGAGTGCTGTTTTGACTATCAAAATATGGCGCAAACCAATGATCTGTATCTCTCTGAGCAAAGAGTAAATTGCTACTAAAGAGCATTAATAAAAAAGTGAGTAAAAGTTTTCTCATAATGTAGAATTAGGATTTTTACAAAAATAATAGAATAATTTAAAAGAACTATGAAAAAAGTTTTAAAAAATGAAAAATAATTAAGAAATAGGTAAGAAAAAGCCACAACCGTTAAGTTGTGGCTTGATTGTAAGAAGTTATTCTTATTCTCTATTTTTCACTAAAATCCAACCGGTGTATTTAATTGGAGTTTTTGCTTCATTAGGTTCATTCCAGCTGATGTGGTACCAATAAGTTCCGGTAACAATCTTTTTATTAGAGTGGGTTCCGTCCCATCTATAATTATTAGATTTATCCCCTGTGAATATTTTGTTACCATATCTGTCATAGATTACGAAGGTAAGATTTCCTTTATAAGCCAGCTCTCTATAGTCAATGTAATCATTTAGATTATCCCCATTAGGAGTAATTGCATTGACTAAATTAGGTACCGTAATTTCTACAGAAATAGGATTACAGTTGAAAGCATCTTTTACATAGAATGTATGTTGCCCTCTTGTAAGATTGGTGAAGACATTAGAATCTTGCCAAGCGGCTACTCCGTCTACAGAGAACTGATACGGTGCTACTCCTCCGCTTACAATCACAGTCGCTGTATTGTTGGCAATTTCAATTGAAGTAATGACAGGATCTTGTGCTTTCTTCACACTTACAAACTGTTTTACAGAACATCCAGAATCTTGAAGAATTACCCAGTAATCACCTACGGCAACTCCTTGTATTGATTGTGTGCTTGCTCCTGTGCTCCAACGGTAAGATTGGTAACCAGGGCCTGCATCTAGTGTTGTTTTGTCATCAATACAAATGTATTTATCAACCAATATCGGTGATCTTTTTGGAGGAGTCACTTTCAGATTGATTTTAGTGATTGCATAGCATTTATTTGAGTTGAAAACTCTTGCATATACTGATCCGTTTCCAGAAATATAAGTGTCAACTCCTACAATTTCATTAGTACCATTACTTGCATCTACCCATGTAGGATAGAATTTTTTTGTAACCGGTGATTCAGCAGTTACATTAGCGCTCAGTAGATTAAATTTACCTTTAGTTTCGTTGTTTTCTAAGAAACATTCTGTTAAAGTATCTTCTTTAACTACTGGAGTAGGGTAGAAGTCTAAAGTGATTTTTGCATTTCCTACGCAGCCTTCACTTGTTGTTACTTTTACATACACCGAGCCTAATGCTGAGAAATAATTGGTAGGATCAGGAATCGGATTTGTATTAGCTTCTAAATTGGCTAAAGTAGTATAGAATTTTTTTGTTGTTGGTACCGCATTGTCAGTAACATTTGCGGTCGTCAAATCAAAAAATCCGTTTCCTGCATATTGACAAGCATAGATTGTTCTGTCTGTAAGTACAAAAGGAACTACGTTTAAGTTTAAAGTTATCTGTTCGCAATCTATAAATTCAGGCGCATTGCCACAGAATTTATAAACAATTTTATCTACTCCTAAGTATCCTACATTTGGAATATACGTTATTACTCCTGTAGCTGGGTTAAGCGTTGCTGTTCCTTTTGTAGGTTGGGTAATAATCTGAACTGTACCTGGTACAGGAGTTTGAGTTGAGTTTGAAAATACTGGAACAATTGCTTTGGTACCACAAATATTTATATTTTTTGTAGTTTGTACCAAACACGTAAATACCTTGAATATTGCTGTTGTTAACGATTGGCAAGCTCCCATAGTTACCTTTACGGTATAGTTTCCTGCAACGAGAGGTGTATATGTATGAGTCGTTGCCCCAGGAATTAATACTCCATTTAAATACCATTGATAAGTATCATATCCATCATCAACCTCTAAGATAATTCCCGGAATGCATTCTCCTGTTTTCTTTGTAATAATAGGGATTGAAGAAAATCCTGCAAAATATCCTCCATATCCGGATGTGTTATATCCGCCATTAATACCCGCAGTTACTGCTTTATTAGATAGAATAGAGAGATTACCCTGTGCCCCTTCAATCGCATAAGTTACCCAAGCAGTGTTTCCTGGCAATGGGAAAGGCCCCTCTGCGGCAGTAGGAGTTATAGGTGCACCACCATTAGTAGTATAAGTAACAGTGGCACCTGTTTCTGTGATAATGTTGAGTTTAATTAACATATCCGCCGGAGTAGGGTTGCCGGGAAGTGGCATTTCGTTAATTAATGCTATTTCATCAATTTTTCTAGGAAGGAAACAGTTCAATGGTGGAATATAGTTGAAGCCACAAGTTGCAGTGTTGTTACCTACAGAAACCAATTGATATAAATAAACATTTTTAGAAGTACTTATCAACATATTAGCATGATTCCCTGTGCCTTGAGCAATATATTGATCACCCATGATTCTATACCATTGTCCTTGTTGTAGCGTAGCCACTGAAGTAGTAGATCCGTTAAGGTAAACTTCAGTATTATTTTCTGTAGCTACAATAATACCTCCTTCAAGATCGGGGGTGCTAGATCGTGTTCTTACCATTGCAAAAGTATTTCCCAATCTCTCAACAGGAACAGATTGGTCTAAGATGGCATCAGATCCACCCGTTAATCCGGTAGCTCCGAAATTTCCGTTAACGTTTCCGTTGGTTAATGTAATGGGTCTATCCGAAACGATTTTGGCACCCATAAATGGAGCTGCGTCTGAAGCACTTCCTGCAAAAATGAAAGATTGACCTTTATTTAATGTAAAAGTGTGAGTATTAGCAGGAGCAGGGGCAGTAGGCGCTCCAAAAAAAGTGATATTGCCATTCCAAGTTACTGTAACTACCGTGCTGTTTTCTGTAGCAAGTACCCCGGCTGTAAAATTATTTGATGTAGCTCCTGAAGGAGTATTGGCTACATAAAACTCTTTACCAAGGCCTGCCCTTCCTTTACTGGTCACAATTTCTGCGTGTGTTTGGTTAGAAACCATTCTTAATGTACAGTAGAAAGGTTTTGCTCCTTTAAGGTATATACCCTTTGTGATGACATTAAATGTGTCTGCGTTAGAGTTTGTTGAAATAACTGGGCTTGGAATTGCCAAAACACCAGGATTATTTTTACTGATGGTAATGGTAGAAACCGCTGGTGCAGGTAACGGCGCATTGTTACTGGTAACAGTTACTTCAAACGGAATTACCGAATCTGTAGATAAGTAAACCGATTGTGTGTAGGCTTGCGTAAAGTGAAACGGTGCTATCCAATGCTCTGTATCTCTCTGCGCAAACAGAGACGTAAACATACTGAGTATTAATACTAAGCTGAGTAGAAATCTTTTCATAAAATATAGAATTAGGATTTATACAAAATTAAAATAATATTTAATATATTGTTAATAAATCATAAAGAAAATTTAATATCTACTCTCGATTCTTTATTAATAGCCATCCAGAATGAGAAACTGGTAATTTTGTATCGGGCTCAATCCACTTAAGAATATACCAATATGTCCCTGTTGATAGATTTCTTCCGTTAGATTTTCCATCCCATTTGTAATTATTGCCCGAAGATTTATAAACTGCTGCACCATAACGATCAACAACTTCAATACTTACCTGCTCTTTTATTTTTAAATCTGAATAATCTAATACATCATTTCTTCCGTCGCCGTTTGGAGTGATGGTGTTGATTAAATTTAAAATTAAAAAATCTTTAATAACTGTCTGGCAGCCGTCTCTTCCGATTACATATGCTTTGTAAGTGCCTCTCGTTAAACCGGTAAATACATTAGAATTTTGATAATCTGAACCATTTAAAGAATATTGATAAGGAGCTGTGCCTCCTATAACATTAATTGTTGCAGTAGTTCCTGTAACTATAATGCTTGTAATAGTAGGAGCTTGTGCCGCAGTTACGCTTACCGTTTGTCTGTAGGTACAGCCATTAAAACCTAAATCTACATAGTAAGTTCCTATGCCAACTGTAATGGTTGAGGTTGTTGCTCCCGTGCTCCATAGATAAGATGTAAAGCTATCTCCGGCATTCAATATTACTTTGTCATTTGAGCAGATAATCTGATCTTTCAAAACATCAGATTTCTTTGGAGACTTTAAGCCAATGATTAATGTGGCTGTATTTGGACATCCGTTAGCGCTTGTAAATCTAATATAAAATGTTGTTGCTGTAATAATGATTTGGTTAGCGGATACAGCGTTGTTTCCTGATTGAGCGTTTGCTAATGTGGTGTGGAAAGTTAATGCTACAGACGGATCTGTAGTAAATTGACTTTTATAGTCATTAAGATTTGCGCTTTGCGAACCGTTTAAATCATTATCACAAACTTCAGCGGTGACGTTTGATGAAAGTAATGTGATTTTATTCCCGATTTTAAAATCGATTTGCCCAAAAGATGAAGGACAAATAGTGCTTGATCCATCTACTCTTACAAAAACGGTAGTGTTTACGGTGTAAGTCCAGTTTGTTGGGAGAGTGTTAGTGTTACCCGCATTGGCATCGGCTTGACTTAAATAATATCTTATCGTAAAATTTGCAGAGTTTGTTACAATTTGTGGACTTACAGTATTGAAGTTTACGTTTACGATTCCATCAAGATTATCATCACAAAGAGTACTATTAAAATTCGCAATATTGATAGTAGGAACAGCATTTACTTTTATAGCTAAATTAGCGGTATTAAAACACTGTGTGGCATTAGTAAATCTTAAATAAAAAATTCCCGTTGCTCCATTATTAATTGTTTGTGTTACAGGGATTACGTTTGCGCCAGTTTGTGCATCTGCCAAACTACTGTGGAAAGTAACGGTGGTCGCAGCATCTGTTGTGAAAATGCTTTTATAATTATTTAGATTGACCGTTTCAGAGCCATTCATATCAGTGTCGCAAATTCCTAATACTTGTGTTGGAGTTAACAAAGGAACTTTGTTTTTAATAACAAAATTAATTTGCCCAAAAGCTGGAGGACATCCGTTTGTGCTCTCAACTCTTACATAAACTGTTGTATTTGTAGCGTAGTTCCAATTAGTTGGTAATGTATTGTTGTTTCCTGCAGTCGCATCAGCTTGATTTAAATAATATTTTACAATAAAATTAGCTGAATTAGTAACAATCTGTGGAGTAACAGTTGCGAAATTTATGTTAATAATCCCGGAAAAATTATCATCACAAAAATCTGCATTATAAGCAGCTGTATTGATATTTGGTGACGGATTCATTGTCAGCGTAATCTGTGCTACTTTAGAACACCCGTAAGCTGAAGTTACGTTAGCATAAATAATTCCTGCAGGTCCTGTGTAATTGGTTGGATCAGTAATTTGACCCGTTAAATTTACATTGGTAAAATAAGTAATATTGGCTCCAGCAGCCGATGTGATATTTGCAGTAGTTAAATTGTAAGTTCCATTTCCTGAAGCACTATTACAAATGCTTATGGAGGCGTTGTTTACTTGAAGAACATCAGTATTGATAATAATTTTAAAATATTCAAATGCGAAAGGATTTCCATTTCCCTGAATATAATAAATAAACTGGTCTGTTGTATTTACTGTTGTCGCATTTGGTGTGTAAGTAATCTGACCGTTGGCAGGATTTACTGTCGCAGTTCCTGATGTAGGTTGAGAAATAATTGCAGTAAATGAAGGAACAATTGTTTGGGTAGCATTGGTAAATACAGGAGTAATGACTTTGGTATTACAAGATCCGATGGTATAAGTTGTTGTCGAAATTGGTGGACAAAGTATATAATTATATATTGCAGTCAATTTTGTTTCACAATTATTCTTAGTAACTGAGCAAGTATAATTTCCGGCACCATACAGTTCCGGATTAATAGAAAAACTTGTAGCTCCAGGAATTGCAACTCCATTTAAATACCATTGATAGCCGTCGTAATTATTGTCAACCTTCAAAAGAATTCCGGCGTAGCAGTCACCGGTTTTTGTAATCGCTGGTACTGATGAAAATCCTGAGAAATATCCCCCATATCCTACAGCACCACTTCCGGCAGCAATTCCGGCAGTCATTGCTTTGGTAGAATTTAAGGTCACATTCCCTGTCACATTCTGTATAGAATAGCTTACCCAGTTCGGATTTCCTGTTACAGGATAAGGCCCGTTTCCTGCTGCAATATTACCTCCGTTTAAGGTTACAACAGCTCCTGTTTGAGTAATAATATTTAATCTGGTGGCAAAAGTTTGACCTCCAATTCTGTTGATAAATCCTATTTCATCAATTTTATTAGGCATAAAACAGCTCAATGGCGGGATGAAATTCATACCTCCTGCAGCATATTCATTTCCGTTGGTAGCGCCAGAAAGCAATTGATACACATAAACATTTTTGGTTGCAGAAATATTCATATTATAATGACCATTTCCTTGGTTGATATATCTTGTACTAGGAACTAAATAATATTGTCCTTCATTTAGAGTGGTAACCGCTCCCGTGCCATTGAAAGTGATTTGCGTATTGTTTTCTGTAGCAATAATCAAGGCTGTTTCCATTTGAGAAGCTACGGTACCATTTCCTTTTACCACAACAAAATCTTTTCCTAAACGATCTACTGGAACCGCCTGATCCATCAAAATATCATTGTTGGTAAGATTTTGAGAAGTATAGGCCGCATTAAAGTTTCCGTTGGTCACAGAAATTGCTTTTGTAGCAACAATTTTTGCTCCTACCAATCCTGTTTTATTGGCATTTGACCAAGAACTAACAACATCTAAAATATAAGATTTTCCTTTATTAAGAGTAAATGTTCTTGTGGGCGAAGATATTCCGTCTGAAAATATGATATTCGGATTGTAACCAGAAATCGTAACAACCGTGTTGTCTTCTGTTGCAGTAACCCCAATTGTAGCACTCATATGATCTTCAGATCCTGAAATAGGAGCTACCCCAGCATAAAATGTTGTCCCTAAACCTGCTGCACCTTTTGAAGTAAGGATTTCAGCATGATTGGGCATTGCAAATCGATAATTGGCAAAGAATTTTTTAGAACCTTTTACATTCAATCCCATGTTATTCGAGATGAATAATTGGTTTTGTGCTGATGTTATCAAAAAATTGTTGGGAATAATTACTTGCGTCGGATTATTTTTACTTACCTGTACCGTTGTGTACAATGTATTATTGTTGAAAATTTGTACCGGAAAAGGTATCGTTTCATCGGTAGATAAATATAAATATCCTTCAAGACCGTTTGTTCCAGCTTTTGCAGACATTGGAGCGAACCAATGCTCGGTATCGAGCTGAGCATTGAATAATAAACAAAAAAAACTGCAAATAAGTAGTAAATATTTTTTCATGCCTAAATTTATCGGGCGACAAATCTAAGTATTAATAATCACATTTTTACGGTGTTTTTTTAACGCTTTTTTAATATTTATAGAAATGTGGAAAAGTTAAAATTGCCTTCATATATTGTTAATATTGTAATGTGAAAATCAGAGACAAAAAAAATCCCGATGAAAAACTCATCGGGATTAATATTTTAAAACTTGAAAAAGTTATTATAAGCTAACTCTTACAAATCCTGTTACTTTAAGATCTCCGTTTACAGATTTTACATAGTCAGCAACTGAAATAGAGCTGTCTTTAATGAAATCTTGGTGTACCAAAGTGTTGTCTTTGTAGAATCTCTGCATTTTACCTTTCAAGATATTCTCGATAATGTTTGCAGGCTTACCTTCTTCAGTAAGTTTGTGTCTTTCGATTTCCAATTCTTTATCAATCGTTTCCTGAGAAACAGAAGTTTCGTCAAGAGCGATAGGGTTCATTGCAGCAGCTTGCATAGAAACAGATTTAGCAGCCTCGTCAGCACCGTCTACTTTAGCAGAAAGTGAAGTGATTGCAGCGATTTTGTTTCCAGCGTGGATGTAAGCTCCCAAGAAAGGTCCTGTAATTCTTTCGAATGCACCAATCTCGATTTTCTCACCGATAACTCCAGTTTGCTCGATTAATTTCTCAGCAACAGTCATTCCGTGGAAATCTGTAGCTAATAATTCTTCTTTAGTAGCAGCGAAAATAGCCATTTCAGCAATTTCGTAAGCTAACTCGATAAACGCTTCGTTTTTAGCAACAAAGTCAGTTTCGCAGTTTAGAGAAATAATAACACCTAACGTGTTATCTTCATTTACTCTAGCGATTACAGCACCTTCAGAAGAATCTCTGTCTGCTCTGTTAGCTGCAACTTTCTGTCCTTTTTTTCTAAGGATGTCAACTGCTTTTTCGAAGTCTCCTTCTGCTTCAACTAGAGCTTTCTTGCAGTCCATCATACCTGCACCTGTTTGGTTTCTTAATTTTGCTACGTCTGCAGCAGCTGGTGAATAAGACATAATATTTATTATTTTTTTATTTAAAATTATAATTAACTTTAATAGTTTATTTTTGAGCAGGGCAAAGATAATGATTTTAATGATAAACTAAAAAATGACTTTTAACGTTATAGTATTAATTTAATAATTTTTTAAAGGTTTTTACTCCATGAATAAAATATTTCTAATCTTATTTCTATCCATTTTCAGTTTGGGGTTTTCTCAAAAAAAGAAAAAAAGTAAGTCTAAAGTAGTTGCAGAAAAGGAAACTGTAATTATTTATACGCTAGAAGAGGCGCAGACAAGTGCAGAAGCAAGAATAATTGCAGGCTTTATTAAACAAAATCCTGGGCACGAAAAAAATGATGAACTTAAAAGAAAATTAATTACCATCATCATGGCAGATAACTCTATTGAAGCCAAACCTACGATTAAACCAATCAGCAAAGACAAAATTGAAAAAATTGTAAGCAACAGTGAGCTCAATAAAGGCAAAACGATAGCTTCTAATTCTAAAACAACAACTCCTGAAAGAACAGTTTCTTACGCTTCAGCAGGCAGTTCGAGTAAAAAATCGGCTCCTAGTGAAGAGGGAAAGAAAACGGCTTCTTATTTGACGCATCTTTTTAATAACGATCCAAGTGATAAAGAAGCTTACATTAATATCAGAAATAAATCAAAATGCAGATTGATTGTAAAAATAAGCGGAAAAAAATATTATAATCTTGATGTTCCCGCCAACGGACAAAATTTTATAATGGTAGAAAAAGGTGATTATGTTTTAACAACCTCGGTTTGTGATGCCAAATATTCTTCTCTGAAGAAAATAAATAAAGATATTGAGATACAGCTCGATGTAGCTGAGTAAAAATAAAAAAGCGGTTAAGAAAATTCTTAACCGCTTTTTTTTATCCTTTAAATTGCCCCATGGCAATAAACTTGTCTTGTCTGTGCGTTTCAAGCTCTTTTCCTGTAAATTTAGAGAATGCTTTAATATTTTGTAATATAGAAGCTTTTAAATTTAAATAAGCAACTTCAGGATCGTAATGTGCTCCACCAAGTGGTTCTTCTACGATTCCGTCGATAAATTTTTCTCTTAATGCATCTGCAGGAGTAAGATTTAATGCATTTGCAGCATCTTCTTTATGGTCCCAGTTTCTCCAAAGAATTGAAGAACAGCTTTCTGGTGCAATTACCGTGTACCAAGTGTTTTCTAACATATACACTTTGTTACCAACACCAATTCCTAATGCACCACCACTTGCTCCTTCGCCAATGATGTAAGTGAAGATAGGTGTTTTAAGCATTGTCATTTCAAAAATATTTCTTGCAATCGCTTCACCTTGTCCTCTCTCTTCAGCTTCCAAACCAGGATACGCTCCCGGTGTATCTACTAAAGTTACTACAGGAATTTTAAACTTCTCAGCTAATTTCATTAGTCTTAAAGCTTTTCTGTAGCCTTCCGGATTTGGCATCCCGAATCTTCTGTATTGTCTTTCTTTGGTTGTTCTCCCTTTTTGGGTTCCCAAAATCATGATTCTTTGGCCATCAAGTGTAGCCAAACCACCAATCAATGCTGGGTCATCTGCGAAGTTTCTATCACCGTGAAGCTCAAGGAAGCTTCCTTTATCTACCATACCTTTAATGTAATCTAAAGTATATGGGCGATCCGGATGACGCGATAACTGTACTCTTTGCCAAGGCGTAAGATTTCCATAGATCTCTTTTTTGGTATCTCTGATCTTATCTTCGATTTGACTGCATGCTAATTTTACATCAACACCACTTTCTTCTCCTACCAAAGAACATGTTTGATATTGATCCATCAGCTCTTTTATAGGAAGTTCGAAACTTAAATATTCCATTCTTGAAGTAAATTAAATCTTTCAAATGTATGAAAAATTATGAAAACCTATTTAAAATTATTTACAGCATTGCTTATTCTAGCGATACTTTCTTCTTTTCCAATGAGTTCTAAAATATCCGGAACGTCTGGTCCTTTCAATTCTCCTACCAAAGCTAGACGTAAAGGCATCATTACTTTTCCCATTCCTAAACCTTTGTTTTCTGCAAAATCGTGTAGGTTTTGCTTAATGTTTTCAGAAACGAAATCATTAATTGAATTTAAATTTTCAGCAAATTCAGTTAGAAGAGCAGAAGTTTCATCATTCCAAGCTTTTTTTGAAGCTTTCTCATCGTAAGAAGTAGGCGCTTCGAAGAAAAACTTTCCATTTTCGTAAATATCTTTCGGGAAAGTAGCTCTCTCTTTCATCAGATGAATGATTTTTAATAACTTTTCATCTTCGATTGTTAAATTTGATTCTGAGTTTTTAAGAATATTCATCAATTCTTCAGCAGAAGTTTTTTGAATATACTGATGATTAAACCATTCAGATTTTTCTTTGCTGAATCTTGCGCCTGCTTTATGAACTTTATGTAAATCAAATTCTTTGATCATTTCTTCCAAAGACAAAATTTCTTTATCATCTGCAGGAGACCAACCTAAAAGTGCCACCATGTTGATGAATGCTTCAGGCAAATATCCACTTTCTCTGTAGCCTTTAGATACGTGTCCTGTTGCAGGATCTGTAAAATTTAATGGAAATACTGGGAACCCAAATTTATCACCATCTCTTTTGCTTAATTTTCCTTTTCCTTCTGGTTTCAAAATCAAAGAAAGGTGGGCAAACTCAGGTGCTTCCCAACCCATTGCTTCATATAATAAAGTGTGTAAACCTAAAGAAGGCAACCATTCTTCTCCACGAATAACGTGAGAGATTTCCATTTCGTGGTCATCGATGATGTTGGCGAAATGATACGTCGGCATTCCGTCGTTTTTTACTAAAACTTTATCGTCTAAAGTATCTGTATTTACGGCAGTGTTTCCACGGATAATGTCTACTAAACCTAAAGTTCTGTCAACAGGCATTTTGAATCTTACAACGTAAGGGGTCTTTGCATCCAATAGTTTCTGAACTTCCTCTTCAGAAAGTGAAAGGCTGTTTTTTAGACGGTTTCTGGTTTTATTATCATAAGAAAAAACATCACCTTTAGCTTCATATTCAGCACGGATGGCGTCTAACTCTTCAGCAGTATCAAAAGCGATGTAAGCATAATCAGTCTTAAGAATCTGCTCTGTGTATTTATCGTAAATATCTCTTCTTTCAGATTGTCTGTATGGAGCAAATTTTCCGCCTTTTTTAGGGCTTTCGTCCGGAATAATTCCGCACCATTCCAAAGCTTCTTCAATGTATTCTTCAGCGCCCTCAACATATCTTGCGGTATCTGTATCTTCTATTCTCAATACAAACTCGCCACCTTGATTCTTCGCAAAAAGATAATCATATAATGCGGTTCTTACGCCTCCCAAATGCAAAGGTCCTGTAGGACTTGGTGCAAAACGGACTCTTACTTTCTCCATTTTAAATAAAATTTCTGCAAATTTACTTAAAATTAAATATTTTAATGATGTTTAATGTTTTCTATATTGGTTTTTTTAATCTTAATATTTACATTTGTATAAATTTAGAATTCAAAAAATATGTTAGAAATTGGCGAAAGACCTTGGGGGAAATATTATGTTTTGGCAGACGAACCTAATTATAAACTGAAAAGAATTGAAGTAAATCCTGGGCAAAAGCTATCCTATCAATATCATCATAAAAGACAAGAACAATGGACTATCATTGAAGGAGATGCTACCATCATCTTGGATGACAAAGAAATAAAGTTATCTTATGGAGAAAGTATTTTTATTCCATTAGGAGCTAAACACAGAATCATGAATCTTTCAGAAAAGCCGGTTATCTTCATAGAAGTACAAACAGGAACTTACTTTGGAGAGGATGATATCGTGAGGTTGGATGATGAATATGACAGAAAATAATTTATTTTCTGATAATCTCCTCTTTTGTTTAGTAAGTATCATTCGTTAATTATTCATCATTTTTTTTTAAGGTTTGAAAATTATGTTATAAATATTTCCAAATCCTGAAAAGATATTCTCCAACGCTTTTTCAAGAGTTTGCCAAGAGGTATAATCTTTTGCACGAAGCCATTCATACTTTATTTTTCGCCAAAGAATTTCAATAGAATTAAGATGTGGACTATATTTTGGAAGATAAAAAATTTCAATATCTAACTTCTTCCATTTTGAAATTTGGGTTTTAAATTCCTTAGAATGATGTATCTGTGCATTATCTAAACAAATAACAGTCTTCTTTGTGATTGTTTTTGAAAATTCATCAATGGCCTAAATCACAAAATCAGAAGTTATTTTTCCCATATGATGACGCTGAAAAAGATTATTATTCTTAGACATAATCCCAAAAACATTGATTCTTTTACTGTGCCTGGGTATGATTTTTACATTTTCATTTTTTTGTTGCCAGTGGTAAGAAATGGAGGGAGTTAAAGAAAATCCGCTCTCATCAGCAAAGTATACATCCAAATAATCATCTTTCGTCAGATTCATTAAACTCTTCAATTGCTCTGCTTTCAATAGATATTCTTCCTGATTTTGTAGAGGTTTGAGCCAACATCGTATTCTTTTCCAGACATAATCTTTTTTTTAGAAAGATTTTTAGCATTCTTTCTGTAACACGTTCTGAAAGATTTTCATTGATAAAACAGGTCGTTTCTTTCACAGAATCTCCCTGATCTATTTTATCCAAAATACTTTTTTGTTCTTCTGAAGAAAATGAAGAAAAAACACTTATCCTTCCTTGTCCCTTTTTCGTATAAAGGCCTATAAACCCTTTATCTTCATATGATTTAATCCATGAATAAACAGCTCTGATTTGTACTGAGAAAATATCCGAAATCTGCTTTGCTCTAATGCCATTATGATTCATGATCAAACTTTTGGCACGGTCTCGAACGAAAGAATTTGGATGGTGGCTGGACATCATTTTCAAGGTTGCCATTTCATTTTCATTTAAAACTATAAATTTCATCCTTTAAAGTTGTAAAATATTGACGAATAATTAGAGCGTACTACTTATTAATTTTTTAACATTAAAAGTTTTAAAAATAAAATAGGATTTTTATATTTTAATTTATACTTTTCTTTTTTCCATTCTATTTTTAAATGATTTTTTTCTTTTTCAGTAGCTTCTGACAGTAAAATTTCATACTTAAAGTGAAGAAGTTTTAGTTTATATCTTTTATGAAGTTTTTTGTCGTTTTTTATATAATCAATATATTTATTGGTTACTTTTTCATATGAATCTTTCATTAGTCGCCAATTTCTGGAAAGGCTGGTAGAAACAATTCTGTAATAAAATAGCTTTTTATTTATAAATCCTAGTTTAAAACCTTTTGATATTAACCGAAGGTTCATATCCCAATCTTCTGTATTTACGTTTTCGTCAAATGGATATTTTATTAAAATTTCTTTTTTTACGAAAGTTCCAACATTTACAGTTTTATTTTCAGTAACATTATCGTGAAAAAAATTAATAATATTTTGCGTTATATACTCTTTTTCTTTTTGACTATAAGCATCTGTTAATTGATCTTGTTCCTGATAATATTTATATCCATCGGTAAGGAGAAAATCTGTATTAGGGTTTTCTTTGAAATATTTTATTTTCTCTTCTACACTATTTTGTGTATACCAATCATCACCCGAAAGAATGGATATAAATTCACCATTAGTGTTTGAAACTAATATGTTAAGATTTTTTGAAATTCCAAAGTTTTCTGTATTTCTGAGAATTTTATGTTTTATAGCTGATTGAGAAAGTACTTTTTTGGCAATTTCGAAAGTTTTATCATTAGAATTGTTATCGAGAAAAATTATTTCAATATTCGGATAAGTTTGTGATATTGCAGAAATACAAGCTTGCTCGATGAATTTTTCGTGATTCATCGTTATAATAATGATACTTACAAGAGGATTGTTTTCCATTTATTCAAAGCTATTCATTGCATCAATAATATAAGTTACTGATTCTTCATCTAAAACAGGACTTATTGGAAGACTCAAAACTTCGTCGCTTAATTGTTCGGTAATTGGGTATTTGAGGTGGTTGTATTCGGGGTAGCATTTTTGTAAATGTGGCGGAATAGGATAGTGAATTAATGTTTGAATTCCTTTATCTGCTAAATATTTTTGTAATCTGTCTCTTTCTGCGCTCCTAATTATATATAAGTGCCAAACATGTTCCAAATCGTTCTCTTTTGTGGAAGGTAAAATAATTTTAAAATTGATTATTTCGTTGGAATATCTTTCTGAAATCTGTCTTCTTCTATTGTTTTCTTGATCAATATATTTTAGCTTTATATTTAATACACTTGCTTGAATTTCATCGAGTCTAGAGTTTAATCCTTTATAAATATTAACATATTTTTCGTTTGATCCATAATTAGCAATTGCTTTTATTGCAGACGCCAACTCATCATCATTTGTTGAAACCGCTCCTCCGTCTCCTAAAGCGCCTAAATTTTTTCCGGGATAAAAGCTAAATCCTGATGCGTCTCCAAGATTACCTGTTTTAACTCCTTTGTAAATAGCTCCAATTGCTTGAGCATTATCTTCAATCAATTTAAGATTATGTTTCTTTACAATTTCTGAAAGTTTGTTATTATAAGCTATTTTACCATATAGATGAACGGTCATAATAGCCTTAGTTCGTAAAGTTATGTATTGGTCTATTTTATCAATATCAATATTTTGAGTATTAATATCCGGCTCTACAAAAACAGGTATAAGATTATTATCTGAAATTGCTAAAACAGAGGCAATATAAGTATTTGCAGGAACAATAATCTCGTCACCTTCCTTAAATGTTCCTAATTCTATATAAGCTCTAATGATTAATCTGAGAGCATCAAGACCATTTGCTACTCCTATAATGTGTTTTGATCCTATATATTGTGCAAGATTTTTTTCGAAACTTTTTGTTTCATTACCTTGAAGATACCATCCGCTACGGAATGTTTTTAGCAAATTGTATTCAATTTCTTCTTGGTGAAGTAGATTAATTTTTTGTAGGTCAAGAAATTTAATTTCCATAAATGGTAAAGTATTTGGTTTTCTTAATAATTTTTTTTTGTTTTATTTGCTCAAGAGTAAATGAACTTTTATAGAATCCTTCTTTGTAATAACTTTGTTGGTTATCTACAGCAATAATATTAGTTTTTAATTTTTTTAAATCCGTTTTCCAGCTAGGATATTCTACATCCATTTCCCAAGATGCCCGATTATGAAATCTTGTATTGATGATGTCTAAAATAGGAGATCCAGGTAAAAAAATAATTTCTTTGTATTCTTTACTTATTTGCTGGGCTTCTAAAATGTAAAAATACTCATTTTCTGAAATAAGTAATCCTGATACCGATCTGATATTTTGTGTGAAAATGTGTTTTTGATTTAATAAGCTGTCTGATAAGTAGGTATATTTTATTCTATGGATGAAAAAAGTTGCTAATACCAGACCCCATAAGAATAAAAAGAAAATTTTTCTTTTTTCTATAAATTTATAAAGAAAAATTAAAATAAAAAAAATAGGAGTGTTATATCCCCACGAAATTGAGGATGACCAAGCTAAAAATAAAATTAAAAAAATAAATTTATCCTTAGGTTCATATTTTAGAAATAACACGATGAGTATTAAAAATAATGAATGTATTCCTAAAAAAATACCTTCATTAAGAAATGGAAAAATAATAATGATGGGGAAAAGTATCACTAAAAAGTATTCGACAGTTTTTCTGTTTATTTTTATAAAGTAAATTAAAATTAATGAGAAAATAAAGGCGAAGGTTAATTTTTTTTGCTCTAAAAAATAAACAGCAATACTACTTTCATAAAAGTTTGAAGATGCAGATGAATTAAAAACCTGATTAAAAAAAAAATCAAAATTGTTTAAAATATCATAATGAAATAAAGAGAAAATTAGAAATAACGTTGTAAAAATGAAAGTTTTTAAGTCGCTTTTATTTAATAGCCTGTTATGATATAAATCTTTTATAATAATTAGGCTCATTACAAAACCAAAAATAAAAAAAGATTGCTTTGTCAATGCTGCAAAGATTACAAAAATAAGAGCACTTAGATACCATTTTTTATTATAAAAAAACAGGGATAAAACAGAAAAAAAAATTCCATCAATAGTATGCCATGGCATAATGGGAAAAGAATGAAGAAAACAAATAAGTAAGAATATGGTGACCTGAATATGTGAGTTTTTAAAAATAAGTCTTTGAATAATATGACAAATAATAAAACTTTCTATAATAACAAATATTCTAGAAATTAATATTAAAAAATCCGAATGATCAGGGATTATTTTAAGTAAATAATCCCAAAAAAATAAACTAAAAAACGGCCTTATATAATCGAAATCTTTGTATATTTTTTGCCCTATTTTAATTCTCTCAATCATCGAAAGCTGGTAACCGAGATCAAACTGATTTATAGAATAAATAGATATAAAAACAAGATATAAACAAGATAAAAATAATAATAATATATTACTACAAGTTTTTTTAGGGAAATTGTATGGCAATATATTCATAATAAATTAATGAAAATATGAATTTTAATGCTGAATTCTTTTTCGTGCAGGGTTACCAAACCAAATTTCTCCTTCTGGTATGTCTTTAGTTACTACACTTCCTGCTCCGATTATTACATTTTCGTGAAGAGTTATTCCTGGTAATATAGTTGAATTTGCTCCAATCGAAACTCCTTTTTTTATAATGGTTTTTAAAAGATTAAAATCTTTATTTTTTGAAACAGGATGTTTGTCATTAGTGAAAGTTACATTTGGGCCTATAAAAACATTATCCTCAATTGTAATCCCATCCCAAATTTGAACTCCTGGTTTTATGGTTACATTATTTCCAATAATAACATCATTTTCAATAAAGACATTATAATTAATATTGCAATTTTCGCCAATTACTGCATTGCTAAGTATTACACAATATTGCCAGACCATAGTGCCATCTCCAATAGAATTAGTTAAAACTTCAGCGGTAGGATGTATTTTTATCATAGAGTCAATAGTTTTTGTATTTGATCAGAAAAAATTTCAGGATCTAAGCTATAGTCTTCATGGAAATCCTCCGAAACTTGAGGGTAAATGTAAAAAAACAAATCAAAATTCATATGTTTAGCCATTGTAGAATAAATTGAAAAGTCTCCCCATACAGAACTAAGCCAAGTTAAACCTTTTGCATTAGGTTTTGTAAATAAAATATTAGTCCATGCTGCACCACTTGGTCCAATAATGTAATCTGCATTATTCATCAAGAATATTTGTTCGTGTATATTTAGTTCTTCAAAAAAGACTTCTTCAAACCCATGATTTTTAGCTATTTTAGCTATTTCTTCTTCATTATATTTTCTAAACTCAGATTTTCTTGAAATAAAAACCTTTTCTATAGGTTTTATATTTACCTTTTGATAATTAAGATTTTCGAAACTTGTTTTTCTTAAGTATTCCAATGAATCTTTTGAAAGCTTCGTAAAGCCCGACTCATATTTTTCTCCGGGCATTATATTAGGAATCGTATAGTTAGGACTTGTTATATGCCACAGTTTGTCAAATTGATAATAATTTTCATGTCCAAGAAATAATATTTTATAATCTTTTAAAAAAAATAGTAATAACTCTTTCAGATTTTCTATTTCTTCAACTTTCTTATCTACTATAATTATTTTATTCTTGGAATCAGGTATGTATTTAAAAAATTCAATTTTTGAAAGAATTTCTGTAAAAAAGTGATAGTAATTGAATGTGAAAATACCTCCCAAAAAAATTCCTTCAGTGCTGAAAGTGATTTTTTTATAGTTTTTCACCTTTGCTAGTGTTATGGAATGCTGAACAAGATTAGTTGTATTGTACACATATATAATTCTATTATCGCTATGCCATTTTTCATAAAAAATTTTTCCTTTTTTTATTTCTAAAAAGTAAGTTGAATTAGGAATGCATAATATATCTTTAAGTACGAAAATTTCAACCGCATTTACATTGGTTTTTACTGAAACTTGAGGTTTTAAAAATGTTTTAGGTAAAAAAATATCTACATCTTCCGATTTTTTTACGATATATCTTTTGATGAAATATGAAGAATTAATTAAATTTAGAGGAATGAAATCTGTTACTAATCTCTTTGCTTTTCTAAAAAATGATTTTACATAGTATTTTTTTCTTAAAAATATAAGCTGCTTTTCTAAATTTTCTATCTGTTCCCTATTGTCCATATTTTAAAAATTCAGAATAATCTCTAATGTAATCTTGTTCATCATATTCTATACTCGCAATACAGATCTGAACAGCATTATGGCTATACTTCATGTCTCTCCAACACATTTTTGGAATATAAAGACCTATATTTGGTTTATCCAATAAAAAAGTTTCTTTATCTCCATTGCGTAATTCTGTAGTTACTTGTATTCTTCCAGCAACAGCTATAAGTATTTGTTGTAAATCAAAGTGGGAATGGCCACCTCTTTCCACTTCTTCAGGTGTATAATAGGTCCAATAAATTCTTTTAGGGACAAAAGGGAGGTTGTCATTTTCTGCAATAGAAATATAGCCTAAAGAAGATTCTCCAATCTTTGGAAATTCTATAAGAAAAGGTGATGTATAGTCTATCATATAATTTCTTTATAATAGTTAATAGTTTCTGTTACCATTTTATCAATGCCAAAGTCAGATTCTATTAATTTTCGCGCATTTAGTGATATTTTATTTTTTAAATCGTTATTTTCGAAAATAAGACCTATTTTTTGGTGAAAATTATTTTCGGTAGCAATTAATCCATTTTCGTAATTCTGTATGATTTCTTTGAAAGAGTCTATATCAGAGCATATTACAGGTTTTTGCATTGCCATTACTTCTAACAAAGATAAGCTAAAATTTTCACCTTTTGACGGAAAACAAACAATTTCTGCCTTGTTGATAAGTTGTAGGATATCTTCCCTATTTTTGTTACCATAGAAAATAATAGATTTTTTTATAGTTAAATAACTAATATCTTGCTCAATAAGATTTTCATAGTGATTTGGATTTCCTATAAAATGTAATGTTGCATCGGGATAAATTTTTATTACTTTTAAAAAAGATTTAAGAAGAGTGTCTGCTCCTTTTTCGAATGATACATTTCCCAAATAGAAGATAGATTTAGAAATTTGTTTTATGTTTTGAAGAGGTTTATAGAACTTTTCATCGATACCATTATAAATTAATTTTGTATTTTTTATTTCGAATGTATCCTTGTTTATTTTTTCATTATATTTTGAAATTGTTATAATGTTTTTTGACTTTTCAAGAGTCAATTTTTCACAAAATACACGACCTTTATGTACTTTTTTATAACCGAAATATTTCTCCAAAATTGTCCAAGAGCCATGACATCTTATCACAGAAGGTAAACTATTGGGAATTGCTAAGGCTAAGCCTTCAAAGTCATGTGTTTCTATAATGTTAAAAGTGTAATTATTGTCTTTAATCCAACTTTTTATCCTTTTTGAAATTATTTTTTTTTCAAATAAATAAATTTTATTGTGTAATTTTTCTAAAAAATTAAATTTGCCTGTAAATGATCTTAGCAATTCAAGGATAGGGTTTGCTTTGAAAATATCTTTTATTGAGTATATATTTATATCATGTTCTTTAATTTCAAAGTATTTTTTTGAAATTAAAAAAACATTTACTTCTATCCCTCTTTTTTTTAACTCTAAAGAAAGATTTTTATAAAAAATTCCAGTTCCTCCAACTTTTGGGTTGAGGGAACATTGGTACTCTCTAGTTAAAATAAGTACTCTTTTGATTTCGTTCATTTAATTAGCTTAAATTAAAAACAGTATTTACCCAATTGTCTAAAGTGTATTTGTAATAAATATCTTCTGAAAGTTTCTGATAATCCGTTTCAAAAAAAGATTTTTCAATATTACTTAAATCATCATTCAGAATCAAGATGTTTTCTGGATTATAAAAATCGTAATTTTTAATGGTTTGATTATCTGTAATGAATTTCTTCTCAAGTGCCATCGCTTCAAAAATACGGAAACTAAGCCCCATCTGATTATCACGTTGAAGATCAAGAATTACTTTCGTGTTTTTATATAGCTTAGGTAATGATTGCTGAGGAATATTTTTGGTTCTGAATTTAATAATATTCACATTTTTAGAATCTACAATCTGTGTAATCTTATTTTTCCAGCTTTTTTTTCCGGCAACAATGGTTTTAAAATGAATCTTCAAATTCTCAATCTGATTAATTAAAATATTAAGTTTCTGCAATCTCTGCGTATCATACGAAGTGATATAAAAAAGATCAAGATGTGGATTTTGCTGCTCAAAAGGGCAGTGTGTAAGATAATTATAATTGGTTATTTTTTTAAATCCATGCTCTTTTACATCTTCATCATCAAATGAAAAAACAGTGTCAAAAAAATGTAAAATATGATTAGCTGGATTTCTAGACATGCTGTCGTATAAATAGGCAATATTTCGGTCAGTATATTTTCTTATTACTTCATGCACACGTTCTTCTATACTTTCAGGATTGATAACTAAAATCTGATCCTGCTTTCCTATTTTCTTGAGAGAATCGATAATGAAATTCTGCCTTTTCTCATGTTTTAGGTTTTTTCCGATAAAAACTTTGCTCATGGCATTTTTGAACCTTGCTCCAAAATTTTTGTGCGTAAATGCTCCAATGTTGATGTGGTAGGCGTCTACGCCTTTCTCTTTCAGTTTATTTACGATATGTTCATCATAATGCCAAAAATCAAAACTGATTAAACAAATTTTCATAAAACAAAAGTAAAGATTTTAAAGTTTAAATTTCTAATTTTGGGGAAAAGCCCGTGTTTTTCATGAAAAAGAATATCCTTATCGACGTTGAACGACTAAAATATCCTAAATCAGGAATTGCAAATGTTTGCATTTCATTAATAAGAGGGATAGACGAAAAAGTGTGCCATTTCAATTATACGCTTTTCGGGCCAGAGAAAAATATTCCTGCGACACCATCTGATTTTAAGATTATTAACTGGAAGTTTTGGCATAAAAAAATTAAAATAAATACATCGGATTTCTCATTAATTCATGTAACACATCAGCTTTCAGATTATTTTCATTCTAAAAAAAGTAATCAGAAAAAAGTGGTTACTTTACATGATTTGAATTTTCTTCATGATAAAAGTTCTGCCAGAAAAATTGAAAAATCCCGAAAACTGGTTCAAAAAAACATTGGAAATGCTGATGCCATAGTTTGTATTTCAGACTTTGTGAAAAATGACTTCCTTAAAAATAAGCATTTGTTTACTTTAAAAAAAGACGTAAAAGTCGAGACAATTTACAATGGATTGATTTTTCCTGAAAATGAAAAGTTTAGTTCTGAAAAAAAATATGAATTTATCGACAGAAAATTCATTCTGAATATCGGTGTTCTTTTTCCCAAAAAAAATCAGGAAGTTTTGCTCAATCTAATCATTGATAACGAAAGGGAGTTGGTTTTAATAACTTCTTCGGCAAAGTCTGAATACAAAGAAAAGCTTCTTGAGAAAGTTAAAAATTTAGGTTTAGAAAAAAGAGTTCATATTTTAGAAAATGTAGAGAATGACGAAAAATATTTTCTTCTTCAGCACTGTGAATCGTATTGTCATCCTTCATTGGCAGAAGGTTTTGGTATTCCTCCGGTTGAAGCAATGTTTTTTGGAAAGCCCATCTTTCTAAGCAATTTAACCAGTCTTCCTGAAATTGGCGGTGATCTTGCTTTTTATTTTAATGATTTTACATCAGCTTCAATGAAGAAAGTATATGATGAAGGAATTGCAAAATTTAATGCAGATAATGAAAATTATATAGCAAAATTAAAGGAAAGAGCTTCAAAATTCAGTTATAAAAGCATGGCTGAATCTTATGAACGGTTGTATGAAAATTTACTGAATTAAAGCTTCGTTTTGCCAAACTTGAGCTTCCATTTGAATACTTTTAGCGAATCACCATATTTGATGTCGATACGATTGACTTCAAATCTGTTTTTAAAAGGATAAGATGCTACATTGTTCCCGATTCTCATCGCAGAAATAATTCCAATGCTGTCGAGCATTTCGAAAAACTTTTTTTTGCGCTCTTTTTCTTTCGGAAATTTTCCATAGGGATAAGCAAGAACTTTTGTGAAGTTAATTTTCTGTTCTTCTAAAATTCTAATGTTTTTTAATAAATCCTCTTCCGATTCTTCTAAGCTCATTTGAGCAAAATTCTTGTGAGAATGACTGTGTAAGGCAATTTCTACCAAATTAGAATCTAAAGATTTTATTTCATCAAAATTCATATAAATGCGTTCGTTTTCATTTATGTTGTTCTGAATGAAGTAGGTAGGAATAAAGATAGTAGCTTTTAGTTGATGTTTTTTGAGTAATGGAATCAGATATTGTAAATTATTATAATATCCGTCATCGAAGGTTAAAATAATTTTATTTTCAATAGATTCTGAAGACTGCAAATCTTTGAAAAATACTGTTTTGAAATTATTTTTGATGTAAATTAACTGTTCCTCAAGATTCTCTACTGTTACAATCAGATCGTTTTTATAAGCAATTGATTGCGGTAAAACCTGATGATACATCAAAATTGGAATTCTTTTTTTTCGTGAAAATCCCAAAATCCGTTTTAAAAACTGAATCATGATTTATTTGAATTTATGGATTTCGTGAAGCTTCTTATATTTAAGAAAAGTGTAAAAAGCTGCTGTTGCTGCTGCATAATAGCCAACCAACCCGTCAAGAAAACCTAACCGTAAAAAATAAGATTTAAAGAACTGAAACATAGGTTTAAAGAGAATTTTAAAAATATTAGATTTTTTGCCATTCTTATACATTTTTTCAGCCATCATCGAGGTGTACTTATTAGACTTTTCGATGTGGTGATAAATGTCTTTGTAGGTGTAATGGTTGATTTTTCCTTTCAGTTTTCCTTTAGGTTCTGTCGTAATGAAGACTTCATGTACAATGTCTTCAGAATATTTTCCGTACCCTTTTCTGAAAAGTCTTTCTCTTTTTATGTTTCCCCAACCTCCATATTTTAAGGTTTCTCCCAAGAAAATATTGTTGAATTCAGCGTCATAAACATTGAATTCGGGTTGAGGTTCTGAAATTATTTTCTGAATTGAATTTTTTAACTCTTCATCAGGGATTTCATCAGAATCTAAAAACAAAATCCATTCTGAATTGCATTGTTCAATAGCAAAGTTTTTCTGTTTTCCAAAACCCAGAAATTTTTGCTGAATAAATTTTACTTTCGGAAATCTGGAACAAATCTCTTCTGTACAGTCTTTGGAAAAGCTGTCGACAATAATGACTTCGTCTGCTAAATCGTGAATTGCATTCAGATTTTTTTCGATTATTCTATCTTCGTTAAAAGTAATTATTGCTACCGAAAGCTTCATAGATTGATGACTTACTGCTGCAAAAATACAGTTTATTTTCAGAATTTTAAAGCTGAAAATAAATAATCGTTATGCGTATTCTTCTTTTAAGAATTCGTACGTTTTAAAAGAGCTTAAAGCACTTAAATAGGAGAGTATTAACCCTTTTTTTCCGTCTAAAATACCTAGTTTTAGAAAGTACATTTTAAAGAAATTGAAAGCACTTTTTGATAATTGCTTAGCCATTTTATAGTGTACTCCTTTTTCATGCAAGTCTTTTGCTTTTAATTTTGAATAGTGAATGACCTTTTTGTAGTAAGCATCATAAGAGTCAAAAGAAAAATGAAGAAGATAGTTCTGTAAAGTCCCCGGATTGTCAACATTACTTAACCCTTCATGTACTCTTTTATTTTCATCATAATGGGCCACTTCTTTTTTGAAGAGACGGATGTTTTTATCATTTTGAGTTCCTGAATAATTTACCTTCTTGCCCATGAAAAAGAATTTTCTTTTAAAAAAATATGCTTTTTGGGTAACAGGTTTTTTTATTTCTTTTAAAATTTCACTTTTTAATTTCGGAGTGATTCTTTCATCAGCGTCTAAAAAGAGAATCCAGTCGTTTTTTGCATATGAAATGCAGAGATTGCGCTGTTTGGTAAAATCTTCAAATTTATTTTGATAGAGTTTTACGTTGGGATATTTATTTTTTATAATGTCAACGGTTTTATCTGTGCTAAAAGAATCTAAAACAATGATTTCGTCGGCAAAGGAAACTGATTTTATAGCATCTTCAATATTTTTTTCTTCATTAAAAGTAATCAGCAAAGCGCTTATTTTCTGATGTTGCATAGCATTCACATTATATAAAAATCTTAGATGAAAAATAAACACAAAAGTTAAACAATCGTTTGTTCTATTTTTTTAGATAAAAAAATAACACTCTGATTTAGAGTGTTATTCAATTGGAAATATTTTTAAATATTTGAATTTATTTCTTATAATTCAAAATTGTTTGCTCAATAATCTTCACGCAATCTAATAATTGTTCTTCTGTAATAACCAATGGTGGAGCGAGTCTGATGATGTTTCCATGAGTGGGTTTAGCTAAAAGTCCGTTTTCTTTTAATAGTAAACAAAGATTCCAAGCAGTAGAGCTTTCAGGAGTGTCATTAATTAGAATTGCATTTAATAAACCTTTTCCTCTTACCTTGGTAATTAGGTCTGATTTTTCAATCAATTTTTCAATTTCACTTCTGAATAATTTCCCTAGTTCTTCAGCTCTTTCAGAAAGTTTTTCTTCTTCTACCACATCAAGCGCCGCAATGGCAACCGCACACGCAATAGGATTTCCTCCAAAAGTAGAACCGTGCTGCCCTGGTTTGATGACATTCATAATTTCATCATTCGCCAAAACTGCAGATACAGGATACATTCCTCCAGAAAGTGCTTTTCCTAAAATTAAAATATCCGGTTGTACATCTTCGTGATGACAAGCAATCAGCTTACCGGTTCTTGCAATTCCTGTTTGTACTTCGTCTGCGATGAAAAGAACATCGTGTTTTTTACATAGTTCTAAAGCGTTTTTTAGGAAGTTTTCATCCGGAACATAGACTCCAGCTTCACCCTGAATTGGTTCTACTAAAAATGCTGCAATATTTTGAGCATCATTTTGTAAAACTTCTTCTAAAGCAGCAAGGTCATTGTAAGGAATTTTCACAAAGCCAGGCGTGAAAGGACCGTAGTTTTTATTGGCATCAGGGTCGTTTGAGAAAGAAACGATTGTAGTGGTTCTTCCGTGGAAGTTGTTTTCACAAACTACAATTTTAGCTGCGTTTTCAGAAATTCCTTTTACTTCATAACTCCATTTTCTCGCTAATTTCACTGCCGTTTCTACAGCTTCAGCTCCAGAATTCATTGGTAAAACTTTATCAAAGCCGAAAAGGGTCGTAATTTTTTTCTCATACTCTCCCAAATTTGAATTGTAGAATGCTCTTGAAGTTAAAGCCAGTTTTTTTGCCTGATTTACCAAAGCATCAACAATTTTCGGGTGTGAATGTCCTTGGTTAACCGCTGAATAAGCCGAAAGAAAATCGTAATATTTTTTACCTTCAACATCCCAAACAAAAACACCTTCTCCTTTATCTAAAACCACAGGAAGCGGATGATAATTGTGTGCACCATGTTTTTCTTCGAGTTCGATGAAATATTGTGAATTTTTTGTTTGTTCTGTTGTTGACATATTTTTGCTTTTTTACAAAATTAAGGATAATAAACCAGATGGTTCAACAGAATAATGGTGCTGAATATTAGATGTATTTAAGTGTGTTTTGGTGATATGAAATGATACTTTAGAAGATATTGCTCAAACTCATTATGACTAGCAGTTTTTATATCTTTTATAATCAAATTAAATCATAAATAAAAAAACCGCCTCAAAAACTGAGACGGTTTAAACGTATATCAAAAAATCTTAATGATTTTCATATTTTCTGTCCATTACAAAACTCTCCATGAATTTTGTCGTGTAGTTTCCTGAAAGATAATCTTCATCTTCCATCAACTGTCTGTGGAAAGGAATGGTCGTTTTTACATCTTCAACATAGAATGATTTTTTGCTGGTGGATATTTTTTATTAAGTTTTCAATATCTTTCATTTATTTTTTAAATTTACTTTTAATCTATTGGTCATGAAATTTCTATTATTTTTTTCTTTTTTCTTTTTGACGATCTGTATTTCGGGACAAAGGAAAAGAGAAGCGGAAGATTCTGTCAGAATAATGTTGCGGCAGAAATTTTTTTATGAAGAAAAAGGGAAATTTGGACTTAAAGACAGTCTTGATAAAAAGCTTACTCATGCGATATTCGACAATATTGATTTTTTTGATGAAAATTTATTTATAGTCGAAAAAGATTCGCGGTTTGGAGTAATTAATCATTTGGGAAAAACAATTGTTCCGGCTCAATACAAGAGCTTGAAAACAGGCAAATCTAATTTTGCAAATCAAAATCAAATCGACAAAGAAGAAATTGAGAATTATTTGAAAGATTTTATTTTTTCTTATACCAATGAAGATTTATATGAAGAGCAGTACGGAATTTATTCGAAAGATGGAAAATTGCTTTATCCTCCTATAATTCACCGTTTTTCTGAGGTTAAAAAATATAAGAATATTGTTTATTTTATTGTTGTTGAATATCCTATAACAGAAGGATTTGTTGGAGAGTACAACGGAAGTACATTAAAAGTGAGTCAGCGAAGACTGGTAAAATTTCAAAATAACCAATTTAGCAATCAACCTATACAGGTAGATTATGATGATTTAGGTTTTTTGCCTATTGAAAATAAAAACATTTTGTTCTACAGAGAGAGTTTAAAAGGAGGTTTCTACAATATGGAAACCGCTCAGAAAACAGAACGGAAATATAAAGGTTACGAAGTTTTAAACAATAAGATTTACGCGGCTAAAGAAAAGTTCTATAATTACATTCTTGATGAGAATTTCAAAGAGACCATTAGTAAAGACAGCATCAGCAAAATCGTAAACGGCTATCTATATCTAAATGAAGGCGGGAATTTTCGTCTGATGAAAGATGATGTAAAATCTAAATTTTCTTATCCATTAATTGAACCTGTATCTCATTACTTTGATTACGGTCATTATTCTAAGAACGAAAAATATGAAAATTATCTAACTGAGCTATTTAAGTTTTATCCTGATAAAGGTAAATATGGACTTATTGATTTTAATGGTGAAATATTCGTCGAACCAAAATACAGAGACATTAATATTTATCCATTGCGACAATATGTAGGAGAAAGTTACAATGAAAAGCTGGAAAATGAGTACAAGAAAAACCATCTTGAGTATCTCATTATTCCAGGAGGGCTTTTTGCTCCTGAAAGAGTTTGTTTTAATGAATTTAAAATCATTAATTCTCTAGGTGAAGAAATCGTTTATCTCGATGAAAAAAACTACAAAACTTACGTAACGAATGATAATTTCGGGACGTACAGCAAAAAAGGAATAACAAAAGATTTTTTTTACAGCAGTTCTAATCGTCAGAGTGGTTTTTTTGTGTATGATATAAAATCTGGAAAGATAATTTTAGCATCAGATAATGGTAATTTTTCTCTGAGGAAAAACGGTGGTTTCGTACTAAGGGCTTACGATGAAAACATCAACGTGCATACAGTTACGTATTACAGCAACAGGCTCAATAAACTATATGAGGAAAAAACACCAATAAAAGAATATTATGAAATAGAGAGAAGTGTCATAAAAAGCAAAGAAATATACTTCTTTAAAAATAATAAAGTAGGGTTGATTGATTTTGAAGAAAAGGAAGTTTTGCCTGCGAAGTATGATAACATTAAAATCGTGAATTTTCATTATTATAACTATTATCACAGAAGCGAAGATGATCTTGTAACTTCATTTATCGTGACCAAGAACGGGAAAACTGGTTTGCTTAATGAAAAATACAAGAAAATAATTCCACTAGAATATGATGAAATTAAATACCTGAGCAATCCTTATTTTGAAGCTTATCTAGTGAAGAAAGACAACAAATACGGTTTGGTTTCTAAAAATAATGTATTGCTTGCACCCATCATTTACAACAGTGAAATTTATTTTGATGAGGAAAGAAAACAGTTTGATCTGAAAAATGAAAATAGGGTAGTTTTTATGCTTGATTACTCAAAACAGGATAAGAATATCTGGTATAATGTTTACGACGACAAAAAATATTATATGTTTAAAGATGGAATTATCTCAAAGATTGAACAGTAAAAAACACTACAAAAAAACCGCCTTAAAAAAGGCGGTTTCATGTTTATCTCAAAAAATCTTAATGATTTTCATATTTTCTGTCCATTACAAAACTCTCCATGAATTTTGTCGTGTAGTTTCCTGAAAGATAATCTTCATCTTCCATCAACTGTCTGTGGAAAGGAATGGTCGTTTTTACTCCTTCAACATAGAATTCTTCCAAAGCACGCTTCATTTTTGCAATTGCTTCTTCACGGGTTTGAGCCGTTGTAATCAATTTTGCAATCATAGAATCGTAGTTTGAAGGAATGGTATATCCTGAATAAACGTGTGTGTCTACTCTGATACCGTGTCCTCCAGGAATATTTAATCCAGTGATTTTTCCCGGTGAAGGTCTGAAATCAGCGTAAGGGTCTTCTGCGTTGATTCTACATTCGATTGAGTGTAATTTTGGATAATAATTAATTCCTGAAATTGGAGTTCCAGAAGCTAATAAAATTTGCTCACGAATTAAATCGTAATCTACAACTTGCTCAGTAATAGGGTGCTCAACCTGAATTCTCGTATTCATTTCCATGAAATAGAAATTTCTGTGCTTGTCAACCAAGAATTCGATAGTTCCTACCCCTTCATAACCGATAAATTCTGCTGCTTTTACTGCTGCTGCACCCATTTTCTCACGAAGCTCGTCAGTCATGAATGGAGAAGGAGTTTCTTCAGTTAATTTTTGGTTTCTTCTTTGTACAGAACAGTCTCTTTCAGAAAGGTGACAAGCTTTACCAAATTGGTCACCTGCAACCTGAATCTCGATATGTCTAGGCTCTTCAATCAGTTTTTCCATGTACATACCTCCGTTTCCGAAGGCAGCAACAGCTTCCTGAATTGCAGATTCCCAGTGTTCTTTAAGGTCTTCAGCTTTCCAAACAGCTCTCATCCCTTTACCACCACCACCTGCAGTAGCTTTGATCATTACCGGATAGCCTGTTTCTTCTGCCGTTTTTACTGCGTGCTCATAAGATTCAATTAAACCTTCAGAACCAGGTACACAAGGTACATTTGCCGCTTTCATGGTTGCTTTAGCATTTGCTTTATCTCCCATTCTCTCGATTTGCTCAGGACTAGCACCAATAAATTTGATACCATTTTTCTGGCAGATTCTTGAGAAATTAGCGTTTTCAGATAAGAAACCATACCCTGGGTGAATTGCATCTGCATTTGTAATCTCTGCAGCAGCAATAATATTAGAGATTTTAAGATATGAGTCTTTGCTCATTGCAGGACCAATACAAACAGCCTCGTCAGCAAATCTTACGTGAAGACTGTCTTTGTCGGCAGTAGAATATACTGCAACCGTTTTGATTCCCATTTCTTTACAAGTACGTAAAATACGCATTGCAATTTCGCCACGATTGGCAATTAATATTTTTTTGAACATCTTCTTAAATTTGAAAATTAGATAATTTGAAAATTAGATTAATGTTATTTGAATGTAGAATTTTAGTCTAACATCTAATGTCTAACATCTAACTTCTATTAAGATGGATCTACTAAGAATAAGGGTTGGTCATATTCAACAGGAGTAGCATCATCAACTAAAATCTTCACGATTTTACCGCTTACTTCAGACTCAATTTGGTTGAATAACTTCATTGCTTCGATTACACAAACTACTTTTCCGTTAGATACTTCGTCACCTACATTTACAAAAACATCTTTATCTGGAGATGGTTTTCTGTAGAAAGTTCCGATCATTGGAGATTTAATAGTTACATATTTACTATCATCAGATGTAGCTTCTGCTTTTTCTGGAGATGCAGATGCTGCTGCAGGTGCATGTCCTGGAGCTACTTGTTGTGGAGCTTGCTGATACATTGCTGGCTGAGCTACATAGCTTACTTCATTACCTCCTAGTGGAGTTTTAATAGTAATTTCGAAATCTTTAGTTTTATATTTTACTTCTGAAACTTCAGCTTTAGATACAAACTTGATAAGATTCTGTATGTCTTTAATGTCCATAAAATTGATATTTGATTTGCTGTCAAAGATACCAAAAAAACACAAAAAACAACAAAAAACCGCCAAATTTTATAAAAATTGGGCGGTTTCTGTATTAAAACGAGTGTTTTTCGATGAAAAGCGACTCTTAGTTTTCTTCAGTAGTTGCTACTTCTTTTTCCATAACTATTTTACCTCTGTAATATAGTTTTCCTTCGTGCCAGTGAGCTCTGTGGTATAAATGCATTTCTCCTGATGTTGCATCTTTTGCTAATTGAGGAACTACAGCTTTATAATGAGTTCTTCTCTTATCTCTTCTTGTAGACGATTGTCTTCTCTTTGGATGTGCCATTTTGTAATAACTTTTTTAATTGATGAGTGATGAGATTCATCATCTCATCATTAAACTATTTAATTTTTATTCTTTAAATTTTTTAAAGCGTCCCATCTTGGGTCACTTTTTTGTTCTTCCTCTTTTATTTCTTCTGGACTGAATTTTTCAAGGGTTTCCAAATCTTCATCACTTATATTAGGTGATACTTTTTTCATGGGTATTGAAAGTGCCACATTTTCATATATCAATTGTGAAATATTAAAAGCGTGGTCGTTTGTAGGAATGGTGATAACGTCTTCTTCGCTGTCATCATACTCTTCCCCAAACTTTACCAAAATACCAATTTCGTTTTCAATAGCGTATGTAAAATCTTCGTTGGTGATATCACAAACCAATTCTACTGTACCATCTACTCTTATTTCAAATTCTAAAAAAGTAGTGTGTTTATCAAGTAAAACATCTACTGCAATTTTAGGATCTGTAAATTCTTGATCAGTCTCAAATAATTGAAAGAACTCTTTATCTATCTCAAATTTGAACTCGTGCTTGCCGGTTTTTAAACCAGAAAAGCTTACATCGTAGTTTCTTAACTTGTCCATAAAATGAGTGTGCAAAAATATGCATTTTTTTTAATATTACAAATAAAATTCATAACAAATTAATTTTTATTCATTTACAGATTTTATATTTCGCTTTCTATAGGTAAATCTTCATCAATTCCATTGTCTGAAGGCATCCTTCTTGGCTGTAGACGATTGCTCATCAAATCTTTATAATCATTTCTATGATTATAGATTTTAATTGCCGTAAAAATGGCCTCCATGAAGCTTTGTTCATCGGCAATATTTTTTCCTGCAATATCATAGGCTACACCATGATCGGGAGAGGTTCTGATAAATGGAAGTGCTGCCGTATAATTTACACCTTCTTCATAAGCCAGTGTTTTAAAAGGAGCTAATCCCTGATCGTGATACATCGCCAGTACAGCGTCATAGTTTTTGTATTTTGCCGGCTGGAAGTAGCTGTCTGCAGGGAAAGGGCCAAAAGTAAGAATTCCACTATCTGAAAGTTCTTTTATTGCCGGAGAAATGATTTCTATTTCTTCATTTCCGATTACTCCACCGTCGCCTGAATGAGGATTTAAGCCTAAAACAGCAATTTTGGGTCTTCTGATAGCAAAATCTTCAATCAATGTTTGATTTAAAGCGCGAATCTGTTTTTTTATTTTTTCTTTAGAAATGTTTTCAGCAACCTGAGAAATAGGAATGTGGTGAGTAGAAACCGCTACTTTCAAATCTTCCGATACCAAAAACATTAATCCTTTTTTATTAAATTTTTCTTCAAAATAACCGGTGTGACCTGCATGTTTAAAGCCCATTTTCATCATTTCATCTTTGTTGATGGGTGCGGTTACCAAAACGTCAATTTCACCCTTCATTAAAGCTTCAGTTGCAGCTTCTAATGAGTCTATTGCCATTTTTGTAGATTCTTCTGTAGGTTTCCCCAGTTCTACATTAGAATTTTCTTTCACCAGATTTACCATATTGAGCTTTCCGCTTTGGGCTTGCGAAGCTTCAGTAATGTAGTTGAAGTTTAAATTAAGCTTAAAAAGGTTTTTTTGATAGGTGAAAAGTTTACCCGATCCAAAAATAACTGGAGTGAAAAAATCTGTAATGGTTTTGTCAATCAGAGACTTCATGATGATTTCGGGGCCAATGCCGTTGAAGTCACCAATTGAAATTCCTACTCGTACTTTATGGTTTTTTGGGCTCATTTTGATTATCTTTGAAGATTATAATTTTACAAATTTAGCAAAAAATAATATGTTCACAGGAATTATTGAAGCAGTAGGAGTTATTGAGAAGATACAAGAAAACGGAACGAATATAGACTTTACCCTAAGTTGTCCTTTTACAAACGAGCTAAAGATTGACCAAAGTCTTGCGCATAACGGCTGTTGTTTAACGGTTGTTGAGATTAAAGATAATCAATATGTGGTTACCGCAATCAATGAAACGTTAGAAAAAACCAATTTAGGCAAATGGAAAAAGGGGAGTGTGGTAAATTTGGAACGTTGCATGAAGATGGATGGAAGGCTTGATGGGCATATTGTACAAGGGCATGTAGACAAAACCGGAGAAATTGTAAGCATCGAAAACAAAGATGGCAGTTATTTTGTTACTGTAAAATATAATTCAGAAGGTAATTTTGTTACAGTTCCTCAAGGCTCAATCACGATGAACGGAATTAGTTTGACGGTAGCTAAAAGTGAAGATTTTCAGTTTTCTGTAGCAATCATCCCATATACTTGGGAATTTACCAATATGAATACTCTTCAGGTGGGCGATAAAGTCAATCTTGAGTTTGATATTATTGGTAAGTACATTTCAAAACTAATTAGCAGGCAGAATGGCATTTAATAAATATAAAGGATATAGCTTAAGGAACCGTGTATTTTTCGGATTCTTATTAATATGTCTTTTAAGTGTTGCCGCATCTTCTCTGGTTCCTTACTTTGTTTTGCGAAATAATGCATTGGAGCAAAGTAAAATTGATATGCAGGAGAAAACCAATGCGGTGATGGCCTATTTTGATTATGCTTTGAGTCGTACTACGGTACAAACTGAAGATCTTAGAAAGGTTTTAGGAAATAAGATATTCGAAATTGCCGATATTAACCAACATGATATCATTGTTTATGATCTGAAAGGGAATTATTTGCTGTCAAATAAAGATTTGAATCTTGTTGATCGCAAAAAAATCCCAATGGATGTTGTTAATAAGCTCTTATCCAAAGAGACTCGATATGATGTTCGTGGGTATGATGCTTCCAAAGATGCGGTGTATACTTCATCGTATCTTGTTCTGAAAAATAATATGTGGGAACCTATAGGGATTATCTATATTCCGTTGTATCATAATGAGTCTGCTTATATGGAGGTTTTGCATAAGTATGTGATTTATATCCTTTTAATAGATTTAATTATTATTGCTTTCAGTATCTGGCTGAGTTGGGTTACTTCAAATAATTTAGCGAAAAATATTACGAAATTCTCTGATATGATTACGCGTATCACTCTTTTTGAGAATGAAATGCGCCCGATTAAATATTATAAAAATGATGAGTTGAATGCTTTGGCGAGAGCCTATAACAGGATGATTCTTCAAATTCAGGATCAGAAAGAAAGGCTTCGTTTTAAGGCATCAGAAGAAGCGTGGCGTGAAATGGCGAAACAGGTTGCTCATGAAGTGAAAAATCCTTTAACACCGATGAAGTTGACTATTCAGAATTTTGAAAGAAAGTTTGATCCTCAAGATCCAAATATTACAGAAAAAGTAAAGCAGATGAGCAAAACAATGGTTGATCAAATTGATGTTATTGCGACGGTAGCTTCTGCCTTTTCAGAATTTGCAAAACTTCCCGAAAAACATAATGAAGTCATTAATCTGAATAATGAAATAGAGGATATTTTAAGAGTTTTCAATGATGATCAGATATTTGTTCATTCTAATAAGAACAATATTATGATTACGATGGATCGTGTTTTCCTTTCGAGAATTATTACCAATTTGGTGACCAATGCTAAGCAGGCTGCAAGTGATGATAGAGATCTTTTGGTGAATGTAGATATTGAGCAGCATCAGAGAAGGGTGATAATTTCTGTGCAGGATAACGGAATCGGAATTCCTGAGGATATGTATGAAAAGATTTTTGAGCCTAATTTTACCTCAAAAAACAGTGGGATGGGGCTTGGTTTATCAATGGTTAGAAAAATGGTAGAAGATTATAAAGGAGAGATTTCTGTGAAATCTGAAGTGGGGAAAGGTTCTACATTTATCATTACTTTACCGACTAATTTATAGTGAAGCCTTTTACATTTAAACAGTTCGAAATTCAGCAGTCGAAAAACGTTTTCCGTGTAGGAACAGACGGTGTTTTGTTGGGTGTTTTAGCAAATGTTAATCATGCTTCAAAAGCTTTGGAAGTTGGAACCGGAACGGGCTTGATTTCTTTAATGTTGGCTCAGAGAAATGCTTCGGCTCAATTTTTAGGAATTGATATTAATGAAGATGCAGTAGACCTTACTCGAAGTAATTTTGAAAATTCACCTTTTACTACAAGATTAAAAAATAATCATCAGGATTTTAAAAGTTTTGAATCGGCTGAAAAATTTGATTTAATTGTTTCAAATCCACCTTATTTCGAAGAATCTGGTTCTGAAAAAGATAAATTGGCACGTCAAACCGTAGAGTTAAACTTCTTACAGTTGATTGCGAAATCATCAAAACTGCTTTCTGAGAACGGTATTTTATCAGTTATTATTCCTTTTGAAGCAGGAGTTGATTTTACGAGAATTGCTTTAGAGAGTCAATTGTTTTTGAGTCGAAAAATTAATATTATAGGAATTGAAAACTCAAAAATAAAACGATTGGTCTTAGAATTTTCTTTAGAAGAAAAAGAGGTTGAAGAATCTGATTTTATTATAGAAAAAAGTCCGAGACAATACTCGGACCAATATCTTGAACTCACCAAAGAGTTTCATGTTTTTAAAGAAGTTAGAAATTAGATTTTAGAGGTTAGTAATATTTTAATCTCTAAATTTTTCAATCTTTTAATAATTTTATTCGAATAATTCAGACGTATCAAGTACTGTAACCTTTCCATCTTCGCATCTGATTGCTTCTCCCGGGAAATTTTGAATCATATGATAATCATGGGTTGCCATTACGACAGCGGCGTGATTTTCTTCAGCTACTTTTTTCAGCAGCGTCATAATTTCGTTAGAAGTTTCAGGGTCTAAATTTCCTGTTGGCTCATCCGCTAAGATTAAGTCAGGGTGATTCAGAAGAGCTCTTGCAATGGCGATACGTTGTTGTTCTCCACCAGAAAGTTCATGCGGCATTTTGTGCTTTTTGCCTTTCATGTTTACACTTGAAAGCACTTCATTGATACGCTCGTCAATTTTTGTTTTGTCGCTCCATCCTGTAGCTTCTAAAACAAATTTTAAATTTTTCTCAACCGTTCTGTCAGAAAGCAACTGAAAGTCTTGGAAAACAATCCCTAACTTTCTTCTTAGGTTAGGAACTTCTGATGCTTTTAATTTAGCCAAATCAAAACCTACAACTACTGCTTTCCCTGAAACCAATGGGATGTGTCCGTAAAGGGTTTTCAAAAGAGAGCTTTTTCCGGAGCCTGTTTTTCCGATAAGATAGCAGAATCTTCCTTTTTTTATAGTAAGGTTGACGTCAGAAAGTACCGTGAAACTTTTTTGGGCAATCTTTGCGTGTTCCAGGCTTACAATGATGTCTCCGGTGGTATTTGTATGTGGCATAAATTTAATTTTTATAGGCTTTACAGAAAGCTCTTTTTTCAGATTTTAAAAATAAAAAAAGATATTTTATAAACCTAAAAATTAAGATATTTTAACAACAAAAAATGCCTGAAAAAGTACTTTTCAAGCATAATCTGTATATTGTAACTAAAGAATTATCTTTTAGCTCTTGCAGAACTTACTGAAAGGCTTTTTCTGCCTTTAGCTCTTCTTGCAGCTAAAACTCTTCTACCGTTTGGTGTAGACATTCTTTCTCTGAAACCGTGTTTGTTTCTTTTCTTTCTTTCTGATGGCTGGAACGTTCTTTTACTCATTACTATATATTTTAGTCGTAATTATCTATTAATTTTCAGGTTGCAAAGATATCAATTTTTTTATTAGATACAAATATTACCTTTCTTTTTTTGAAATATTTTTAATTGATTTATAGATAGGTTAATGAAAAAACTGAGCGCATGCTGTTTTATATTTACTATTCATTCCGTTTAAAACCTTTATCTTTGGAAACTCAAATTTAAAGAAAATGTTTACACCTGCAGAACTTTTAGAAATCAAGCAACTTCTAGTACCGGAAAATAAAATTGTTATTCTTACCCATTACAATCCGGATGGAGATGCTATTGGCTCTAGTTTAGGCTTAAAACATTACTTAAAAGCTAAAGGTTTAGAAGCTGAAGTTGTTGTTCCCAACGATTTTCCTAAGTTTTTGAAATGGATGCCCGAAGCGAAAAAAAATATTGTAGGCGAATACAAAAGAAAAATAGCTTTTGATATTATTAATGAAGCCGATGTTATTTTCTGCCTTGATTTTAATTCTCCGGCAAGAATTGGGATTTTAGGAGATTGGTTAATGAGAGCAAAGGCAAAAAAAATCCTTATCGACCATCATCAGCAACCCGAAGATTTTGATTTCGTGTATTCGGATACCGTTATTCCGGCGACTTGCCAGATGGTTTATCATTTCATTGAAGCGATGAATGATGAAGATTTAGTTAATAAAGATATTGCAGAATGCCTTTACACGGGTATTATGACCGATACAGGAGGTTTCCGTTTCCGTTCTACAAGTGCGACTACGCATAGAATTGTTGCTAATTTAATTGAAAAAGGAGCAGACCCATCTGTCATTACATCTAATACTTGGGATACCAATACCGTTTCACGTTTACATTTACTGGCGCTAATTCTTGGTAGAATAGAAGTGGTGAATGACGGAAAAGTGGCGGTTTTATATTTAACAAGAAAGGAACTTCAGGAATATGGCTTCCAGAAAGGCGATACAGAAGGTTTTGTAAATTACGGACTGAGTATTGTCGGAGTAAGAATGGCTGCATTCTTTATGGAAGATTTATATGAAGATTTCATTAAAATTTCTTTCAGAAGTAAAGATGAGGTCGATGTTAACCAGTTTTCAAGAAAATATTTCAGTGGAGGAGGTCATATCAATGCTGCAGGAGGAAAATCTATGGAATCTTTACCAGACACCATCGAAACCTTTAAAAGCAGAATTGCCGAAGAGAATTTGTAATTAGTTACAATAATTAACAATTGACAATTAAAAATTAACAATTATAATTTCTTATAACCTCTTTCCTCAAGTTCGTTACAGGTATATTCGTACACTTCCTGAAACATCACATCCAGAAACTTTTTATTGAAAAGACTGAATTTGGTCATCTTGGGTGGGTCTAAAAATATATCACAATGGCTTACTTTCGAGTAAACAGATTTGGCGATGGCTAAATGTAAAATACGGTCAAATTCTTTCATGAGACTCATGTTTTCAAGCCCGTCATAGCTGATGGAATTGACATGTGAAGCAATCAGAAAATCGCATTTGTCAATAATCGGTTCTATCGGAAGATTATCTAAAACTCCGCCATCTACATAAATTTTCTCACCAATCTTTACAGGAGGTAAAACAAAAGGTACGCTTGATGAAGCCAAGAGAGGCCCAAAAAGCTCACCTTCAGAGAAAAAATCTACAATGCCGTGAGTCATTTCTGTAGCCGCAACATACATCGGAATTTTTAAAATCTTAAAATCATCTTCAGGAAAATGGTCATTAAAAAGTTTAAGAATAAATTTTGAACTAAAAATTCCGTTTTTGGAAAGCTTAAGATATGAACGTGAAAAAAATGTGGTTTGTCTTACAATCTCCATCATTTCGTCAGGTGTTTTTCCGAATGAGTAAAATGCGCCAACAATAGAGCCCGCGCTTGTTCCCGAAATAATATCCGGTTTAAGGTTGTATTCTTCCAGTGCTTTTAGAACAGCAATGTGGGCAATTCCCCGCATTCCGCCGCCGGAAAGTGTAAGTCCTATAATGGGTTTCTTTTTTTTGAAAGAAAATAAATTCATTGAAAAATTTAAGCCTTACTAAGATATGATTTTATATATAAACGGAACTCAAGATTGATAAATGATTTTAAAGAACCAATTTTTTTGGTAAATGATGCAGAAGTTCAGTATTGATAATTTCGGCACAGATAGAAGGTTTTTCCCAATGTCCGTTGTGTCCACAGTCAAGTACGTATGATTTAATATTGGTGCGGTCTGGAAGGTTTTTAATGGTGTTTTCTGTTTTTACGGCATTGTCATGTTTTCCGGCAAGAACTAGAATTTTACATTCCAAGTTTTCTAAAATATGTTTTTTATCGGTTCTTTCCACCATTCCTTTTACACAAGCCAAAGCTCCAAGATTATTCGTTGAAAGGGCAACTTCCAAAGCGGTCTCTATTTTTCCTTCCAGAACGTCTCTTTCGTTAGGATTAAATAAATTCGGAATTCCTACTCTTGCATAATGTGCAAAAGCATCTTTTATCACTCGGTAGCTTTTTTTACGCTGCTCTTTTTTCTCTTCATCATCCGGAAAGTAGGTAGAGAAAAATAAAGTAAGACTCTTTAAATACTCCGAAAATTGCTCGGCAAACGCCAAAGAAACATAGCCACCCATTGAGTGACCAAGCAAATGGACATTTTTTAAATTTTGATCATCTAAAACTTTTTTTACTTCTTCAGCCATCATTTCCATGGTATGAACTTCAGCTAAAATATCCGATTTCCCATGTCCCGGAAGATCTATTTTCAGTAAAGTAAAATCTGCGGAAAGTTTTTTCTCCAAATCGCTCCAGATTGAAATGTTTTCCATAAAACCATGAAGTAGAACTAATGTTTCTTTTCCGTTTCCTTTTTTTTCAAAATTGAGCATAGCTTTAATATTTTAGTATTTAATATCGATATAGTCTACAAATCCTGAACCATTTACCATATCCTGAAGTCTGTATGTTTTTCCGCCGTCTTTAGAAGCAAAAGTTTTGGTGCCTTTTCTGGTGTATGGTTTTCCGTTGTCATTTTCAGTGATTTTTTGTGTAATCTCACCGGTAAAATTCATGTGTTTTGGTGAAACGACTTGTATAAAACCTTTAATAGTTACCGAATTATTTCCTGATTTAATACTTCCTGAAACATCATAATTATCTCTTTCACCCTCAATTTGTGTAAACTTTACAGTTCCTGAGTATTTGAGTGAACTGTCATTCTGATAAGTGAATGCATGTGTTCCGTTAAAATCTTTAAAGCGATTTTCACTGTTTTTGGCTTTAATGCTGTCGTTCAGTTTTGTTCTTGCTGCATTAATGGAATCTACAATTTTTGTGCTGTCAACTTTGTTGTTAACTTCTGTAGTTTCTTTCTTTGAGCATGAAAAGCTTAGAATTCCGATTCCGGCTGCAATTAAAATGTTTTTCATCATGGTTTGAATTTTTTTACGCTCAAATTTATATAAAAAAAGAGCATTATAAAAATGCTCTGAGGTTTTTAAAATTTATTAGCCACTCAAACACGAATATTTTACTGAATAAGATTTGTGCATTGGTGGGAAAAAATATAAATAAGTGTACTTTGAAACTAGGAATTTGTATTCCCTAGAAGTTTATTTTATTACGTTTTCATAAACTTTCTTTTCCCAAGGTTTGATGTCACTTATTCCGTAACGTTCTTTTTTAGAAATCGAAATATTATCCATCATATCAACGAAATTTTTATAATTAGCATCATCTGTAGGTTTTACAATAATGGTGAAAATTTCTTTTTTCGGAGCGTTCTCATAGGCTTTAGAAATAATTTTAGAAACGTTTACTCCGCTATAGTCTGTTTCTTTTAAACCAGCTTCTGTAAGGTCATTTTCATTGCTTTGATGATAAAAAATACGGTTATTTTCTCCGATGATAAAGGTGATTTGATTTTTCTCATCAATATTGTAATTTGTAGGATATGGATCATCATTTTTTGCAGGCAAGCCTAAATCCATCACGTTGGGTTTTGAAAAACTTGATGTAAACATAAAAAACATTAAGAGTAAAAAATTTAAATCGACCATCGGTGTCATATCGATTTTAATGAGTTTCTTGTTTTGTTTGCCTTTAGATTTTTCTTGGGTAATAACTTCAGCCATAATTCAGTTTTTTAAATGTTGAACGAATTTTTAAAATCAATGAAATTTTATTTCACTTTAAATTGATTCGATGCAAAGTTTATACCTAAACATTAGCTTTAGTGTTAAATTGTTAAAATAAATTTTGATTTGGTAATTGATTGGTGTTTTCATTAAAAAAGCCTTATCAAAATGAATTGATAAGGCTTAAATTTATAATGGGTTGTCTTATTTATTATTCTTAAAATAATTAACACCGCATTCTAAGAATTTTTTAAACTTCTCTTTTTCCATGTAACCAGAAACGGGAGTATTGATTACTTTTCCATCCGGAGTCAAAAGAACGTAGTGTGGTTGAGAATTATTATTAAAATTAGCGGTCTGGAACAAACTCCATCTGTCGCCAATTGTTTTTACTTTTTTCACCTGCCCGTCTCCCAAATCAATTTTGGTTTTTTGGTCTTCAGGAAGTTCTTCTTTGTCGTCTACATAAAGAGAAGCAAGAACAACATCGTTCTGAAGAATTGGTAAAATGTCTGGTTCGCTCCAAACGAATTCCTCCATTTTTCTACAGTTTTCACAACCGTAACCAGTGAAGTCAATAAGGATTGGTTTGTTTTCTTTTTTTGCCAATTCTATAGCGTTAAAGAAATCATGTTCCGGGTGCATTCCCAAAATTCCGTCTTTTTCATTGTGGAAATAGCTAACATTCAATGGAGGCAAAATTCCGCTTAATAATGATAGTTTTGGTCTTTCTGCAGGAACTAATCCTTGAATTAAATATACTACAAAACCAATTCCTAAAACTCCAATAATTTTTCTTGTTATAGAGATTTTCGGCTTTTTGTCATCGTGAGGGAATCTTATTAATCCGAATAAATAAATAACCAATCCGATGGCAATCACAATCCAGATTGCGATGAAAAGTTCTCTTTTAATTAAGAATGTTTTAGATACTAAATCTGCTTTTGATAAGAATTTTAAAGCTAAAGCCAATTCTACAAAACCTAAAACAACTTTCACGGTATTCATCCATCCTCCAGATTTTGGAAGACTTTGTAAAGCTTGTGGGAAAAGTGCCAGCAATCCGAAAACAATTGCCCAAGCCGATCCGAAACCTGCTAAAGCAAAAGTAAGTAGCATAGGAACGTTTGCCGAACCTGTAATGGCGCTTCCCAATAAACCTCCTAAAATAGGTCCTGTACAAGAGAAAGAGACGATAACTAAAGTTAAAGCCATAAAGAATATACCAATGATACCGCCAGTTTCTTCTGCTTTTGAAGATTTGTTGGCGATAGAGCTTGGTAATGTAATGTCATAATATCCGAAGAAACTTCCTGCGAAGAAAATAAAGATGATAAAGAATACAATATTTAACCAAACATTGGTCGAAATTTCGTTGAAGACATTTCCTGCAATTCCATCAATTAAATGGAATGGAATACTTAGTGAAACAAAAATCACAAGAATGAAAAACCCGTAAACCAAAGCATCTCTTTTACCTTTTGCCGGATTTTTATTTCCTTTTGTAAAGAAAGAAACGGTAAGCGGAATCATCGGAAAGACGCATGGCGTCAACAAAGCAATTAAACCGCCGATGAAGCCTAGTAAAAGATACGTCCAGTAATTTTCAGCTATTTTTGAAGAGCCAGTTCCGCAATCTGTTAATGGTTTTGAGATGTCAATTGACGCTACTTTTAATTGTTTAGGGTCTAATTTTGAAGCCTCAACGATGGTAGAATCTCCTTTTACAGGATTTCCGGTAAGAGTTTCTACAACTTTGGCAGAATCTTTAGTTGCCTCAGTTTTATCATCAGCTAGAGTTTCTTCTGTCGCTCCTGTTGGAGTTATTTTTTTATTGAATTCTAAAGTATTCGGAGCCAAACAAACTCTGTCATCACAAGTCTGATACGTGATTTCAGCAACTACGTCTCCTACTTTTGTGGGGTCTTTTAGTTTAAATTTTTGCTTAAAACCTGCAGAATTTGAATAGTAGATAATCGTTCCACCAAAAGCTTCCGAAAATTCTTCATGCTTTTTCCCAACTTCCTGAAATTTACCAATCAGTTCTATATTTTTACCAGAAACTATATATTCTGTAGGAATCCCTGTATCTTCTGGGATATCTCTAGAGTAAATGTGCCATCCGCTTTCAAGCGTTGCATTCAAAACGGCTTCGTATTGGTTGTTACCCAATTCGTTGACGGTGAATTTGAATTTTACTGGATTTTTTATTTGTGCCGAAATTCCTATAAAAAGGAAAAGAAATGTCAATGTAAAGAATTTCAGAATTGTATTAGATCGCATACATTAAAATGATATTTAATTAAAAAGATTATAGATACCTACAAAAATAAACGTTTAAAATGTTTTACCCAAGTTTAATTTGTATTTGGTAGTGAGCTTCTGGGTTAAAATGTAAAACCGTATTCAAGATTAGCGACAAAACGTCGCGTTAAACCATCAGGTCTTACATCACGTACCAGAAATGGTGCTCCTATACCGAGTTGAAAACCATTGCTTTCATTGATTTTGTAGTTGAGAAATAAATTTCCATTAACCGTAAGTCCTTCCGAATCTTCTATCGTTCTTTGTACACCTTCATCACTGGTAAATTTATCTTTTGAAAGATGATAAATACTCAATAAACCCGGTGTAATCTGTAATTTGTTGCCAATTTTGAAAGGATAAGATGCCCGAAACAAGAGGTTTTCGTTACGTTTGAAGTTATTATAATTGTGAAAGAATATCTACTGTAGATGCTCTTACTTTATAATCTGGATCAAAGTGTCTCCAGGTAATTTCTTTGTTTTCATTGAGAATGAAAGTCGCAGAAACTGGAAGCCTTCCAGATTGGTCTGATCTACTGTTGGCAAAATCATCCTTTAATTTTGAGTTGTAAAACTCCAAAGTTTTTTGATCAGGAGTGTATAAAACATCAAATGCTTCGGCTATTTTGTACCCTTCATCATATAAAACGGTATATTTTGTATTGGTTTTCTCGATCGTTTTTTCAATAAACTCGGGTTTCTCTGGGGAGATAATCACCAGCTTTGCATTTTTGTTTTGTAATTCAGGAGAAAGGTCTTGTAAATCTTTCACATATTGATTACAGTAAGGGCACCATTGTCCGCGGATAAATACCAGAATGATTTTTTGTTTTTGATTATTCAAAGAAAATGATTCACCAAACTGATCTTTTGCAGTGAAGTTTTTTATTTTGTCTCCCACCATTTTCCCTTTTACCTGATCGATAGCTTTCATTGCGCTCTTAGGTTTTTTGCTGGTCATGCTTTTTTGAAGTACCGCATTTCCTACCTGTAAAAATTGCTGGGCATTATAATATCCAAAATCATATTGTACAAGTTTACCTTTGCCATCCAAAAACAGAAATGAAGGGTAATTTGTGATTCTGAATTTCTTCACCAATTCAATGCCTTCTTTATTATTTTCAGCATCTATTGCGAGATTTACAAAATGTTCATTAAAAAATTCTCCCAGTTTCTCATCGGGAAATGTATTCTTCTTCATCAGTTTACATGGGCCACACCAGGTGGTAAATAAATCGATAAAGATGAGTTTGTTTTCTTTTTGGGCAATCTTTTTTGCTTCTTCCAAGTTTACATTTTGAAAATTGATGCCTTTTGCTTCTTGCGCACTTACAGAAATCCCTATGAACAGGAAAATACTGTATATAATTGTTTTGAACATAATAATTGTTTTTTAAGTTCTTGTTAGTGTTTAATGATACATTATTAGCTTTTGGAGATGTTGAATGCCAATCAATCAGCCAAAAACGAACAGCTACTAATTAAGTTCCTCAGAAAAAGAAAAAATCACCCGAGAGTCAAGTGATTTGTTTTAATTTATTGATTTTCAGGTTGAAAACTTTCGTTTTTTATTTTTCGAATCTGTTCTACGCATTTGTACTTTTGGTTTTGCGCATTATGCTTGCTAGAATATTGATATTTATCTTGAATCTCCTCAATGCTTTTATTTCGGATGAAAATATCATGAATCAGATTTTGGCAATGAACAGATATAGATTGTAGGTAGCCGGTAAGTTTTTCCCAGTAATATTTTTCGTTTTCTATCGCCGAATTTATTTCCTGTTGATGTTCTATAAAATAAGTGTCAGGAAATTCAATATAAAAACTTCTGTTTTTTAGTTTTTTCAACCACAGATTTTTAGAAATCCCCACAATATAATTGCCAAGACAGGTGTAGACTTCAAAATGATCGGCATTTAGTTTCTCATAAAGAATCAACAAAGAATCCTGGAAAACATCTTCTGCGTCTTCCAAACCTCCTTTGTTATTGAGGATGAATCTTTTGGTAAAGACAAAATACTGTTGGTATAAAATACCAAAGGCTGCGTTGCTATCTGCTATAAAATCTTCGATGGCTAAAGAATTGGCAGTTCTTCTATCCATTGTACAATTACTTTTTTGGGTGTATCGTTGTTTGCCTGAAATCTGCGGTCTTGTCGGTAAGGAATTATTCCTAAAACCTGATCTTCACCGTCGCACAAAATCCAGATTTTTTCTTTTTCTAAAACAGAGATTTTTTCGTCTTTAAAAAATTTGGATACTTTCTTTTTTCCTGCAAATTTTACAGGATAAAAAATGTCACCCTCTTTTTTTGTTCTTAATTTCAGTGGGAAAATAAGTTTTTCAGCATCAAATTGCCAGATGAAATCTTTTGGCGCATTGATGTGCTTAGAAATATCAATGTTTAATCTGTTTTGATTCAAATCAAGACCATTAGTTAAAATGATTTCTTTATAAATTGTGTTTTTTGAATTTAAATTACTGAAAATCAATTCTTTTCTATTGATCGTTAATTTGAATTCTTTCGAATAAAATGAACTTCCCGTTTCTGCCAAGAAGATTTTTTCATTTTCTTCAGGCTGTGTAAATCCATGTTTTTTAAAAATCTCAAACTTTACAAAATCACTTTCCAAAGCAAGTTTTTCTTTCGATAAAATTTTATATTCTTTATCGCTAATTAAAAGCTTTGTTTCAATCTCCTGAATTTGTTTTTGTACAAAATCTTTTGTTTGATTTAAATAGGAAATACTTTTAGCAAAATTTTCCAGAAAGTTTTCATTGGTTTCAGATAATTTAGGAACAATTTCGTTTCGTATTTTATTTCTTAGATAATCACTTTTTTTGTTGGAAAGGTCTTCACGAAATTCAATCTTATTTTCTTCTGCAAAATGGTAAATCTCTTCTTTTGAAAAATTTAATAGTGGTCTGAGGATATTATTTTCATTGGCAGGAATTCCGCTTAAACCATTGATGCCCGAAGCTTTTGATAAATTAATGATAAAGGTTTCCAGCTGGTCATTTAAGTGATGAGCTGTTACCAAGAAATCTAAATTCTCTTGCTCCTGAATTTTTCTGAAAAACTGATAACGAATTTCTCTCGCCCAAAGCTGAATAGAATTTTCAGGCTTGTTATCAATCTCCGAAACTTCATATAAATGAAATTTAATATGGTTCTTTTTACAGAAATCTTCCACTACTTTTTGATCGGAAACAGAATCTTTACCTCGAAGTTGATAATTAATATGAGCAATCTGAAACTCGTAACCCAAATCTCGTAACTCATTAAAAAGATACGCTAAAACCATAGAATCTGCACCTCCGCTTATGGCCAAAAGATAGGTGGATTTGTCTGACGACTGAGCAAGATTTTGAAGCTGTTTTTTGAAAGCGAATCGTGTAATCATAGTGCTCAGAATTTCTTTTGTACAAAGATAATCCTATTTATTAAAATGAATTTTGTTACCTTTGAAATCGTTTAAAAAGTTTATTTATGAAGATTTTTAAAGTTTTATTAGCTTCAGTAGTGGTGTTGGGAATGACATCTTGCGTTAGTAAGAAGCAGTATGATGCCCTAAGTGGCAACTACAAACAGTGTATTGAAAATATTGGAGAGAGACAACGTGAAATTCAGGATTTGAAAGGTCAGAATTCTACATTGGCGGCGGAAAATAACTTATTAAAAAGTCAGCACGATGCTTTGAAATCATCTTTGGATGCTTGTCTTTCAAATACAGGAAAGAGCTCATCGAATATTGATAAATTGGTTGGTGAGATTAATGCATCAAACTCGTATATCAAACAGCTTATTTCTGCAAATGCGAAAAATGACAGCTTAAATTTAGCGTTATCAAACAAGCTAAAAAGATCTTTGGATAATATGGCTGATCAGGATGTTCAGGTAAAAGTTCTTAAAGGTGTTGTAATGATTTCATTATCAGATAAATTGTTGTACAAAACTGGTGACTTCAATGTTTTACCTGCAGCTCAGGAAGTTATAGGAAAAGTAGCAAAAGTGATCAACGATTATGATAAATATTCTGTATTGATTGAAGGAAATACAGATAACGCACCATTAAACTCTGCAAACGTGCCAAGAGACAACTGGGATCTTTCTGCATTGAGAGGTACAGCAATTGCTAAAGTATTGCAAAGTCAGTTTGGAGTAGATCCTGCAAGAATTACAGCGGGTGGTCGTTCAGAATACAATCCTAAAGCAACAAACATGAGTGTTTCTGGAAGAGCTGAGAACAGAAGAACAGAAATTATCATCATGCCTAAGCTAGATGAGTTTATGAAATTGATGGATATTGCTCCTAAGAAGTAATAAGACAAAATTTAAATAAAAAATTCCGATAAGTGATTATCGGAATTTTTTTTTGTCAAACTACATCTTCTTTTTTCAAGAGTTTTATAATTTGATCCCAGAAATAACTGCGTTTTCTTTTTGGGAAACTATGTTTTGTGGATGACTTGGTGGTCGTGTAATTCTTATCGTCATTCACGGGTAATAAATTTGTTTTCATCATCTTCATTTAAGTATTTTTACCTCCTTCTCTGTTTTTGCAGTGCCGCAAAGTTATTGAGCTTTCATCAACAAAACAATCCGTATTTTTACGGATGTTTTTTTGAGAAGCATTCGTAGCAAGACACCGAATTATTTTAATTAAATTTGAACAAATAAAAAAAATAATGAGTTTTTTTGAAGAAAAAAATCCTGAAATGGATCGATATTTGGAAAATCACGCTTCTTCTGAGCCTGAAAATCTTAAAAAATTAAGAAGAGAAACTTTTCAGAAAACCACTCAGCCGCATATGATTTCCGGTTATCAGCAGGGAAGGCTTTTAACGATTGTTTCTAAAATGCTAAATCCTAAAAATGTTTTAGAAATAGGTACTTTTACAGGATATGCTACGCTTTGTTTGGCAGAAGGCCTTTCTTCTGATGGGAAAATAACGACCCTTGATGTTAATGAAGATTTGGCTTACCTTCCCAAAAAATATTTCTCTGAAAGTAAATTTTCAACACAAATTAATTTTCAAATTCAGGATGCAAAAGAGTTTCTGCGAAATACCGATGAGGTTTTTGATTTGATTTTTATTGATGCTGATAAAGAAAATTATGCAGAATATTTTAGATTAATTAAACCAAGAACAAAATCGGGTTCTGTTATCCTATTTGATAATGTACTTTGGTATGGTAAAGTTTTAGAAGAAAACCCTAAGCAAAAATCTACGCAGGTCATTAAAGAGCTTAATGATTTGGTGGCAAAAGATGAAGATTTTGAAAATCTTATTTTACCTTTGCGTGACGGAGTAAATTTCCTCAGAAGGAAATAATTTGAGGTTGAGTGTAAGGTTAAGAATTTTACAGCGTTATTTTTCTAAACCTCAACCTATAGCTGACCTTTTAATAAAATACAATGAATAAAGGAATTTGTACAGTAACTGTCGCGCCTGTTCGTGCTGAAAATTCAGATAAAGCAGAAATCGTTACCGAAATTTTGTATGGTGAGAGTGCTGATATTTTGGAAGTAAATAAAAACTGGACGAAAATAAAAATGCACTACGACGGTTATGAAGGCTGGATGGACACCAAGCAAATTAAACCCGTCACTGAAGAATATCTTAGTAATAGAAAAGTAAATTTAATTACCGAAGATTTTTCGTCGGTAATGACTCTGGAGGGAAAAACGCTTTTGTCAATGGGTTCTGAAGTAGAGTTTCCGGCGGTTGCATCGAGAAGAAGCCACGATACTCGTGAAAGTATTGCTTTGACGGCAAAAGAATTTCTCAACATCCCTTATTTATGGGGTGGGAAAAGTTTTTTTGCAGTCGACTGCTCTGGTTTTGTACAATTAGTTTATAAAATTCACAATGTAAAAATGCCCAGAGATACTTATCAGCAGGCAGAAGTGGGGGAGACTTTGAGTTTTGTAGAAGAAAGCCAGCCAGGAGATTTAGCCTTTTTTGAAAATTCCGAAGGCAAAATTATCCATGTCGGAATTATGCTAGAAAACCAAAAAATAATTCACGCTTCCGGAAAAGTGAGAATAGATACGCTCGATTCTAGTGGTATTTTTAATAAAGAGATGAATAAACATACGCACAAACTAAGGGTGATTAAAAGCGTTCTATAAATCTCTTATGGAAAGCGTTATTTTTTTTGTTTTTGATGTGCTGACTTTGGTGTTAATCCTTTTTTTATGGATTTATACTGTAAGAGTATTTAAAAAACTTCCGGAAAAAATCCCTACCCATTTTGATTTTGAAGGGAAACCGGATTCTTTTAGCGGAAAAAGATTTATTTATTTTCTGCCTATTTTATCATTGATATTTTACATAGCTTTCTATTTTATTACCAGAAATCCCGAGTCTGGAAATTTTCCAGTTGAGATTACCACGGCAAACGGTGAAACTCAATTTTTCATCATGATTTTTTTGATGAAATGGCTTCTGTTTCTCATTGTACTTCTGTTTTTAAACCTTCATGATTATACGATAAGATATAGTTTTAATGCTGATTCAAAAGCGAGAGTTCATATCTTATTATTTATTCCCTTTATTTTTATAAGTGTAATGGTTGCGATTGTCACAGCTTATATTTATGAATAAAAACCAATATATTTTTTTTAACTAATAATGAAAACCACAAAAACATTAGCTCAAATCTCAAGTTCAAAAGGGTTTCAGCTCTCGGAGATTTTGGTGAGCTGGCAATACTATACCGAAGAAACGGTAATTTTAGCATATTCTGAAATCAAAAGAAGAGGAATTCAAATCAATGAAGAAATAGAAAAGCTAATTACTGCATTTTCTGAAGCTCAGGGAAAACCTATTTCCCAACTTGAAACTGAATTGTTTGAAACTAAAAATGTAACCAATTATCAGGAATATTATAATTCTTTACCTAAATTCTCAGAAACGTCGAATGACGAAACTAAAAGGCTTGAAAAATTGAGAAGAGACCAAATGTTCCAAAGAGAAGTGATAGAAAAAAAACAGGCTAATAAAGATATTCTCTATGGTGGATTATGGTTTGGAGGTGGTCTTGTGGTAACCTTAGTTTCTGTGGCAAGCGGAAAAGGTGGTCCTATTGCTTACGGAGCGGTAATCTTTGGGGGAATTCAGTTTTTTAGAGGTTTAATGAAAAGCTAATGATTTTTTTATACAACATATTTGTAAACTGTCTCATTTTAGGAATGAAGGTTTTGTCGTTGTTTAATGATAAAACTAAAAAAGGAGTTGAAGGTCGACAACAATCTTTAGAGATTGTGAAAACAGCATTTTCTGCATCAGATAAAGTCTTGTGGATGCATGCCGCAAGCTTGGGAGAATACGAGCAAGGTCTTCCTGTTTTAGAAAAACTTAAAGAAGAGTTTCCTACTCATAAAATTTTAATTACCTTTTTTTCTCCGTCGGGATATGAAAATGTAGTTAAGAAAAAACATATTGCAGATGCTATTTGTTATCTTCCTTTCGATAGAAGAAATACCATAAAAGAATTTACCTCTCAGTTTGATTGCGAGTTGTTTTTTACCGTTAAATACGATTACTGGTATAATCTCTTGAATGAGCTTAAAGAGAAGAATATTAAAATGTTTGTGATTTCAGCATTATTTTATGAAAGCCAGTCTTTTTTTACCACCTATGGGAAGTGGTTTGTAAAACAGCTGAAGCAGAATATAAGCTGGTTTTTTCATCAGACGCAGCATTCATATGTTTTAGCTAAAAGTATTGGTCTACTAAACTCTTCGGTAACCGGAGATACCCGATTTGATAGGGTAAAGCAATTAAGACTTAGAAATAATCATGTTGATTTTGTTGAAGAATTTATAGGAAAAGAAAAGGCAATGGTCTTTGGAAGTTCATGGCAGGCGGAAGAGAAAATTGCAAAAATAGTTTCAGAGAAAAATCAGGATTTAAAAATAATTATCGCTCCTCACGATTTGAAAAGAGTAGAAAACTTAAAGCAAATTTTCCCTACCGCAATTTTATACAGCGAATTAAAAAACTCTAAAACGTTCCAGCCCTCCAACTATCAAACTCTCATCATCGACAGTATCGGGCTTCTTTCAAAACTCTATTCTTACGCTGATGTTGCAGTTGTTGGAGGTGGTTTTCACGATTCTGGTCTTCACAATATTTTGGAAGCGGCAACCTTTGGTGTTCCTGTGATTTTTGGCAATAAGTACAAGAAAAACCCTGAAGCTGATCAGTTAATTTCGGCTAAAGGAGGAAAGTCTTTTGAGGATGAAAATGAAGCGGCTCATTTTGTTTTAGAGGTATTTAAAAATGAAAAAATACTCATTGAAATGTCTGAAAATGCAAAGCAATTTATAGATAGACAGCCGGAGTCTTCAACGCTTATTCTTCAGAAAATTGTATCACTTTAAAAATCCCTGATTCTTAATATCTTTTATAATCAAATCAAAATGCTCTGGAATTCTTTCGACGCTAAACCAATTAAAGTCTACGCCGTTATTGATAAATAGTTTCTCAAGATAAATATTGTTGGTGATTTTGTCGTGTGCAACTGAAAGATATTCATCAATTTCCATCCAATAATCTTCATCTAGTTTTTTAGTTAAAGCTAAAGCTTTTACGATTTTATTGATGATATAAAGATAAAGTTTGTACATGTCGTTGAATCTCTGACGGCTCAGTTTTTCATTGCTTTCAAGTATTTCGTTGATTAGTAAAAGGTTTAAACTAATGTCTCCAAATTTGTCAGTCGTTACTTTTACGTGCTCTGTAATTTGTGAGCTTATTTTTCGGATGAGCCCGATGAAATATTTTTGATTGCTGATGTATTTAGAAGCATATTCTACTTTCTCTTTTATCAATTCTTCCATGGCATCACGCTTCAGGTCTACGGTTTCGTGATCGATTAATTCAAAATATAATTTTTTAGATAAAATCTCATCCTTCCTTAATAATCTGAAAATTAATCGGTCTTTTTCTACCGGTGAAAGTTGGCTTAATGCTGTTTTAAATTCTTTAGAATACTCCATTAATTAAATATTTTCGAATATTTTATAAATCCGTTTAATGCCCAGTTTGCGGTGTAATAAAGAGATTTTAAGGTAGAAAATTTCATGAAATCTTTATAAACAAGATACTGATCTTTTACAATATTCTGTTTTTTTCTAGAAATGCTGTTTTCTCGCATCCTGTATTTTGCCATTGTTTTTGGAAGTGGTTTGCCTACAGGAATTTTCTTTAATAAATTCAGCCACATCACATGGTCTTCCCTTTTACTACCTTCCGGAAAATATTCTTTTCCCACCCTTTGTGAATCGTACATCGATGATAGAAGAGAAAATCTGCAGGTTTTAAGCAAATTATTAAAAGTAACTTCTTTATCAGCTTTAAAATCTTCAATTTTTGGAACTAAATTTTCATCACATCTTGCATAATTAGAATAAGCAATTTCTGCATTTTTACGCTTCATAAAGTTAGTCATTTCTTCAAGAAAGTTGGGTTCCCAAAAATCATCAGCGTCAAGAAAAGTAATAAACCTTCCTGAGGCCTCTTGTAATGATAGATTCCTAGCATGGCCTGCACCACCATTTTTTTTAGCAATAATTAATTTTATTCTAGGATCTTTATATCTTTGAATGATTTCAACTGAGTTATCTGTCGACAAATCATCTGTAATGAGCCATTCCCAATCGGTAAACGTTTGATTCATTACCGAGCTGATTGTTTCCTCTAAAAAAGGAGACGAATTGTAACAAGGGGTAATGATAGAAACTTCTGGCACGTGTTTTTTTTTGCAAATATAACGCTTTGTGAATGTATTTTCTTCGGAGAATTTTTAAGGAAATGTAAATTATAATTCAAAATTCAAAAAAAATGATTGGATTTTTAAAAAAAATCATAATTTTAACCCTTGAAAAATTTGATCTATGAAGAAATTAGCATTATTTGCAGGATTATCATTATTAGCTTTTACAGGATGTAACGACGACGACGTACAAGAACAGATATTTCCTATTGTTGGAACGTGGTCTCCTACCAAAGAGGTAAGAACACAAGTTCCCTTAGATGGAATTGGTTTTTCTGACGAAATTGGGTATACAGACTGTCAGAAAGAAGGAAGGTGGGTTTTTAATGAAAATATGTCTGGGCAAAGAACAAATAGAGATATGGCTGGTATGACTCCAACCTGTACTACGACTTCACAGCGTAATTTTTCCTATGTATATAATTCTTCTGAGAAAAATTTCGAGATCAAATATCAGGGAACTGTTGTTTCAGATAAAGGTAAAGTGACTTTGTTGGATGCAGAAACGTTAAATCTGAAAATTGAAGATACTACAGATCCTACTATTTATAAGTCTACAACCTATACTTTTAAAAGAATTCCGCAATAATAATCAGTGTTTCAATTCTAATATATAATCTCATCGCAAGGTGAGATTTTTTTTGTTTATAAGAATTACATTGTAATTAATTAAAAATTCAATTTACATTAATTTTATAATCATTATTTTTGTGAAACTAGATTGAGAATTGATAATGAAATTAATTCTAATATCTAAAGTCTAACATCTAACATCTATAATAAAAAGTGTTTTACGATCATCAGCAGATAGAAAAAAAGTGGCAGAAATACTGGGAAGAAAACCAAACGTATAAGACTTCCAATAACACAGACAAACCAAAATTTTATGTTCTCGATATGTTTCCGTATCCGTCGGGAGCGGGGCTTCACGTAGGTCATCCGCTTGGATATATTGCGTCAGATATTTACGCGAGATATAAAAGACATCAGGGGTTTAATGTTCTCCACCCGGTTGGTTACGATAGTTTTGGGCTTCCTGCTGAGCAGTATGCCATTCAAACCGGAACCCACCCCGCTGTTACTACTGAGCAAAACATTACAAGATACGAAGAGCAGTTAAGAAAAATTGGTTTCTCTTTCGATTGGAGTAGAGAAGTGAGAACTTCTGACGCTTCTTACTATAAATGGACACAATGGATTTTCATTGAATTGTTCCATTCTTGGTATAATAAAGATACAGACAAGGCAGAATCTATCGATACTTTAATCAAGCATTTTGAAGAAAAAGGAACAGTAGGATTAAATGCCAATCAAAATGACGAATTAAATTTTACGGCAGAAGAATGGAAGTCTGCTTCTGAAATAGATAAAGAAGATATCCTTCTAAATTACCGTTTAGCCTACAGAGCGGAGACGACGGTAAACTGGTGTCCTGCTTTGGGAACAGTTTTAGCCAACGATGAGATTAAAGACGGAAAATCTGAAAGAGGAGGTTTTCCTGTTTTCCAAAAGAAAATGATGCAGTGGAGCATGAGAATTTCTGCTTACTCTGAAAGATTATTACAAGGTTTAAAAACTTTAGACTGGCCACAACCTTTAAAAGATTCTCAAGAATACTGGATTGGGAAATCTCAAGGCGCTCAAGTGAAATTTAATGTTGAAGGTCATGACGAGATTGTAGAAGTTTTCACCACAAGACCTGATACAATTTTTGGAGCAACATTTATGGTTTTAGCTCCGGAAAATCCTTTAGTGGAAAATATTACGACTGATACTCAAAAAGCTGAAGTTGATACTTATATTGAAGAAACTTCCAAAAAGACTGAGAGGGACAGAATGTCTGACGTTAAAAACGTTTCAGGTGCTTTCACGGGAAGTTATGCAATCAATCCGTTTAGCGGGGAAAAGATGCCAATCTATATTTCAGATTATGTATTGATGGGCTACGGAACGGGAGCTGTAATGGCTGTTCCTGCACATGACGAGCGTGATCATAGATTTGCGAAAAAATTTAATTTAGAAATTAAAAAAGTTGTAGAAACAGAAGAAGATATTCATGAAAAATCTTTTGATTCTAAAGATTCTGTTTGTGTAAATTCTGATTTCTTAAACGGATTAAAATATAAGGAGGCTAAAGCATTAATTATTGATGCTATTGAAAAGAAAGCAATTGGCCACGGAACTACAAATTACAGACAGCGTGATGCAATTTTCTCAAGACAAAGATATTGGGGCGAGCCCGTTCCTATATACTATAAGGATGGAATGCCTTACACGTTGCCAAATTCTGCATTGCCTTTAGAACTTCCTGAAGTTGAAAAATATTTGCCAACTGAAGATGGTGATCCGCCATTAGGAAATGCAAAGACTTTTGCTTGGGACGAAGCGAACCAAAAAATTGTTGATACCAATTTAATAGATGATAAAAATGTATTTCCATTAGAATTATCTACAATGCCGGGTTGGGCGGGAAGCTCTTGGTATTTCCTTAGATATATGGATCCAAAAAATGATGAGGTTTTTGCTAATAAGGAATTGTCTGATTATTGGGGACAAGTAGATTTATATATCGGAGGTAGTGAGCACGCAACCGGTCACTTATTATATTCTCGTTTCTGGAATATGTTCTTAAAAGACAGAGGATATATTAAAAATGATGAGCCTTTCCAAAAGTTGATTAATCAGGGAATGATTTTGGGGATGAGTGCTTTTGCATATAGAGTTGAGGGGACTAATCAGTTTGTATCTAAAAATCTAGCAAAAGATTATCAGACTCAGGAAATTCATGTTGATGTATCTTTATTAAAAGGAACATCTGATGAATTAGATACTGAAGCGTTCAAATCTTGGAGACCAGATTATGCTGATGCAGAATTTATTTTAGAAGATGGAAAATACATCACAGGTCGTGAAGTAGAAAAAATGTCTAAGTCTAAATACAATGTGGTAAATCCTGATGACATCTGTGAAGAATATGGAGCAGATGGTTTAAGATTGTATGAAATGTTCTTAGGTCCATTAGAACAATCAAAACCTTGGAATACACAAGGATTAAGCGGAGTTTACGGTTTCCTTAAAAAATTCTGGAATCTTTATTTCAATGAAGATACTTTTGAAGTTTCTGAAGAAGAACCTACAAAAGCAGAATATAAAGTATTGCATACCTTAATAAAGAAGGTGGTGTACGATATCGAAAACTTCTCGTTCAACACTTCTGTGTCATCATTTATGATTGCTGTAAATGAATTACAGAAATTAAAATGCAACAAACGCAATATTTTACAGCCTTTAGCCGTTATAGTTTCCCCTTACGCACCACATATTTGTGAAGAGGTATGGAATTTGCTGGGGCATAACTCTTCAATTGAGTTTGAAAAGTTCCCAATTTTGAATGAAGAATATTTAGTTGAAGATGAGATTGAGTACCCTGTAAGCATAAATGGTAAGATGAAATTTAAAATTGCTCTTCCTGCAACATTATCAGCCAAAGAAGTAGAGGATTTAGTGCTTCAAAATGAGAAAATGGGAATGCTTTTAGAAGGTAAAACCCCTAAAAAAATCATCGTAGTACCAAAAAAAATCGTTAATATCGTAATTTAAAAGAAATTTAACATTGATAAAATCAAAAAAATAGAGGTTTTAAATTTTTGATTTTCTAACGTATTTTGTGAAATTAACAAATATTAATAAAATATTCAAAGATAATTACGATATCGGAATCTTATCAAATTATCATTATGAAAAAAAGGCAAAATCTTATATGATACTATTGTATTTTAATTAATTTTGCCTTTATTTTACAACTCTAAAATTTTAAAACAATATAATTTAGTTAAATATGGAAATGAATGTTTCAAAAAATGATGAGCAAGTAGTTGCTAGAAAAGCAGGAGGTCTTAATCCAGCTGTAATTCTTCCTATCCTTTTGGTTTTAGGATTTTGTGTTTGGTTATTTGTCTTAGGTAACCCTGGTAATTTTAAGGCTGATCCAAAATTGTCTGGACTTTCAGCTGCCTTTACAGATGTAGAGCGTAAAGACTTACATCCATTAGGGTTTATGGGTATGATTTATATGGGAGGGATTATTGTACCATTCTTGGTTTCATTCATGATTATTGTAATCGTTTTCTCATTTGAAAGATATTTTGTATTAAGCAAAGCTTCAGGTGCAGGTAACGTAGATAACTTCGTAGTGAAAGTAAGAAGCTTATTAAATAGCAATAAAGTTGACGAAGCTTTAGAAGAGTGCGACAGACAGCAAGGTTCTGTAGGGAACGTTGTAAAAGAAGGTCTTATTACTTACAAAGCTTTAGCTCACGATACTACTCTAAATAAAGAGCAGAAAATGGTAGCTCTAAACAAAGCTATCGAAGAAGCTACAACTCTTGAGATGCCAATGTTGGAGAAAAATATGATGATTCTTTCTACTTTAGGTACTGTTGCAACATTAGTAGCACTATTAGGAACAGTAATCGGGATGATTGGAGCGTTCTTTGCTTTAGGTGCTAGTGGTGGTACTCCTGATGCTGCTGCTTTATCAATTGGTATTTCTGAAGCATTGATTAATACAGCTTTAGGTATTGGTACTTCTGCGGTAGCGATTATTCTTTACAACTTCTTTACTTCTAAAATTGACGGATTGACTTATAAGATCGATGAGATCGCTATGAGCATTCAGCAGTCTTTTGCAGAATTTCACTAAGAAATAGTGATCCTGTGTTTTTACACAAAAAAAAGAAGTTTTAATAATTAGATAATAAATAATGGCGAGAATTAAACCAAAAAGACATGGTGTAGTGACCGATATGACGGCAATGTGTGACGTTACGTTCCTACTACTTACGTTCTTTATTATGACCACTCAGTTCAAAAAACCTGATGTGGAGCAGATCAAACCGCCATCTTCAATCTCAGAGAAGTTACTTCCTGATGCAAGTTTAATGACTATTAACGCTACTCCGGACGGGAAATTTTATTTTCAGCCAGTAGAAAATGCAAAAGAGAGATTAGAGCTTTTAGAAAAAATGGGTGAAAAGTACAAAGTTACTTTTGATGATAAACAAAAAGCTGCATTCCAAAAAGTACAAGCTATTGGTGTTCCTATGAGCCAATTGAGAAGCTATTTGGATTTGCCAGAAGATGAGCAAAAAAATTATAAGAGCCCTACTGGGGTTCCTATGGATAGTACAAATAAGCAGTTAACTGACTGGGTAGAACAAAGTTTAAGCGTAAATCCTGATTACAAATTAGCAATCAAAGGTGACGTTACAACAGAATATCCTAAAGTGAAAAGTTTATTTGAGGGTTTAAGAGATATTAACTTTCTTAAATTTTGGTTGATTACGTCACAAGAAGGTAAACCTAACGAATAATTAAGAATAAGAAATGGCACAAGTACAAGTACAGGATAAGAGCGCCAAAGGTGGCAAAGTTCGTTCCAAGAAAAACAACCCTGCCGTCGATATGACGCCAATGGTTGACCTTAATTTCTTACTATTGATGTTCTTTATGTTTACATCAACGTTTAGTAAACCCAATGTGATGGATTTAGGGCTTCCGGCAAAACCGGATCCTACAAAGCCTCAACCACCACCAAACGAAATTGATTTATCCAATTCTATCACTTTGCTTTTAGGAAAAGATAACAGAGTGTTCTGGCACCAGCAAGACCAAGCAGGTCTTAATGATCAGACGATGACTGAAACTTCTTTTGACAGAGAAGGGATTAGAGAAATTATCAAGCAAGCAAAAGCCAGAGCTAAAAAGAAAGAGCTGTTTACAGTGATTATTAAGCCAACGGATGATGCGGTATATAAAAACTTTGTAGATATTCTTGACGAGATGGCAATTACAAAAAGCGAAAGATATGGGGTAACCGATCTTAAGCCTTATGAAAAAGCTGTGTACGATAAGAAAGTGGGTAACTAATTCGGTTACCGCAAAGTGTTTAACATTTAAATTTGCAATACAATGGCAGATGAAAATATATACGGTCAAAATCTTACTTTAGACGAGATTGTATTTGAAAATAGAAATAAAGCATATGGTGCTTACGATCTTAGACATCAGTATCCTAGATTACTGACAAAGTCTTTTATTATTGGTACAGGATTGTTCTTGGTTACTGCTTTATCTCCTTTAATTTATATGACTATTAAAAGTATGAATGAAAAGGAAGCTGTAGAGGTAAAATCTGATTTGGTGGAAATCATCGAAGAAGATCCTATCATAGAGCAACCAAAGGAAGAGGAACCACCACCACCGCCACCACCAGTGGTAGAGGAGAAAATTGAAATTATTCAAAACGTAGTTCCGGAACCGGTGAAAGCTCCTAAAATAGAGACTCCACCACCTCCGATTTCTGAACAGTTAAAAACGACTACTGGTGCGGTTTCTCAAGAAGGAGTAAAAGCTCCTGCTTATACGCCACCACCACCACCACCATCTACAGGTACTAAAGCTTCAACAGCTGAAGTTAAGCCACAAGTAGATGAAAAAGCGATTTACACTGAGGTAGAGCAGACTGCAGAATTCCCTGGAGGAATTAATGCTTTCAGAAGAAAAGTTTCTGAAAACTTTGATAGTTCAGCTATTGAAGGTGCAGATGGAGTGGTAAAAGGAGAAGTTACTTTTGTTGTTGAAAGAGATGGTAGTATTACAGATGTTAAAGTGAGCGGTAAAAACCCTGACTTTAATTCTGAAGCTGTAAGAACTGTAAAATCGATTAAAAACAAATGGGCTCCTGCAAAAATTAATGGTCAATCTGTACGTTACAGATATAGACTTCCATTAGCGATGCAACCGCCAGAATAAGTTATTAGTTTATTTTAAATAATAATTAAAAAAGAGAAGCTTATGCTTCTCTTTTTATTTTTTTTAATATTTTTGTTGTATGATGTTCAACTGGTTATCTTTAGTCGCAGGAATTTGTTACGTAGCCCTAGGAATCGTAATGATGGTTTATAAATTCCTCGAGCCAATATATGCATATGCTCTGGGAGCTGTATTAATACTTTATGGAATCTTCAGAATCTGGAGAGCAATATCAAAATTCAGAAATACTGCCGAAGATGAAGAGTAGTCGCTTTTTTTTATTAGCTTTCTTCTCAGTTTTAATCATAAACTGTTCAAAAAAAGTAGAAAGTAAAGTATCCTATAATAAAGGGGAAATGACAATTTTGACGGATGAGTCTTTTAAAAGTGTTACAGAAGCTTTAGCAGAAGGGTATATGATTAGTTATCCGGACACTAAAATAAAAGTGGTGACCAAAAAGGAAGACTTAGGTTTTCTTGATTTATTGAATAATAAGGCAAGAATTGTAGTGATGTCTAAAGTATTATCTTCCGAAGAGATTAAAGCCTACGAAGATAAAGTAGATATGAAAATGGAGCCTGCAAAATTTGCGGCAGATGCTGTCGTATTTTTTGTGCCTAAAAATTCTGAAAAAGAAAGCATTACCATGGAAGAAATAACTTCCGGTTTACAGTCTGACGATAAGAATTTTGTATTTGATGGAACCAATTCTAGTAACCTTAATTTTGTTGCTCAAAAACTAAATAAACTTCCTAAAGATTTGAAATTTTCAATTATTCCGGGAAGCGTAAATGTTATTGAAGAATTGAGTAAATACCCGAATAAAATTGGGGTGATTGGGCTAAATACAATCAGCAGGCCTTACGATAAAGAAGCAGAGAAATTAAGGGGAATGATAAAAATACTTCCGGTTATCAGTGCTGGAAAAACATATTCTCCAGATTTTGGTGGACTTCGCGAGATGAAGTACCCATTCACCAGAGTTTTATATTTCCTTACCAATGAAGGTAGTTTTAATATTGCTAATGGTTTTATAAGATATTCTTGTACCCATTTGGGGCAGAAAATTGTTCAGAAAGAAGGTTTACAACCTTATAATATTTACCCGAGAGAAGTACAGATTCGTTAAAAAATATTAAATTAATATCAATTCTCAAACCGATTTATTATATTGGTCTGAAAATTGTGTATTTATAATTCGGATTTTTATAATACAGATTTTAAAATAATAATGAAAGATATAATGATTATGAATGTAAAGAAGATTGCTTTAGGAGCATCAGTGGTATTTTTTACCAATTTTGCCTTTGCACAGACGTTGCAGGATGGTATTAACAGTATAGATAGCGATAAATTTGCGGCTGCGAAAACCAATTTCACGTCTATGATTGCAAAAGAACCTACAGCAGAAAATTATTTCTACCTAGGAAATACTTTTTTAAGACAAAGTGAGCCCGATTTTGCAGCAGCTACAGAAAACTTCAATAAAGGTTTGGCTGCAGATAAAAAAAGCTACTTAAATCAAATTGGTTTAGCGGCGGTTAAATTAGGTAAAGGTGATAAATCTGCGATTGCAGAGATCCAGAAAATAGTGACAGATTCTAGGGAAAAAGATGCTGAAGTTTTGTTTAGAGCTGCTGAAGCATTGACTTTATTTGAAAAAAATAACGCTCCAGATTTAGCGATTCAATTTTTGAATAAAGCTATTGAAAGAGCTTCTAGAAAAGAAGTTCCTGCATACTATTACTATACTTTAGGAGATGCATACAGACTAAAAAGAGTTCCTGGAGATGCAATGACGGCATACGACCACGCATTACCATTAGCTAAAAATAAAGCTTCAGTGTATACAAGAATCGGAACTTTGTGGATGGCAGCTCAACAATGGCAACAAGCTAAAACAAGTATTGAGAAAGCAATTTCTACTGATCCAACATATGCACCTGCTTACAAAGCTTTAGCGGCTTATGACATTAAGTATCAAGAGAATGCGAAAGCAACTCAAGATTTGATTAACTATACAAAGTATGCTGATGAAGATCCTTATACTCAATTAGAGATTGCAAAATTGTACTTCACTAATGAAGATTACGCAAACTCTAAAATGATTTTAGATAAAATCTTTGATAAAGTTGAGGACCCTATTAAATTTAAATTGAGAGCATATGTGAATTATGCAGATGGTCAATATGCAGAAGCAAAACAAAACATGGATTCTTTCGTGTCTAAAGCTGAAAAATCAAGAGTTCAGCCTGCTGATCAAGGTTTGATGGGATTAATTGCTGCTGGTTTGGCTAAAACTGAAACTGATGCGGCTAAAAAATCAGCTTTACAGGCAGAAGCACAGCAAAAAATTGGTTTAGCTAAAGCTGCTAAAGATGAAACAATGAAGTGGGATATGGAACTTGCAAAAATCAATGGAGGAGGAGCTTCTCAAGCTTCTGTTGATGCAGGACCTACAAGCCCGGAAATTGAATCTTTCAAAAAATTAGTAGCGGCAAACGCACAAGACTCTGATGCTTTGTACAAATTGGCAAACGCTTACCAAGATGCTAAAAACTGGAACGGAGCTGTTTTAACATGGCAAAAAATGATTGGATTGCTTCCAGATTGGGCACCGGCATATTACAGCCAAGGTTATGCATACCAACAAGCAGGAAATCATGAAGCAGCAAAAATTTCTTACGAGAAATTCATCTCAACAGTTAAACCTGCTGAAGTTGAAACCAACAAGCAAACTCTTGCGTATGCTTATTTTGCTGTAGCATATCTTGAAAAAGACAAAAATTTGGCTAAAGCTAAAGATTATGTTGCAAAATCTTTACAGCTAGATCCTTCTTATCAGGATGCTGTAAAATTAAATGCAGAAATCAATAAATAATTTAAAAATTAAATTATTCATATATAAACTTCCCATTCGTAATGTTTGGGAAGTTTTTGTTTAAATCTTATCTTTGAATTAATAAGTGGTCTGCTTACGTATTAAATAAAATTGAGCAGACAATCGTATTGTTAAAATTACTATTGAATTATGAAAACAGATATACTTGCTTTTGGAGCCCATCCAGATGATGTAGAATTAGGATGTGGCGGAACACTCGCTAAATTAATTTCAGAAGGAAAAACTTGTGTTATCGTTGATTTAACAAAAGGAGAACTCGGAACAAGAGGAACTGATCAAACAAGAAAAGAAGAAGCTACAGAAGCTGCAAAAATTTTGGGTGTTGCCGCAAGAGAGAATTTGGGGTTAAAAGATGGTTTTCTTGTTAATTCTGAAGAATACCAAATGGAGATTGTAAAAATGATTCGCAAATACCAGCCAGAAATCGTCTTAGCTAATGCAATTGATGATAGACATCCAGATCATGCAAAAGCAGCGAAATTAGTGTCTGATGCGTGCTTTTTAGCTGGTCTAAGAAAAGTTGAAACGCTTCTTGATGGAGAAACTCAGGAAGTGTGGAGACCGAAGCAAATATTCCATTATATTCAATGGAAACATATACAGCCAGAATTTGTGATTGATATCTCAGAACATCTTGAGAAAAAGCTTGAAGCTTGTATGGCATTTAAAACTCAGTTTTATGATCCTACTTCTAAAGAACCTGAAACGCCAATTACCTCAAAAGACTTTTATGAGAGTCTAACGTACCGAGCTCAAGATTTAGGGCGATTATCGGGAGTTGCTTATGCTGAGGGGTTTACGTCAGAAAAGTTAATTGCAATGAAAAATTTTGATGGAATTGTTTGGTAATTAAAAATTCTTTCCTATATTTGCACCACCAAAAACGGTGATTGTAGCTCAGTTGGTTAGAGCGCCGGATTGTGGTTCCGGAGGTCGGGGGTTCGAGACCCCTCATTCACCCCACAGTAAACGCATTTTCTTTTGAAAATGCGTTTTTTTATTTTTAGATATAACAAGATAGGTCTGAGAACTTATAATAAATGTAATCGGCATAAAAAAAGCATCTTTTTTCAGATGCTTGTGTTTTTTTTAGATATGTTTAGATTTAAATTTCTTCGTCAGAATCTATAGTATAGGTTTTGCTTTTGAAATCTTTATCATGCTTTTCTGAAATAACATCCTCACCCTTTTCATTAATGATGAAATCTGTGGACTCATTAAACATCTCCTGAAAACTTTTAAAATCTTCTTTGTAAAGATAAATTTTATGTTTCTCGAATGTAGCTTCTCCATTCTCTCCGAAATTCTTTTTGCTTTCGGTAATTGTAAGATAATAATCTCCTGCTTTAGTCTCTCGCACATCAAAGAAATAAGTTCTTCTTCCCGCTTTTAACACCTTAGTGAAAATTTCATTTTCATGGCGTTCCTTGTATTCACTCATTATTAGATATTTTTTTTAAATCTTGTTAAGAACAAATATAAAATATTTCTTTTAATCACAAAGTTTTTTTTATGATTTATTTAACAATTCAAAATGTTTTGGCTATGCGGTTGCAGAATTGCTAATTTCACTAAGATTAAGAATCTTGTCTGCTCTTTGTGCGCTAGACTCTCTATGTGTGATAATTATGGAAGTTGCGTTATTGATTTTTGTATCGATATTTTCAAGAATATTCTGTTCCGTTTCTGTATCTAATGCAGATAGTGAGTCATCAAAAATAATGATAGTTGGGTCTTTTATTAAGGCTCTTGCAATACAAATTCTCTGTTTTTGACCTCCCGAAAGCATCACGCCACGTTCGCCCACCATTGTTTTGTACTGATCTTTAAACTCAACAATGTTTTTATGTACATCTGCAATTTTAGAATATTCAACCACTTTTTCGTGTGTAGGATTATCGATAGAGAAACCGATATTATGCTCAATAGAATCTGAAAAAAGATAACTTTCCTGAGGAATATAGCCAATGAAATTTCTGTAATTTTCAAGATTGTGATCTTTTAAGTTTTTACCGTCAATCAGAATTTCACCTTCTGTAGGATCTATAAGCCTGCAAAGAAGTAGAGCGATGGTCGATTTTCCACTACCAGTTTTTCCCATGATGGCTAAAGATTTTCCGGCTTCTATTGTAAAGCTTAAATTATCTAATGCTTTAATTCCTGTATTTGGGTAAACATAAGATACGTTTTTAAATTCGATATCTCCTTTAATAGGATAGTTTTCAAAGTTTTTATTATAAATCTCAGATTGCTTTTCCAAAAACTCGTTAATCCTCTGCATGGATGCTTCTGCTCTTTGGTTAATTGATGTTACCCAACCTACCATCGAGAATGGCCAGATTAAAATGTTGATGTACATAAAGAAATCTGCAATTTTACCCACGGTAAGCTCGCCTGCAATATATTTTTGTCCACCAATAAGAATGACTGAAACATTTAATAATCCGATGACAAATAAAATGATAGTAAAGAAATAAGCTTCTGTTTTTGCTAAATCTAAAGCCTTATCCTGATAATCGCTTACTTTAATCCCATAATTTTTTTGGATGTATTTTTCTTTTGCGAAGTATTTTACCACTCTGATTCCCGAAAAACTATCCTGTACAAAAGTTGAAATCGCAGACTGGCTTTTCTGCATCACTTTTGATTTTTTATTAATAATTGAGCTTACTTTAAATATAATATACGATAAAATAGGAAGAGGCAGTAAGGTCCAAACCGTCATTGATGCATCAGTTTTAATCATATAAAAACTGGTAATCAATAATAATACAACAAGGTTGACCACGTACATTACCCCAGGTCCCAAATACATTCTTACCGCAACAATATCTTCACTTAATCTGTTCATTAAGTCTCCGATGGTTGTTTGCTTGTAATCGGTAAGCGATAAATCCTGATAATGTCTATAGATTTTATTTTTCAGTTCGTATTCAATTCTTCGTGATGCAACGATGATGGTTTGTCGCATCATAAAAGTGAAAATTCCGGTAAGAAGAGAACAGCCGACAATAATGGCAACGTAGATTAAAACTTGCTTGTTAAAGCCCAGATTTCCATGTTTTGTGAGCTCGTCAACCGATTTTCCAACGAACTGTACCTTATATATATTAAAAAAATTACTGGCGATGATGAATAGTAACCCCCAAAACAATAATATTTTGTGCTTCCAAAAGTAAGGGTTCAGAGTTTTGAGTGCTTTCATAAAGTTTCACAAAATTACAAAAATTGAAGCAGACTGAGAATTTCATAAATTTTAAATTTCGTATCTTTGCACGCATAAAAAGCTCTTTGAATGTTAGGAAGAAGACAAATCCGTGAAAAAGTAGTAGAATCCGTGTATTCGTACTACCAAAACCCAATAAAATTTGACGTGTTAGAAAAAAACATGTTTTCGGGAATAGAGAAAATCTATAATCTCTATATTTTTCAATTGAATTTTTTGGTGGGTCTGAGAGATCTTGCCGAAAATCAAATGGAAATTGGTAAAAACAAATACTTTAAAACTGATTCAGATGTTAATCCCAATCAAAAATTTATTAATAACCAGGTTTTAAAAAAGCTTGATGAAAACCCTGAGAGATTGTATTTCTCTGGTCAGCATAAAGATTTGAAATGGGACTTGCACGATGACATGTTGGTGAAAACTTTCCAACGTATGACTGCAGGAAAGCGTTATCAGGATTTTATGAAGGAAGATGGTTATTCTTTTGAAGATGATCAAAAGTTTATCGGAAAATTATTTTTAAGGTATATTGCCGAAAATGATGATTTTCATGATTATATCAGCGATAGAGAACTTACTTGGTCAGATGATATTCATATTGCCAACTCGATGGTTCAAAAAACAATCGGTTTTATGAAAGAAGATGAAGAAAGCCGCACTTTAATTAAAATGATTAAAGATGAAGAAGACAAAACTTTTGCGAGCAAACTTCTTAGAGATACTTTGAATAACTGGGAAATTAATGAGAAAAAACTTTCTGAGCGTCTAGAAAACTGGGATTTGGAAAGAGTAGGATTGATGGATAAAGTTATTTTAACGACAGCTATTTCAGAGCTAGACAATTTTCCTTTTACCCCTTCAAGAGTTATTATTAATGAATATATTGAGATTGCAAAAGTATATGCAACAGATCGTTCTAATATATTCATCAACGGTATTTTAGATAAATATTGTAAAGATTTAAATAGAATATAAATTAAAATTAATTTAATATGAAAAAGACATTATCAATTATTGCTTTGTCTGTAATCGGATTCGGATTGGTTTCTTGTAAAAAAGAAGAAAATAAAGAAGTACAAAACGCTGAAGCAATCGGTGTAGACTCTACAAATGCGCCTACTGCTGATTCTACAGTAGCATCTGTAACTCCTACTGTTGCAGGAGCTGAAGTTGCCGCAGCAGCACCAGTTGCTAAATCTAACCAACCTACCACTACCATTGCATTATCTGAAAGCAATTTCGATTTTGGTAATATTAAAAAAGGAGCAAAAGTAAACCACGTTTACGAAGTAACCAATACAGGTACAAACCCTTTAATTATCTCTGAAGTAAAGCCTGGATGCGGATGTACTGCTCCTGAATTTACTAAAGACCCGATTATGCCTGGTAAAAAAGGAAAAATTACTTTGAGCTTTGACTCTACAAACTTTGACGGAAGCGTACAAAAATTTGCTGATGTTTTTGCTAACGTAGAAAATGCTCCGATAAAGTTGACGTTTAATGCTAATATTCAACCTTAATATCATGAATATGTTAACCTTATTTTTACAAGCACCTGCACAAGGAAATTCTACCACCATGTTGATGATGATGGGAGTAATGGTTATTGGATTTTATTTTCTAATGATTAGACCTCAGATGAAAAAACAAAAGCAGGAGAAAAAATTTCAAGAAGAGCTGAAGGTGGGAAGCAGAGTAGTACTTACTTCTGGTCTTCACGGAAGAATTGCTCAGATTCAGGAGGATGGAGTGGTTATTGAAACCCTTTCTGGAAAACTTAAATTTGAGAAAGCAGCAATTTCAAGAGAATTTACTGATAATCGTTTTGGTGAAAAAGCAACGAAAGCTGCTGATAAAAAAGAAGTAGTAGAAACTGAAAAGAAATAATTTTTAGTTTTACATAATATTGCGAATCGGCGCGGTGAAAGAAGTTCACCGCGCCGATTTTTTTAAATATTATCATTCTAAACGAAGTGAAAATCTCTTAACTTCTTAACTGAGTCTTAATGGTTTAATTTTTAAGCACAATTCTTCAGTTATTCATAAAAATATTCGTGAAATTCATTTTCTAATAATATCTTTGCCAAAAATTAATAAAAAGACTAACAAAACCATGAAAAAAGCTCTTCTCTGCTTGGCTATTACTTTGCTAAGCGTTATTTCTTTTGCACAGAAAATTCCATTTCAAATTAAAAAAAGTGATGTTTTTAAAGATGAATACAAAAACTCATCAATCGTTCTTGTAGAAGATGACGGAAAAGGCGGAGTGGTTGTCGTTCGTTCTTATTTTGGAGGTGTTTTTTCTTCCGGATCGGGTTATTATTTCGAACATTACGATTCAGACCTTAAGTTGATTAAAGAATTTGAATATGAAATAAAATACTCTAAAGTTGTAAAACAAAGTTCTGTTTTAGGGGTAATTATGGATGGTGACAAAGTGAATATCATAGATTTTATTTATGAAAAAGATGAAAAAGCTTATATCTGCTCTGCAATGTCTGCCAATATTAATGATTTTAATTTCACAAAAAAAGAATTATTCAGAGTAAACAGTGATGAAATAAAGCAGTTCGCCTTTTTTACGACAGCAGGTTTTGATGGTGATTCCGGAGCAAGCATGATTGTTAATGAAAACCGTACTGCATTTGCGGTTACGGTAGATATTAAAGATAGAAATGCAGAAACTCATCGTATGTTTGTTTTTGATAAATCGCTTCAGAAAAATATTGACCATACGTTTAAAAGAGATATAAAAGACCGAAAATTTATCTATGAAAATATAGATGTTTCTAAAGACGGAAAAACGATTTACATTCTTGGAAAAGTATATACTGATGAGCAAAAGAAGAAAAAAGAAGGCGGAAAATACCAGTATGAATTAACCCGTGTAACCGCTGACAGCGAGAAAACGCAAGCTTTTGACTCTGATGAGCATTTTGTAGCTTCATTGCAGCCTATTATTTATGACGACCGTTTAGCATGTATTGGTTTTTATTCTGACAGAAAAGATTACCGATTTAAAGGAATTTCTTATTTTGAACTTGACCCAATTACTTTAGAAATCAAAAAGAAAAAATACAATCCGTTTACAGAACAATTTATGATTGATAAATATGGGAAAGACAAAGATAAAGAGTTGAAAAACCTTTCCTTTAGAAAAATAATTACCAATCAAAACGGAGATATTATTTTTAATGCAGAAGAATTTTATATTACCTCACATTATTATTCAGCACCAAATGGCGGTGGATATTCACGAACTATTTATCATTATGATGATATTGTAAGTGCAAGAATTAACTCGAATGGCGAAATTGTTTGGGCAAGAAATATCAATAAAAGACAGGCAACCGGTGGAGATGAATCTTATATTTCTTACACTTCAACAGCTGTAGGGAATGATGCTTATTTTTTTATCAACACCGGTGAAAAAGTAAAAAAACTGAGCAATGACAGAATTCAGTTTGGGCAAACAAGTACTAAAAAAGCGAATCTTAATATTATCAGAGTGAATCAAAATGGAGATTTCGATTATCAGGAAATATTAGATAATGAAGACAATGAAGTTCCGTTTATGGTTTCAAATGGAGTTCAATCGGGAGATTCTACTTTTTTCATTGGAAGAAAAGGTAAGAAAAAGCAACTTTTGAAAGTTTCTTTATAAATTATAGAAAGAGGTCGAATTTGACTCTTTTTATCATACTCGTTTCGGCGGAGTGAACAAAGTTCATTCCGCCGAAATTTTTTTACTGCATTGTCATTTTAAATAAATTGATGAATCTCTTAATCAACTTAACTTCTTAATTGAGTCTTAATGGTTTAATTTTTAAACATAATTTTTCTGTTATCCACAAAAACATTCGTAAAATTCGTGTTTAAAAAATATCTTTGCGAGATGAATCAAAATAAAACCGTTCTCATTCTCGGTGCCAATTCTGATGTTGCCAAACAATGTATCAAACAATACATTCAGAAAGGGTTTTCTATCATGGCAGCTTCAAGAAATACAGAATCTTTGGAGCTTTTTATTGAGGAAAATCATTTAGAAAAATCAAAAATTACAGTTTTAAACTTTGATGCAGAAGATTTTGATTCACATCATCAATTTTATCATCAACTTCCAATAAAACCTCATGTCGTAGTTTATGCCGCAGGATTTTTAGTGGATAATGAGAAAGCTTTACAAGATTTTAAAGGAACTCAGCAAATGATGTTGGTCAATTATATGGGAGCTGTTTCTATTCTGAATATCATTGCAACAGATGAAAGCAATAAAAACTTAGAAAGAATCATCGGATTATCTTCCCTCTCAGGAGTTCGTGGGCGAAAAAGTAATTTTGTTTATGGAAGTACAAAAGCGGCTTTTACCACTTATTTAGCAGGTTTAAGGCAAGAATTAGCTGAGAGAAATGTAAAAGTCAACGTTTTGGTCAGCGGATATATCAATACGAAAATAAACGCAGGTTTAGAGCTCAATAAAAATCTTCTGATGGAACCGGATTATGTAGCAAAACATATCGTTAATGCCGGAAATTCTTTTACCATCGTTCCCAATTTTAAATGGAAATTGATTTATTTAATCTTGAAAGTATTGCCGGAAAGCTTGGTGGCGAAATTGCCGTAATCAATAGCCAGAAGCTTAGGTAATGGATTTTTAATTATATAAGAACGATGAAATATTTTTGTATCAAGGTAGTTGTTTGTTACTTTTTCAATCTATTGTGAAATTTGTTGATGGAAAATTTGTCTAATTTTGCTTTTGCGTTTATTTTAGCAGCGCTAATGTGCAAAATAAAATTAACGCAATGAAAATAAAATTATGCGCTGCTGTACCTGCTAGTAATGTATTTACAATGAATTCTTGTTCGACGAATTTGGGAAACTTGTGGCTAATTCAAAAGATATCAGCCATGTATTCAGTAGAATGTATAAATAAAATAAGAAGTTTATTAAGTTTTTTCTTATTAGGCTTTTTGTTTTTGCCGAGCCTGTTTTTTTCTCAACAATTTAAACTAAAAAAAGATGCTCAATACATTAACAATTATCAGATAGATGTTACTGCCAATAAGAATTATGTATTTGTTTCAAGTGATGGTTTGGTAGATATTCCATTAGATAGTATTAAGAATATTTCAAAACTTAAAATTGTTGATTTAGACAAGAATTCTACATATGATTTATACAGAGAAGAATTAAAAGTGAGGAATGGAGACTTGTATTTCACCTCAGGAAAGCTGATTGATTCTATTATAATTGGGAATAAAAAAAAGGAAATAATTATAGGGATTGAAGCTAAAGGCTGGATCTCAAATCTTTATACTATTCCTGAGAGAAAAGTTGTTGTTGAAATTCCAATTAAAGGAAAAAATTATGAGGATAAAAAGATTAAAAAAATAAAATTTTATTTTACTGGAGGTTACAATACATTATACAATGTTAAAACAAGTAAAAAAGATATCAAAATTATTCCGATCTTATATACTTGCGAATCTGTTGACTGTAAAGATAAAAATATACTCATTCCAGAGATGGAGGTGAGTTTTACCGAAAAGTCTAAATACCTTGAGGTTGATGTAAGTCATCATGATGTCTTTATTAATAAAGATTTTAAAAATATATATGTAGGGTATATTACGCTCGATTATTTTATTGTTAAACAGAAAAAAGTGGATAAAATAGCAGATAATAAATGTTATAATCTTGATCTTCATTCGGAATGGTTTAGAGAAAGTAAGCATAAATGCCCAGTGGTTTCTATTGTCCTTGAATAATTTTCAGCTTCTTTTTCCTTTATTTGAAAATAAAAAGATCGCTCTATACATATTAAAGAAAGTCTATCCGATTATGATAGACTTTCTTAATTTATGCATTTTAAATACAATTGCAATTTTTTTGTGGAAAGAGTAAAAACAGTTTAATTTTCTTCCTGCGATTTATAATGAGCCACAGCCACATGAATTTCAAAATAAGAAAAGTCATCGCCTAATGCTTCTTTTATGGCTTTCAATGATTGAATTTTTTGCGCTTTTGCAACTTCGATGATACTTTCTATTTTGTTTTTATCGATTAAATCGCCTGCATTTATCGTTCCAGTCGCAACGAAATTCACTAAATGATTCTGAATCGTATTGACGGATAGATTTCTGATTTTTGCAATCTCCTCGATGCTATTATTTTCTTGATATAGCTGAAAAGTAGTGGCAAAAGTTCCAGATGTGCTTTTATTTGCTTTTTTAGGTTTCGGTTCTCGTTGCTTTTTTTGTTTTTTTTCTGAGACTTTACTAGTCAAATTATTGATGTTGCAATAGTCGACAATGGCTTCAAGAAACAATTCACCATATTTTTCTATTTTAAATTCCCCAAAACCACTGATTTGATTCAGTTCTTCTTTGGTGTTGGGAAGATAATTTGCCAATTCCATCAAGGTTGCATCAGAAAAAATAACATAAGGCGGAACGTTTTCTTTTTCGGCTTGTTCGCGTCTGATTTTCTTGAGTTCATCAAATAAATCGAGGTTTTCTGTGAATTCATTTTTGCCATACTCAGCTTCCATTTCGGCTACAGTTACTGCTTTGGCTTGTTCTTTTATTTTTTGTAAACTTACTTTTTTATGTTTAAATAAAACCAGATTACTTTCTTCTGTTAATTTTAAAACAGAAAATTCTTCATTAGATTCTTCTAGAAAACCATTGATGAGTAATTGTTTGATAAGGTTGTGCCAATAGTTTTTATCATTTTTGCTTCCGATGCCATACGTAGGAAGGCTTTGCATATAATCTGTAATTTTTACACTTTTTGAACCTCGAAGAAAATCAATAATCATATTTTTTCCGTACCGTTCTTTCAGTCGGAAAACGGCACTCAATAATTTTTGAGCATCTACGGTAGCGTCCCAAGTTTCAAATTCGCTGAGGCAATAATCGCAATTGTTACAATTTCCAGAATGATTTTCACCAAAATATTCCATCAGATATTGTCTTCTGCATTTTTGCATTTCGGCAAAATCAGCCATTTGTTGCAGCTTTCGCAACATAAGGCCAGATTGCTCTTCATTGCCTTCTATCAAAGCAAATCTTCGCAGTTTTATCACATCAGCACCCGAATAAAACAAAATCGCTTCACTCGGCAAACCATCTCTTCCGGCTCTTCCCGTTTCCTGATAATAGCTTTCTATATTTTTTGGTAAATCGGCGTGCATCACAAAACGGACATTACTTTTGTCGATTCCCATTCCAAAGGCTATCGTAGCCACCATGACCTGAGTTTTGTCTTTGATAAAATCTTCCTGAACCTTTGCCCGTTCTACCGAAGAAATTCCTGCGTGATAAAAAGCAGAATTAATACCATTTTCTTTTAGTTGATTAGACATTTCTTCCGTGCCTTTTCTCGATAAACAGTAGATAATCCCCGAATCGTTCGGGTGCTCATTAAGGTATTGAATAATGTGATGAATAACCGATTGTTTGGGCTGAACAAAATATTTGATATTCGCTCTGTCAAATGATGAAACGAGAACCAAAGGCTCTTGAAGATTTAGTTGTTTAACGATATCCTGCCTTGTAATTTCATCAGCACTTGCCGTTAAAGCGATGATTGGGATTTGTGGAAACTGATTTTTTAAACCATTCAGAAATAAATAATCCGGACGAAAATCATGGCCCCAATGTGAAACACAATGTGCCTCATCAACAGCAAATAAAGAAATTTTAATTTCTTCTAAAAACTTAAGAAATGCACCGTTGTCGGCACTCAGTTTTTCGGGCGCAATATATAAAAGTTTGAGTTCTCCGTTTTTTAATTGATGTAAAGTTTCATTCTGCTCAAAAGAACTCATCGAAGAATTGATATAAGCTGCAGAAATTCCGTTGACGCGCAGTGCATCAACTTGGTCTTTCATCAAAGCTATCAATGGCGAAATAACAATAGCTGTGCCTTCCAAAACCAAAGCCGGAACTTGGTAACAAAGAGATTTTCCGCCGCCAGTCGGCATCAAAACAAAAGTATCTTTCTTGGCAATTACATTTTCAACGGCATTCGCTTGCTCGAGTCTGAAGTTATCATACCCAAAATATTGCTGTAAAACTTCTAAAGGTGATTTCATCATTTTAAAATTGTGTTTTAGTAAAAATAATCATTGAGAATTAACGGTTTTCTCTCCAATGTAATCAAATTTGGAGGTTATAATATCTCCAATATCTGTATCTATATTATATTTTTTAGAAATAATAATATATCTGTTTTTTTCATAACAATGTCTAATTACTTCAATAGGAATAGTCTCATTATTTTCTAAATTAATGAAGCCGAAAAAATGATTGCATCTATATCTTCCTTCCGTAGAATCAAAATTGTTAAAAACATCTTTTATATCATCTTGGCTAAAGAAAATCCCATCTATTTCAACTGAAATAATTTTGTTATGCTGTAAAGTATTATGGAAATCGAATTTAATGATTTTTTTTCCACCTAAGAAACAGAAAATACTTGTAGTAATTAAAATTGCTGAAATGTAAAAATTCTTTGAGATTTTTTCTGAATTTTTTGCTTGTACGTTAGAAGGGGTATAAAGCATTTTATTTGCAACAGCTATCAAAAAAAATATAATTCCGATTACAAAAGAAATAAATCCAAAAGCAATAAGTATGGGGATGAGTGTGTTCATAATTCAAAATTTGTGTGGATGTAAAAATAGTGAATTTTGAGTGATTTTTTATTTTGATGAATTTAAAAACCTTGTAATAGTAAAAACTACTTCATTTCAAAATGACTGAAAAAATGTTACAATCAATTTTTAAAGAATGTTTTGAGATTAAAATTTCTTTAAATTAATTTGATTTTCAGGTTCTTTATTTAAATTTATCTCTTCCAAAAACTCCAGATCAAGGAAATAATGTTTAGGAATATATTTGTCGAAATAAACATGGGTAGAGGTATGTTTTTGAAAAATGTCTTTCAATGTAAATTTATCAATGTTAGTATATGCTGTAATTGTTGGGATTGATTTATCATAATTTTCAATGGTAAGTTTGGTTTTTACAAATTCAATATCACTTTTATTATAGAATATATTGGCGTAATCATTTTGGTCTTTTCCAACACCGAAAACGTAACTTTCAATTATAGCACGGCTCAAATCGATATTTTTACAGATTTTATGACGTTTTATGTCCTGAACAACAATATCTCTATTAAAATTTTCAATGGGAAAACTTTTTTCGCTATCAATAAGCGAACGAATATAAAAATAAACGGGAACAATAATAAGAATTCCGATTACAAAATAGCCCGCTTTAAAATCGAAGTCTCCAGTTCGTTTTGAGTAACCAATTCCGTGAAAGAATGTAAACAAGCCTACAAACCAAAGAATGACAATCGGGATTTCCCAGAGTTTCCATTTATGTTTTTCTTTCATGTTTCAAATAAAAAAAAACGAAGAAAAATCTCCACTTCTAATTTATGCTTATAAATTTTGCGTTTAATAATACAGAATTTTGCGAAGATATTTTTTGGTTTGTAATTCCATTTTTGGTGGGTCGTTATTATATCTTAACGAAATCGTTTGCTCTACATTGATTTCGACCCAGTTTCCGGTTTTATCATATTTAGTATGAGTTTCTCTAATTAGTTCATTTTTTTCATCATAAAATTTTTGACCTATTAATTTTTTATTTTCATCATATTCACTAATGATTCTATTTTGAATTTTACCTTTTACAATACTTTGCTTTTCTTTAATCGTATTTTTTAGTTTCGGATATGTTATTTCAATAGATTTTAATTTCTTTTCTTTGTTGTCATACGCAGAATAAGTTAGAGTTTTTGCAGTATCTTTCACTTTGGAATATTCATAAGTTTCTGTATAGATTCTATTAGCATAATTGTCTTTATAAAATGTTTTTCTTCCCAGATTATCATAAGAATAGTTTGATTTGGATTCGGGTTGCGTTTCATTTTTGTTGATGTCTTCCAAAATTAACCCATTTTTGTTATAGACATATTTTCTATAAGAAGTCAGTTTGTTTTCATCATCCAAAGTTTCTCTTAAAGTAATCTTTGAAGTTGTATTATAAACATATGTTGTGATAAATAAGAGATATCCTTCAGTGTTGTACGATTTTTCAGAAACCACATTTCCTTTACTATCAATTGTCTTATAGACTTTTCTTCCTCCACTTTGACTATTCGTTACATAACCAGAGTATGGATATTTTTGATTTTCTTTTATAGAAAATCTTGAAAACGTTTTGTCAAAATCATTACAATAATGACAGTTGGTTGTGATAATTTGATTGGGTTGATATTCGTTTCTCTCTTCATTTATTAATCGTCCATCACTATATTTTTTTTCTACAAGAATTCTTCCTTTTATATCAAAAGATTGATGTTCACTCGGTTTTTCATGTTGACGATATTCGGTAACAGATAAATCTACGGATTTTATTTTACCTTTTAATTTTGGGTTTTCGTCATTGTAAATCTGGGCAATGCTGAAAAATCCAACCAAATAAAAAAAAAAGCAAACTGTTCTAATTAACATATTTATATTTTTCATTGTAAAATTTTAGTTTATAAAAAAAGCGAAGAAAATTTTCCTCACTTATAAGTATTTAGTAATACTCAATTGAAAATTCATAAACATTTTTAATATTCCCATTTTCACTTATTGTTAGTTTTTCCAAACTTCCATTATTGTCATATTGATAATCAAAAATATGATTCCCAGTATTACTCATTGTATTTATAAAACGAAATGAACGAGAATTAGAATAGTTACTAACGATTTTTAATAATTTATCATTTTTTATATAAAATATTTCTGATTCAATTTTCCCATTTTTATCATTTTTCTCTGTAATTTTAGATAGTTTATCATCTTTATAAATGTAATCTATTTGTCCTTTTTCGGTAGTTCCATAGTTTGAATAGTTATAAATTTCTTGAATTAATTTCTTGTCGGTATTATATTTAAAATCTTTTGTTTCAATGGTTTCATTGTTTAATTTTACTATAATCTTGATACAATTATTGTGAATGTCATAAAAATACAAAGTCTGGTCTATTGGTTTTTTCTCTGCTTTCTCATTTTCAAAAGAAAAATAAGTGTATTCTGTTAATAGATTTTTGTCGTTATAAATGTATTCGAAAGAGACATTAATTTTATCTAGATATAGATGTTCTCTACTGATTAATTTTGAATTTTTATAAAGATATTTGAACTCACGTGGCTTTTCTTTTTTATAGGAAGTTCTAAGGTAAATAACATTTTTATTTTCGTCAAATTGATAGTATTCGTCTCCATAATCATCATCATAAATTTTCCCAGACATAAATAATTTTTTTGTGTGAGATTTTTTTTCATTTTTTTGATATAAATAATCTATTTCTTTAGATTTTTTTCCATCACTATAATGCAAAGTCCTTATTTCTCTTCCTTCTCTATCAAAGCTGCTTACTTTAATTGTGTCAATTCTATAATTATTAATATCAAGTTTTTTGATATATGTTATTTTTTTAATTTTCTTTTCATTTATAAAACTTTCTTTCTCCATATTTTCCATTGGAAGATAGGGATTGAAATATTTTGCAGGTGTATTTTCAAGATTTTGTTGTGCATGTGCATAACTAAAGATGTTAAAACTGGCTAGTAGTATATATAATAACTTATTTTTCATATTTAAGTTTTTAAATTTCTTCAAAACGAGAATGTTTTTCAAGATAAAGAATTGTTTTATTAAGATTCTCTTCATTTATATTTGCTTTATCAAGAATAAAACTCACTTGAGAAGATGCTGTAATGTAAAGGTATTTATCATCTAAAATACAATAAGTGACTTCAGACCAGATAAATTTATATTCAGCTTTGTAGTTTTTAAATGAGAAATGAGTAGAAGTAAATTCCCAAATCACATCTTTTGAATTTAATTTTTGATTTGAAATTTCTTTTTCAAGTATCTCGAGATATTTTTTTCTGAATTTTCTATAAGAAAAATAATAAGTGAAATACGACGAAAGTGTGGCTATCCCAAATCCTGTAAAAAAACTTGTAAAAGTATAATCGCTTGATATAAAAGTAACTGTTGCGAAAATTACACAAAAGATAATCCAGATTAAATTTCTATTGTTTTTAGCAAGGTTGTCTTTCCAAAGTCTTTTTAATTCATGTTGATGAATTTTTCTTAGAATTTCTTCGGAAGTAGGTGTATTGTATATCAAGATTTCTTCGTTCATGGTTTAGTTTTAAAATAAAAAAGCGGAGAAAAATCTCCGCTTCAAATTTATGCTTTTAAATTCAATTGTAATTCCAGTTCATCGAGCTGTTCATCGGCGATTGAAGAAGGTGCATCAATCATGACATCTCGTCCTGAATTATTTTTAGGGAATGCGATGTAATCTCTGATGACTTCGTTTCCATCCAAAATAGCTACCAAACGGTCAAACCCGAAAGCTAAACCTCCGTGTGGTGGTGCTCCGTATTTGAAGGCATTCATCAAGAATCCGAACTGTGCTTCTGCTTCTTCTTTTGAGAATCCTAGCAAATCAAACATTCTTGATTGTAAATCTTTATCGAAAATTCTGATAGAACCGCCACCGATTTCGTTTCCATTCAACACCATATCGTAAGCGTTGGCTCTTGCTTTTCCTGGGTCAGTTTCCAATAAATGTAAATCTTCAGGTTTTGGAGAAGTAAAAGGGTGGTGCATTGCGTGGTAACGTCCGCTTTCTTCATCAAATTCCAATAATGGGAAGTCAACTACCCAAAGTGGTGCGAATACGTTTCCTTTTCTTAGTCCTAAACGGTTTCCAAGCTCCATTCTCAAAGCAGAAAGCTGAGTTCTTACTTTGTGCTCGTTTCCTGAAAGAATCAACATTAAATCTCCTTCTTTTGCTCCGAATTTCTCGATGATTTTTGCTAAATCTTCCTCGTTGTAGAATTTGTTTACAGAAGAAGTTTTTACGCCATCATTCTGGAATTTAGCCCAAACCATTCCTGAAGCTCCAACCTGTGGTCTTTTTACCCAGTCAACCAACTCATCGATTTGCTTTCTTGTATACTCTGCGCATCCTTCAACATTGATTCCGACAACCAATTCTGCGTCATCAAATATTTTGAAATCTTTTCCTTTTACTAATTCATTCAATTCTACGAATTCCATTCCGAAACGGATATCCGGTTTATCGTTTCCGTATTTCTGCATCGCATCGGCGAATGTCATTCTTGGGAAAGTTCCAAATTCCTGACCGGTAATATCTTTAATTAAAGTCTTGGTCATTCCTTCAAACACATTCATCACGTCTTCCTGCTCAACGAAAGCCATTTCGCAATCGATTTGTGTAAATTCTGGCTGTCTGTCGGCTCTTAAATCTTCATCACGGAAACATTTCACGATTTGGAAATATTTATCCATTCCACCAACCATCAACAATTGTTTGAAAGTTTGTGGAGACTGTGGCAATGCATAAAATTGTCCCGGATTCATTCTGCTTGGTACAACGAAGTCTCTTGCTCCTTCCGGAGTAGATTTAATTAAAACCGGAGTTTCAACCTCAATAAATCCTTCGTCTGAAAGATAATTTCTTACCTTCTGTGCCATTTTGTGACGGAAAATCAATTTATCTCTTACCGGAGCTCTTCTGATATCCAGATAACGGTATTTCATTCTCAATTCTTCACCACCATCCGTTTCATCTTCAATCGTGAAAGGCGGAAGCTGAGATTCGTTAAGAACCGTTAGTTTTTCAACTAAAATTTCAATTTCTCCTGTTGGAATATTGGGGTTTTTGCTTACTCTTTCAATAACTTTTCCGGTAACCTGAACTACAAATTCACGTCCCAGTTTTTTTGCATTTTCCATTAATTCCGCTGTAGAACGGTCTTGGTCGAAAACCAACTGTGTAATTCCGTAACGATCTCGAAGATCTATCCAAATCATAAATCCTTTATCACGAATGGTTTGTACCCATCCTGAAAGTGTAACTTCTTCATTAAGATTCTTAAGAGATAATTCTCCGTTGGTGTGCGATCGAAACATTTGTTTTAGCTGTTAGATATTAGACTTTAGATATTAGACTTTTATGTGTCTAATTTTTCGTTGGCAAAGATAGGGTTTTTGAAAGTTTTTAAAATAAAAAAACTCCCCGAAGGAAGTTTAAAGTATAATATTGTAAAATTTTCTAAAGAATTGCAGCCGTATCAGGATGGTTGTTTTCTAACGCATAATCTTTTGCGGTCTTACCTTGACGGTCTTTAATGTCTTTTTTAGCCCCTTTTTTTAAAAATAACTTTACGGTATCTGTGTAGCCATATCTTGCGGCGTACATAAGAGGAGTTGTATCGCTACAAGATTTATTAACGTCTACATTGTTCTCAAGTAAATAGTTGATTAGATTTACTCTTTCATATCTTGCACTTAAAGACAACAGATTGTAGGGAACCTGTTTGATATCAAAACACTTAGTCAATTCGTCTTTCTTAAAAACCTTTTTTATATCTTCTACGTTATCCTTCTGGAAAATTCCAGTCTTTTCACTAGAAAGTTCTTGTGCAAACAATCCATTACTAAAAATAGCAATTCCAAATAGTAAAGAAGTAGTAATTATTTTTTTCATAAATCTTAATTTTATCTAAACAATATACAAAGCTAAATATTTTTTTTGATACATGTTGCTAATTATTAATCGATTTCATTGTTTTTTTTGAAATTTAGTAAATAATGTTTCATAAAATTGATAATCAAGAATTTCAAAAAAGAACAATGTAAAGTGTTATCGGCTGTATATAATGCTTCGGAATAAAAGATTGTCTTTAAAACTTAAACAGTCTCTTAGGTTATTTTCATAAAGTAAAAGACTGATTAATTATTTTCTGGTAGATATTCTATTAAATCTCCTGGCTGACAATCTAGGGCTTTGCAAATGGCTTCCAATGTAGAAAGCTTCAATGCTTTTGCTTTTCCGGTTTTTAAAATGGAAAGATTTGCCTGCGTAATACCTATTTTTTCTGCAAGTTCCTGAGATTGCATTTTTCTTTTCGCCAACATGACGTCTACGTTGATGATGATTGGCATAATCTATATGGTTAATTCGTTTTCGGTTTGTAGATCTAATCCCTTTTTTAAAAATACAATAACAAAGTATACAAATACTATCTGTAAAATACTTTTTAAATAAATTGGAATGAGTTGGTATGGAAATGTATCAAAAAGAATTAAAAAAAACAAAGGTGAAATTAATAAAATGACAAGATTTAGTATTGCAAAACGATTTAGCCATTTGACGGTTTTATTATTAAATATCTTTTCGTTACTAATACTTTGAAAGGCTTTGAAACAATAATAATAGAATAATACATTGAATATAAGACCTAATAAAATAAGAAAGATACTCTGAAATTTAATTGAGTTAGAGGCTAGTTCAAAATTTGTGAAAGGATAATAGAATCTAAAATAATATCTAGGGCTGGTATAATCTTTCCAAATTTCATAAAAAGAATATAAGAATGTATTTGCTGTTTTAATTTTACAAATGCCTAGTGTAAAGCCAATGATTACATAAATGAGTAAGAGAATACTGTAAACAAAAACTATATACAGTAGCCAACTGATGTATTGAGAAAGAGAATTTTTACCGATGATTTTCATAATTATATATTTTATTATTGCAAATATATAATTAATTATTGTTTTACGATAATTAATTATTGAATTTTTAAAATGTTTTTAAATCTAGAAATAAAAAATACCGAAGAAAAAATCTCCGGTACTTGTAAATTTTATGTTTGAAAAATTATTTTCCTCCAAAAAGGCCGCCTAAAATATCACCTAAACCACCATTTTGTTGTTGCTTTTGTTGTCCGCCGCCGCCAAGAACGCTTCCTAAAATATCATTCAAAGGATTTCCTGATGATTGCGATTGTCCACCGCCGCCTAAAACACTTCCAAGAATGTCATTTAATGGATTTGACTGCTGTTGCTGAGCCTGAGTTTGAGCACCACCCAAAATTCCGCCTAAAAGATCACCAAGGCCTCCTGCTCCCACATTGTTTTGTTGTTTTTCTTTACCGATATACCCCATGATTACCGGAGCAAGCATGGCTAAAATAGGCCCGATTTTATCAATAGAAATACCTGTGTTTTGTGACAATTGATTTTCAACATTCCCTTTTTCGCTTCCGAAAACATGAGAAAGGATTGATCCGCCTTCGTTTTGTCTTGCTTCCAGTTGTGAGGTGTCGTTTAAGATACTTCCATCATGGTCTTTATCTAATGCATTATTTAAAGCTTCAGCTTCTTTATTGTCTTGAGATTTGTTTCTCAGATAAGAAATTACAAGAGGGGTAGCTACCGCCAAAAGCGCAATGATTTGGTTTTTACTAATTCCAAATTTATTTTCAGCCTGCTCGGCAACCTGATTTCCTGTGTTTCCTGTAAGTAAATCGATTAAACTCATTTTTGTGCTTATTTTTAATGTTAATAAACTCAAAGTTATCAAAAATATTGACAATCTATGATTTAATTTTAAAACAAAAATTTAAAGCTAATATCTTGAATGATAAGGTTTAATTTTTATGAATTGGAACATTTGAGCATGCTTCACCAAACATCAAAGATTTTACAATAGGCTTGAGGTTTTCTACCAATTCTACGTATGCATTCTCGGGAATAGCTTTGTCTGAACATCCTTTCACCAAAACTCTTTTCCCGTTCATTTCAGAAAAATCATAATTTTTGATGGCGTCGTGCATTAAAACAATTTCTAAATTTTCAGGACTTCCAAAGACGATTTTCTTTGTAGCGTCGGTCAATTTAGCCGTGATTAAAAAGTAAGCCCAAAGCGGAACTATTGCATCTGCTGAGTTGTAGATGTAAACATAAGCATCTTGATATTCTTCAGTATTGATAGCGGCTACTTTTTCGCGGAAATCTTTTTCTTTTAGAATCATTTCCATGAATAGAAAATCTTTCAAATCAATCCCTTTTCTTGCGCCTTTGGGAACCAAATCGGTAAGGTCAAAATTAATCAATCCGCTTGCTGCTACTTTATTTTTTATTTCAAATTCTTCTGACATTTTTTTATCATTATCTTTGAAGCAAATTTACTCATTTCTAATTTGAAATTTTAAGTTTGATATTTGAGATTCAGAAAATCAATCATCACTCATCGTTTATGAAATACTATATCATCGCAGGTGAAGCATCCGGAGATTTGCACGGAAGCAATTTAATGAAAGCTTTAAAAGCAAAAGATGCCAACGCAGAATTTAGATTTTGGGGTGGAGATTTAATGCAAAAACAAGGAGGAACTTTGGTAAAGCATTACCGGGACTTAGCTTTCATGGGCTTTTTGGAAGTTGCCATGAATCTGAGAACGATTCTGAATAATATAAAAATCTGCAAAGAAGATATTAGAAATAATCAACCTGATGTTTTGATTTTGGTTGATTATCCTGGTTTTAATTTGCGAATTGCAAAATTTGCCAAAGAATTGGGGATTAAAGTTGTGTATTATATTTCTCCTCAACTGTGGGCATGGAAAGAAGGTCGCGTTGAAATCATCAAAAAATATGTTAATGAAATGATGGTTATTTTGCCTTTCGAAGAAGATTTTTATACCAAGCATGGTGTAAAATCTCACTTTGTAGGTCATCCTTTACTAGATGCCATTTCTACACTTCAACCTATTTCTGCTGATGATTTTAAAGCTGAAAATGGTTTAAACGAAAAAGAAATTATTGCCCTTTTACCGGGTTCCAGAAAACAGGAAGTAGAAAAGATGCTTGAAATCATGCTTTCTGTTCGTCAGCATTTTGAGAATTATCAATTTGTAATTGCGGGTGCACCAAGTCTTGAAAAGGAATTTTATCAAAAATATGTTGATGAAAATGTACATTTCGTATCCAATAAAACCTATGATTTGTTGAGGTGCTCAAAAGCAGCTTTGGTTACTTCAGGAACGGCAACATTAGAAACCGCTTTGTTGAATATTCCGGAAGTGGTTTGCTATCGTGGAAGCAAGATTTCTTATGCCATTGCCAAAAGATTGGTGAAGAATATCAAATATATTTCTTTGGTGAATTTGATTATGGATAGGGAAGTGGTGAAAGAATTAATTCAAAACGAACTGAATACCAAAAATCTTGTCAAAGAGCTGAATTTCATTATGGAAGGTGAAAAAAGAAATTCGATGCTTGATGATTTTAAATTACTCAGAGAAAAATTAGGTGGAAAAGGAGCGAGTGATAATGCCGCTGAGATTATTTTAAATTTAAAAAAATAGAAATAAATCTATTTCTGTATTTTAAAATTCTCTAACTTAGTTTGTTCAAACACAAGTGATTTTGAACAAGCAACCTCTTTTGATTGTTGTACTCTGTTTTATTCTTGGAATTTTCTTTCAGGATGAATTCTTTTTTGAGCAAAATTTAATCACTTTAATTCTACTTCTTTCGTTCATCGTTTTTGGTTTATTTTTTATAAAAAGTCAGATTTTATTTAAAATCAAGAACTTCCTCCTAATAACTTTCTTTTTCGGATTGGGAATTTCTTTTCACTTTTATAATCATTCTAAAACTCAAGAACTTAATTTTAAAACCAATGAAACCATTGTTTTTAAAGTTTCCAAAAAATTAAATTCAAACGAAAAGTATAAGAAGTATGAAGTTTTAGCGGTTGTTGACAATCACTCTTTTAACGTAATCGTCAATGTTGAAAAACCTCAGAAAGAATTAGATTTTAAACATTATTACAAAGCGAAAGCATATTTGCTGCATCCCAAATCTCCGGAACATGATTTTCAGTTTGATTATTCAAAATATTTAAAACGAAAAAACATTTCTTATCAATGTTATATTAACGGAGAGATTTCTTCTGCAGCGAGAAATGATTTAAGTTTTACTGAAAAGATTAAACAAAAACGTCTCGAAACACTCCAAAAGATTAATAATTCTGAAATGTCTTTTCGGAGTCGTGAATTTTTAAAAGGGATTATTTTGGCAGAACGCACAGGAATTGATGCTGAAACCGTGCGGGATTTTAATCGTTCTGGTTTGGTACATTTTCTAGCGATTTCGGGAACTCATATTGTTGTTATTTTCGGAATGTTTTATTTTCTGATGATGAGGTTTTCGCCTGTCAGACTGAAAAAATATGCCATCGTTATCAGTTTACTATTTATTTGGATTTTTGCCATTTTCATCGGATTTGGAAATTCTGTGGTGCGGTCTTGTATCATGATTTCTGTGTATTTTATTTATGTTTTACTTCAGCGGAAACCAGATTTGCTTCATTCAATGGCACTTTCGGCGTTTATCATTTTAATGATTGATACGCAACAGATTTTTGATGTGGGTTTTCAGTTGAGTTTTGTCGCGGTTTTGGGGATTTATTGGCTAAATCAGCCGATTTTAAAATATCTTCCAAGACAAGATAATTTTTTCAAAAAACTGATGTACAATACAATTTCTATTTCTGTTGCTGCACAACTGGCGACATTGCCTTTGGTTTTATATTATTTTCATCAGTTTTCGTTGATTTCAATTGTCGCAAATTTTATCATCGTTCCGTTTTCAGAATTGATTATTGTCTTTTCTTTTTTAATGACCGCATTGATTGGTTTTAATTTAGATTTTGGAATCATTAATTTGATTTACGATTTTGTGATTCAGATTTTACTAAACGTTATTCATTGGTTTGCAGATTTTGATGCTGTTTTCTTTGAAAATATTCCCTTGAACTTAGCTGAGGTTTTTATATTGTTTGGAATTATTTATTTCTTGAAATTTATGCTTGATAAGATAAATTTTAGAACTGTTTCAAATGTCATTTTAGCTGTAAGTATATTTTTTATCGTGAGAATTTCTTTTAATCTTTATGAAAATCAGAAAGATGAGTTTTTAGTTCATCATTATAAAAAGGAAAATATTATTTCAATCAAAAAAGGAAATCGGGTAATATTTTGGATGAATTCTTCTGAGGATAAAGAGAAAATTCAACAGTATATTATTAATCCATATGTTTCATCACACAGAATAAAAAGTATAGAAATCAAAAATTTTCCAGCTTCGACTAAAATGGTGAAATTCGAAGGTGAAATTTATCAATTAAAGTAATCTCAATTTTTAAAGCTTTTTCTTGTATTTAATATGCTTATAAATCTTATTTAGAAAGATTACAAACTGTCTAATAGTGAGATTTCTCACTTTTTAGTATTGTTAACATTTCATAATTTTGTGGGAAATTCAAATTTAAACTTAATATGGCAGGTTTAACAAGTTCTACAATAGGTAGAAAATATGCTATGGCACTTTCGGCGATGTTTTTGCTGATATTCCTAGTGATGCATCTATCTACCAACATGACATCCGTTTTTAGCGAAGATGTTTTTAATGAGGCTTCTCATTTTATGGGGTATAATCCGGCAGTACAGTATCTGATGCAGCCGATTTTGATGTTTGCAGTAATTTTCCATTTTGTAATGGGGTTCGTTCTTGAGATTAAGAACAACAAGGCTCGTCCGATTAAATATGCGAATAACAACGGAGCGGCTAATTCTACATGGATGTCTAGAAATATGATTATTTCTGGAGCTGTGATTTTAGCTTTCTTGGTATTGCATTTTTATGATTTCTATTTTCCTGAAATGAACTACAAGTACATTCAGGCAAATACACCAGATGAGACTAGATATTGGGCAGAGCTTCACCACAAGTTTCACGATCTTTGGAGAGTGGCACTTTATGTTGTCGCTTTCGGATTATTAGGTCTGCATTTGTCACACGGTTTCCAGTCTTCTTTCCAGTCGATCGGAGCTAGACACCAAAAATACACCCCTATTATTAAAGCTTTTGGAAATTGGTATTCTATCCTTATTCCTGCAGGTTTTATTTTTATTGCAATTTTTCATTACGTAACTCAATAATATCAATATACTAATATGAGTAAATTAGATTCAAAAATTCCAGGAGGTCCACTTAAGGATAAATGGAAAAATCATAAAGATCATATGAACCTAGTTGCACCAAACAACAGAGATAAGATTGATATTATTGTTGTAGGTACAGGTTTGGCAGGAGGTTCTGCAGCAGCTACTTTGGCTGAGCAAGGATATAATGTAAAAGCATTTTGCTACCAAGATTCACCGAGAAGAGCGCACTCTATTGCTGCACAAGGTGGTATCAACGCTGCTAAAAATTATCAGGGTGATGGTGACTCTACTTACAGATTGTTCTACGATACCATCAAAGGTGGTGACTATAGAGCAAGAGAGGCAAACGTTTACAGATTAGCTGAAGTTTCTGCAAATATTATCGACCAATGTGTTTCTCAAGGGGTTCCATTTGGTAGAGATTACGGCGGGCAGTTAGATAACCGTTCATTTGGTGGGGTTCAGGTTAAAAGAACATTCTACGCAAAAGGACAAACTGGTCAACAGTTATTATTAGGTGCATATTCTTCATTAAGCCGTCAAATCGGAAAAGGAAGAGTGCAAATGTTTAACCGTCACGAAATGCTTGAATTAGTAATTGTAGACGGAAAAGCAAGAGGTATTATCGCAAGAAACTTAGTGACTGGTGAGATCGAAAGACATTCAGCTCACGCAGTGGTTATTGCTTCAGGAGGATACGGAAACGTATATTTCTTGTCTACCAACGCTATGGGATCAAACGTTTCTGCAGCTTGGAAGATTCACAAAAAAGGAGCGTATTTCGCAAACCCTTGTTATGTGCAAATCCACCCGACTTGTATTCCTGTACATGGAACACAGCAGTCTAAACTGACTTTGATGTCTGAATCTCTTAGAAACTCTGGAAGAATCTGGGTTCCTAAAAAGATTGAAGACTCTGTAGCCATCAGAGAAGGGAAGTTAAGACCTGAAAATATTAAAGAAGAAGATAGAGATTACTATTTAGAAAGAAGATATCCGGCATTCGGAAACTTGGTACCTAGAGACGTTGCGTCTAGAGCGGGTAAAGAAAGATGTGATGCTGGTTTCGGAATCGAAAATAATGAAACTAAAGAAGGCGTTTACCTAGATTTCTCTACAGAAATTATGAAAAAAGGTAAAGAGTCTGCTATTGAAAAACATATTCATAATCCTACAGAGCAACAGATTTATGATTTAGGAAAAGCTTGGATTGAAGAGAAATACGGTAACTTATTCGTAATGTATGAAAAGATTACGGCTGATGACCCTTACAAAACTCCAATGAAGATTTATCCTGCCGTACACTACACAATGGGTGGTGTTTGGGTTGATTATAACTTACAGTCTACAATTCCTGGATGTTTCGTAGTAGGAGAAGCTAACTTCTCAGATCACGGAGCAAACAGACTAGGAGCTTCTGCTTTGATGCAAGGTTTGGCAGACGGATATTTCGTTCTTCCTTACACGATTGCAGATTACCTTTCTGCAGACATCAGAACAGGTCAGATTCCTACAAACTCTCCTGAATTTGACGCAGCTGAAAAAGAAATTAAAGACAAAGTAAATTTCTTTGTTAATAATAAAGGAACACATTCAGTAGACTATTTCCATAAACAATTAGGACACATTATGTGGAATAAAGTGGGGATGGGAAGAACACCTGAAGGTTTGAGAGAAGCTATCGTAGAAATCGACGAAGTGAAAAAGAACTTCTGGAAAGATGTGAAAGTAATGGGTGAAACTGAAGGGATGAACACCGAGCTTGAAAAAGCGTTCAGAGTTGCCGATTTTATCGAATTGGGTCAATTAATGGCTATCGATGCATTACACAGAAACGAATCTTGTGGAGGACACTTCAGAGAAGATCACGCTACGCCGGAAGGTGAAGCAGAAAGAGATGATGTCAACTTCAAATATGTAGGAGCTTGGGAATATCAGGGTGATGATATCAAACATGAAGTTCTTCACAAAGAAGATTTGATCTATGACAACATCGAAGTTAAAGCGAGAAGTTACAAATAATCTCCAACCTATAAATAAATAATTATGAGTGCAAAAAAAGGCCTTCATCTTACGCTGAAAATTTGGAGACAAAAAAATACAAAGACTAAAGGTCAGTTTGAGACCTACAAAATATCAGATGTTTCTACAGATTCTTCTTTCTTAGAAATGTTGGATATTTTAAATGAAAACTTAATCAACGACGGAAAAGAACCTATCGCTTTTGACCACGACTGTCGTGAAGGAATCTGCGGGATGTGTTCTCTTTACATCAATGGTAGAGCTCACGGTCCTGATACAGGTATTACAACGTGTCAGCTTCACATGAGAATGTTTAAAGACGGTGAAACCATCGTTATTGAGCCTTGGAGAAGTGCTGCGTTCCCTGTTATCAAAGATTTAATGGTAGACAGAAGTGCATTTGATAGAGTAATGGCTGCTGGTGGATTTATCTCGGTAAATACTTCAGGTAATACTTTGGATGCTAACGCAATTCCTGTTCCTAAAGAAGATGCAGATAAAGCAATGGATGCTGCAGCTTGTATCGGTTGTGGAGCGTGTGTGGCAACGTGTAAAAACGGTTCTGCCATGTTATTCGTTGGAGCTAAAGTTTCTCAGTATGCATTGTTACCTCAGGGTAGAGTAGAAGCAACGAGAAGAGTTCTAAACATGGTGAAAGCTATGGATGATGAAGGATTCGGTAACTGTTCAAATACAGGAGCGTGTGAAGTAGAATGCCCTAAAGGAATTTCTCTTGAAAATATCGCAAGAATGAATAGAGAATACATGGCTGCTTATGCAGACAGAGGATAATCTGTTTTAAAATAAATTATAGAAAATCGTCTTCCTTTGTGGAGACGATTTTTTTTTGTTAAATCTTTCATAAATTACCTTCAAATATTGCATTTAGTATATTTGAAAAACTTATTTTTGCTAAATTATTTAAAATCAAAAATGAAAAAATATCTTTTGTTGTTTGTCATTGCAATATTTGTAATGTCTTGTTCAAAAAAAGTTGAAGTAAAAGGAAAAATTGCAGGCAGTTCTCCATTAGAGAGAATCGAGTTTGTAGAAGCTTCTGGTGTTGCTACATTACCATTGGCTAACTTCGGAATCGATAAAGACGGAAATTTCACAGGAACTTTCGAAGCTCCAAAAAATGGAATGTATGTGATTAACTATGCCGGAAAACAGAATCTTATTTTCCTTAAAGGAGGTCAGAAACTTTCTATCTCGGGTAATTCTACTACCTTCCCTAATGAATATGTAGTGACGGGGGATGCAAAAAGTGATAACGACTTTTTCCAAGCTTGCCAGAAATTCTTAACAACTTACGGTCAGACGTTGAATATTCAGCAGTTGACTGCAGGTGATGAGGCTGCGTATGTAAAGGCAATGCAGAAAATTGAAGCGGATATCAATAAAAACATCGAAGAAAATGTAAAGAAATTCAACCCTGGAAAAGAAGTGGTAGAATGGAAAAAAATAGATGCTAGAACGGCTATTCTTAATTTATTAGTAAATTATGAAATGACTAAAAAGCAAATGTCTGGTAACAATCCTTCATTCAAGTTGGCAAAAGTATTCACAGATTATGAAACCAAACTTCAGGAGAATAAAGATACGATGATTAAAACAAGTCCGTTTTACAGACAGTATCTTTTAACAAAGATGAGTGCAGATTTCCAAACATTTGCTCAGGCAAAAGCGCAAGGAAAAACAGATATTACAACTTCAGAATTATTTAATGAATTCTTAAAAGGTAAAAAAGAAGTTTCTCAAATTGAGAAAGATTATTTATTGGCTTTTGTAATGGCTCAGTCTGATATGCATCCACAAACTCCGGCTGCCTCTACCGATAAAATCAAAAAAATTATCGAAGAAGATATTAAAGATGCTGCAATTAAAGCAGATTTAAAAAAGATGCTTTTCACAATCGGTGGATTCAAAATTGGGGATGATGCTCCGGAAGCGTCTTTAGTAAAACAAGATGGAAAAGCTTATAAATTAAGCGAAAACAAAGGAAAACCATACATGTTGGTATTCTATGCATCTTGGAATCCTTACATTGCGGAAGGTACAGTTCCTGTTTTGAAAGAAGTAGTGAATTTCTATAAGTCTAAAATGAATTTCGTTTTCGTAAACCTTGATGATACCAAAGATCAGTTTACTAAAACTAGCAATGCTTTATTAAAAGGAATTTCTGGAACTAATGTTTACGGAGACGGAGGTTTAAATTCTGATATTGCTAAAAAATATGGAATTTACGGTTTCAAATTACCAAGCTTCATTATCGTTGACAAAGATGGTAAAGTGGCGAGCAGATCTTTTGTAAATCTAGGTGATCAAGATTTGATTACAATCTTAGATAAGCAAACAGGTCTTTCAGCTCCAAAAGTAGATCAAGGGGCTCAGTTACAAATTGATCCTTCTGCTTTACAGCAAGCAGCTCCTCAGGTTGAGAAAGTTCCCGTAGAAGTAAAATAATAGCTTAAACAAAATATAAAAAAAACCTTGTCTTCGGATAAGGTTTTTTTTATTGTATTTTTGCAGGCAAAACTGAAACTGAGAAGTTTCAAGATAGATTATTAGAAAAAATAGAAAATAGATGAAGCGTAGGGTAGAAAGCTATCTTCATCATACTGAAATTGATATGAGAAAAAAGAAAGACGTAATTCTTGAGAATATAAAACTTTTTGCAGCGGGTGCAAAAGGAGTTGCGATAGGGAAAACAGAAGAAGGGAAAACTGTTTTGGTTTCAGGAGCAATTCCTGGTGATGTGGTCAACGCAAGAGTGAAAAAATCAAAATCGAAGTACTTTGAGGCTGAAGTAAAAGAACTTGTTGAGAAATCTCCGTTCAGAGTTGAGCCAAGATGTATTCATTTCGGAACTTGTGGCGGTTGCAAATGGCAGAATATGAGCTACGAGAAGCAGCTTGATATTAAACAAGAAGAAGTTTATAATAATATCAAAAGAATTGGCGGAATCGATGATTTTGAAACCGTTCCTATTTTGGGTGCCGAAGAGCAGTATTTCTACAGAAATAAAATGGAATTTTCTTTCTCAAATGCAAGATGGTTGACTCAGTATGAAATCAGCTCTGAAGAAAATTTTGGGAGCAGAGATGCGCTAGGTTTTCATATTCCGGGAATGTGGAGCAAGATTTTAGATTTAAAAGAATGTTTCCTTCAGGAAGATCCGTCGAATGCGATTCGTTTAGCGGTTAAAAAATTTGCTGAAAATAAAGGCTTAGATTTCTTTGATGTAAAAGAACAAAAAGGGTTCCTGAGAACTTTGATGATGAGACAAAACTCTAAGGGAGAATGGATGGTTTTATTCCAGCTTTACAGAGAGGAAAAAGAAAACCGTACTCAGCTTTTTGATTATTTGTTGGAGCAGTTCCCACAAATAAAAACGTTGGTTTACGCCATCAATCCTAAGCAAAATGATTCAATCTACGACTTGAATGTTAATATTTATTTCGGAGACGGATTTTTAATGGAAGAAATGGATGGTTTGAAATTTAAAATCGGTCCAAAATCATTCTTCCAAACCAATTACAAACAAGCTTTAGAATTATATAGAAAAACTTTAGAATTTGCTGATTTAAAAGGTGATGAAGTGGTTTACGATTTATATACAGGTACCGGAACAATTGCGCAGTATGTAGCAAGAAATGCAAAGCATGTAATCGGTATAGAATCTGTACAGGAAGCTATTGATGCTGCCATCGAACACGCTGAGTTGAATGGTTTAACCAACACGACTTTCTATTGTGGTGATATGAAAAACGTGTTTAATGATGAGTTCCTTGAAAATCATCCAAAAGCTGATGTTTTAATTACCGACCCACCAAGAGACGGTATGCACCAGAAAGTTGTTGAGCAAATCTTAAAATTGGCTCCTGAAAAAGTAGTCTATGTAAGTTGTAATTCTGCGACTCAGGCTAGAGATTTAGCTTTAATGAAAGATCATTATACATTGGTGAAAATTTTACCGGTAGATATGTTCCCGCAAACCCACCACGTGGAGAATATTGCATTACTTATCAAAAAATAATTACCTAAATTTGAAAATACAAAAATCAATAATTTAATGAATATGATAAAGAACTGTAAAGCTTTTTTCTTGGTAGGTGCACTGGTTTTTGCTCAGCAAAATTTATTTTCTCAGGAAAAAGATAAAGATTCTGCTGCAGCGGTAAAAAAAGATACTGCCGTGGTAAAAAAAGATGATAAAAAGAAAAGTCTGATAAAACCATTTAAAGAAATTATTACTGATAAAGCGGTTTCAGATCAGGGTGTTTTTACAGTTCATAAAGTAGACGACAAATATTATTTTGAAATTCCGGATGCAATGCTGAAAAAGGAATTTCTTTTGGTGACAAGATTAACGAAAGCTGCTGCAGGAATGCGTACTGGAACTTCAGGGTATGCAGGAGACCAAATCGGGCAGCAGGTAATTGCTTTTGAGAAAGGTCCTAAAGATAAAATTTTGTTGCGTGCAATTTCTCACGTTGATTATGCCAAAGATTCTACATCACAAATGTATAATTCGGTAACGAGAAATAATGTACAGTCTATCATTAAATCTTTTGATGTAAAAGCATACGGAATCAAGAAAAACTCATCTGTAATTGAGGTTACAGATGTTTTGAATTCTGATAACGAACTGACTTCTTTTTCGGTGTGGTCTAAAGATTCTTACAGAGTTGGGGCTTTCCAAAAAGATATGTCATTTGTAAATTTTGTAAAATCTTTTCCTACAAATATTGAGATTAATACCACAAAAACTTTTGCAAGAACTTTAGGTACGCCTTCCACTCCGGCAATTCCGGGAAGACCAGCTCCAAAAGTGAGCGGAAATTATACAGTAGAAATCAATTCTTCTTTTGTTCTTCTTCCTGAAAACAAAATGCAGGCAAGATATTTTGATCCAAGAGTAGGATATTTCACTGTGGGTTATACCGATTTTGATTTAGATCCTCAAGGAGTAAAAAAGATTTCTTTGGTAAAAAGATGGCGTCTTGAACCAAAACCTCAGGATTTAGAAAAATATAATAAAGGTGAGTTGGTAGAGCCAGCAAAACCAATTGTATTCTACATCGATCCTGCAACTCCAAAAAAATGGGTTCCTTATTTAATGCAGGGAGTCAATGATTGGCAAAAAGCTTTTGAAAAAGCCGGATTTAAAAATGCCATCGTAGCAAAAATTCCAGATCCAAAAGTAGATACTGAATGGAGTTTGGAAGATGCAAGATTTTCAGCGATTGTTTATAAACCTTCAGATGTACCGAATGCTTCAGGCCCTTCCATTGCTGATCCAAGAACGGGTGAGATTTTAGAAAGCCACATCAATTGGTATCACAATGTAATGTTGTTGCTAAGAAACTGGTATTTTGTACAGGCCTCTCCGAATGATGAGAGAGCAAGAAAAATTGAGTTTGATGATAAATTAATGGGTGAGTTGATTCGTTTTGTTTCTTCTCATGAAGTGGGGCACACTTTAGGTTTGAGACACAACTACGGTTCAAGCTCTACCGTTCCTGTTGAAAAATTGAGAGATAAAAAGTGGTTAGAGAAAAACGGTCACACGCCTTCGATTATGGATTATGCAAGATTTAATTATGTTGCACAGCCAGAAGATAAGATTGGTGATGCCGGAATTTTCCCAAGAATTGGTGATTATGACGATTGGGCAATTGAATGGGGATACAAAAGATTTAATCAGTTTAAAACTCCGGATGCCGAAAAGCAATTTCTAAATCAATGGGTGATTAAAAATCTTAAAAACGAAAGACTTTGGTTTGGTACAGAGAGCAATCCTTTAGACCCAAGATCTCAAAGTGAGCAGGTTGGTGACAATGCGATGATTGCAAGTGCTTATGGAATCAAAAATCTGCAAAGAATTGTTGATAACTTAGATCAATGGACGAAAACACCAAACGAAGATTATAAAAATCTCGACATGATGTACGATCAGGTAACGACGCAGTTTAAAAGATATCTAGGTCACGTTTCAAAATATATCGGTGGACAGATGGAAACTCCAAAAACGACCGAACAGTCTGGAGCAGTTTATGAAGCTGTGGCTAAAAAAGATCAAAAAGAAGCGATGCAGTTTTTAACGAATAATATATTTACCACGCCACAATGGTTGCTGAAGAAAGATATTTTTGAGAAAACGGGGAAAACTCCTGTGAGAACAGTTGAAGATATCCAAAATGGAGTTTTGAGCAGAGTATTAAGCCCACTCGTACTTCAAAGCCTTTATCAAATGGAAGCGGTTAATCAAAATTCTTATCAATTGGTTGAGCTTTTTTCAGATTTAAATAATTCAATTATTAAAAAAGATAACGCAGACATTTACGGAAGAAATCTTCAGAGAAATTATGTAGACACTTTAATAAGATTGATTGACAATAAAAATTCTGATAAATCTGATGTTTCAGCTATTGTAAGAGGAAATCTGAATACTATTAAAAAAGACTTTTTAGCAAAAACGACTTCTAATGATTTGGTGAATAAATATCACTATGAAGATTTAGTTTTCCGTATCGAGAAGGCTTTAGACCCAAAATAAAGATTTAATAATGAGATATTTTAAATTTTTCATATTCATAATAGCAGTATCATCGGTCGTTTCATGTGGAAGTGATGATGATATCTGCGATAGTGGTGAAGGTACACCACGAATGAAAATCGCATTTAGAAAAGGAAATCAGATTACAAAGCTCGATTCTATAAAAATCACCGCAGATTTTGGAACAGGCATGGTGAATTTGGGTTGGAAGCTAAAAGTTGATTCCGTATTTGTCCCTTTACGTGTGGATGATTCTCCGTTTACAGAAATTTATGTGCAAACAACTACTCAGGAAGATCCTACAAAAGTGAGAATCAATTACACGACAAAAGCGATTTACGTTTCTCCGGCATGTGGTGTCAAGAAAAATTATGAAAATGTAAACTCAGTATTATCAGCTTCGAACTCTTTGAAAAGTGTAGAACAAGGACAAAATTTTATAGAAAATGAAGACAAAACTAATTTATTCTTTAATTTTTAGTGCTTTCGGTTTACTGAATCTTTCTGCACAGAAAACAGAAGAAGCTGAAAAACCAAAATGGAAATACGAACCCAATTTTATTGTAGGGGTTGATGTTTTGAATGCTGGAGCTTCATTTTTCTCAGACAGACAAATGTTTCAGGGATTTATTTCCTCTAAAGTAAAAGATAACCTTCATGGAATTATAGAGGCTGGTTTTGATAAAAATATTTACCAAAATAACGGGTACGATGCTAAAGCAAGCGGTCCCTTTATGAAAATCGGAGCCTTTTTTATGCTAGCAAAAGATCCTGAGAATGATTTCAACGGTTTTTATGGAGGTGGAAAAATAGGTGGGTCATTCTACACTCAGGAATATATGAAGATTCCGGTGCGTGGTTTTGCAGGAAACAGCTCATCGGTTTCCATGCCTTCTTCTTCACAGTCTTCTTTTTGGCTTGAAGGAAATTTAGGCGGAAGAGTACAGTTGTTTACATCTAATTTTTACATTGATGTCAGCATGCAACCACGTTATCTGATGGTTACCTCAAAGCAAGACGACGTCACTCCAATGATTGTTCCCGGTTTTGGAAAAAGCTCCAACAAATTTAACATGGGCTTTGCTTGGAATATAGCGTATAAGTTTTAATTTCAATACTTAAGACTTACTTTTTTAAAACTTTCAAATTATTTAAATACTAAAAAGACTCCAGATTTTTCTGGAGTTTTTCCATTATTAATAATTCTAACAAATGTGATTGTGATTTTAATAAAAAAAATGTCTTTATACTAAATATATATATGCTAAAAACTCTTATATTTGGAGATTAAAAATAATTCAATTATATGAAAAAACTCGTTACTGCTTTATTTTGTAGTTTGATAGGAGGGTCTGCGCTTGCGCAGTGGACACCTGCTGCTGCAGAAAAAAGAACTAAACTTGGGGAGACTCAAGTAAGAAATTACTATAAATTGGATTTGGCAAAAATTCAATCTCAGCTTAAAGATGCAAAGCTAATGGGTGGTAATGCTAAACCTGTTGAAATCTCAATTCCGTCTCTTAACGGGAAAATTGAAAAATTTGCTGTTTATAGCTTTCCAGTAATGGATAAAGAGCTTGCAGAGCAATATCAATTAGGGTCATATGTAGGAGTGGGGATTAATGACCCAGGAAAGTACATAAGATTTTCTGTGTCTCCAACAAATTTCCAATCTATGGTAATCAATAATGGAACCTATGAATTTATTGAACCTCAGAATGGATCTAAAACCTTATATGGAGTAACACCTAAAACTATTAATACAGGAGGTAAAAGTTTTGTATGTAGTACAACAGAAGGTACAAAGTCAATTGATCAGATTAATGAAATGATTAAAGGAGGACAGTCTTTCACAAATCAACCAACTGATTTCTCAAAAAGTTCTGATAGAAAATATAGAACGATGAGATTAGCAATTTCTACAACACCAGAATACACTACTTTTCATGGAGGTACCGTTGCAACGGCACTATCTGCTATCAATGCAACCATGACTACTGTAAATGGTGTCTTTGAAAAAGATTTTGCTTTACATTTGAATGTACAGAACTATCCGCAATTAATTTATGTTGCAGGATTACCTGATCCATACACTAATAATTTGAATTTACAGCTTCAGCAAACTCTTACTTCGGTTGTAGGTAGCGCAAATTATGATATTGGACATGTGTTTAATGCTGCGGGAAACAATGGAAATGCTGGTTGTATAGGCTGTGTATGTTTAGCTCCTGCAAATAATAATTCTTTAGGTAAAGGATCAGCTTTTACGCAAAGTACAAGCCCGGTGGGTAATACTTTTGATATTGATTTTGTAGCTCATGAAATGGGACATCAATTAGGAGGGAATCATACTTTTGCTCATTCTTTAGAGCCTTCTGGTACAAATGTGGAACCAGGTTCTGGATCTACAATTATGGGGTATGCTGGAATTACTGGACCTGATACAGATGTTCAGCCCAATTCTGATCCATTCTTCCATAAAGTTAGTATTGTTCAAGTGCAAAATAATTTAACTGCTAAAACTTGTGATGTAGAAACTTCAATTAATAATAATCCACCAGTAATTGCGGCTTTACCGACATATAATATTCCTAAAGGAACGGCATTTGTTTTAACTGCATCTGCTACAGACCCTGAAAATGATCCTATTACTTATATGTGGGAACAGGTGAATAATGCAAGTGTAACGATTAATAAAAATAATCTAGGTACTACAGCTACAGGGGCTACTTTTAGATCTTTTACTCCAACGACAAGCCCAAGTAGATATTTTCCTAAATTAACTTCTGTGTTAGCTGGTGTATTAGATAACTCTACTAATCAGTGGGAGTCTGTTTCTCAAGTAGCAAGAAGTACGAAATTTTCTGTTACTGTAAGAGATAATAATCCTGATCCTCAACAGCAGCAAACACAATCTGCAGAACAAACAATTGTTGTTGGTAATGATGGACCATTTAAAGTTTTAACAAATTATATAAATAGCAATGCTCCTTCTGCTTTAGAATGGGATGTTGCTAATACTACGGCTGCTCCTTATAATGTTGAAAATGTAAAAATTGATTATACAACAGATAATGGAACAACTTGGAATGTTTTGATTGCCTCTACTGCAAATGATGGTACAGAAAACATTAGCTTTCCAGCTGCTCTTAATGGGCAAACAGTAAAAGTAAGAGTTTCAGCAATTGGAAATGTATTTTATGCGGTAAGATCTGTAATGATTACTCCTTTTGCAACTTGTACAGGGGCTGCACCAACTAATATTATTGTATCAAATATAACAGCTTCTTCGGCTTATATTTCTTGGGCACCAATAGTCAATGCAACTTACAAGTTCAGATACAGAAAGCCTAGTGCAGCTGTATGGACTGAGGTTAGTTTAAATGATACCTTTATTACTTTAAATAATTTAGCAGAAAATACAGATTATGAAGTGCAGGTTGCTGCAGTTTGTAATGGTATTCCTGGGGCTTATTCTGCTTCTGTTGGTTTTAATACAGTTTTATTGACTTATTGTGTAACACAATCTAATGATTTTGTAAATGAATATATTTCAAATGTTACTGTAGCTAATATTAATAATACTTCTGTAGGAACTGCTTATTCAGATTATACTACCAATCCTTTACTTCAGATTAATGTAGTTAAAGGTGTTTCAAATCAAATGTCTGTTACAGTTGAAAATCCTGATTATGATACGGTAGCTGCTTGGATTGATTATAATAAGAATGGAGTATTCGAAAGCTCTGAAAGAGTATTTAATTTCCCAGTAGCTTTAATTACAGGTCCAGTAACGGGATCATTCACTGTTCCTCAGTCAGCTATTACTGGGCAGCCTATGAGAATGAGAGTTGTTCTTTTATACGGTGGTGCACCAAATGCAGGAGGATCTTTAACAGGGCCTTGTGGATTATTAAACTATGGTGAAGCAGAAGATTATTTTGTTGTAGCAACTGAAACTAATTTATCAACTGCTGATAATAATATTAAAAATAACGGTATTCAAATTTACCCTAACCCTGCTACTGATTTCTTAAATGTTACTAAAGTTTCTGATAAAGCGACTTATAAGATTTACAGCGCAGCGGGTCAATTAGTTGGTAATGGAAATATTAGCAACGGAAAAATTAATGTTTCATCATTAATAAAAGGAGCTTATGTAATATCTATTGAAGATAAAGGAAAAGAAAGTTTCAATTCTAAATTTATCAAGAAATAATAAATTCTTTTTAATACTAATAAATCCTCAGGAAAACCCTGAGGATTTTTTTGTTTTGAAATCATAAGCTTGATTTTGATGAATTAATTGTAAAAAAAAAAGTTTAATCTTTATTTTAATTATAGAAAATGATTAGATTTGTATTTAATATAAAATAAGATAGCCTATGACTAAATTTTTTACCTTTTTACATTACTTAAGTTTTAAGAAATGTAATTATTTTTAAAACTAATTCAATCATTTACAATTATAAAATTTATGTTTAATTCGAGAATCCTAATGGATTTAAATATTTTAATAATATGAAGAAAATTTTACTGATTTTCGCCTTTATTTTGGCTTTTATGCCACAATTTAGGGGTCAAACTGGGCAGATTGGTGCTGGTACGACTACAATGACAGAACTTCCAATTAATTCTTGTTATGGGTATAATTATTCACAACAGATTTATACAGCAGCAGAATTAACGACTGCTTTAGGTACAAGTACTTATATCACAAAAATCAGGTTTTTTGTGTCTGCAACAGCTTCAACTCAAACAAATTATAATCAATGGGTAGTTTATATTGGGAATACTGCAGTAAATAATTTTGCTACAACTACAAGTTGGATTCCTGTAGCAAATATGACTCAGGTCTATTCAGGTACATTACCAGCAATGTCTAATGGTGCGTGGGTGGAAATTCCGTTAGCAACACCTTTTACTTGGGATGGTACTAGTAATTTAGTAATTGCGGTAGATGAAAATGCTGCTAATTATAGTTGTACCCAAGCTTGGGGTAGCTATGCAGCAGGTACAAATAGAGGTATAATGTATCGAGATGATACTGTAAACCCTAACCCTGTAACTCCACCTACAGCATATTCAAGGTATGGTAATATTCCAATGCTACAATTAGTAGCATTTGATAATCAAGCTTGTTCTACAGCTCCGCCAGTTCCTGTCGTTAATAATATTGGTGCTGCTGGTGCTACTGTATCTTGGAGTGCAAACATTAATGCAACTTACGTGGTAAGATATAGGTCTTTACCAGGAGGAGCTTGGACTACTGTGCCTATACCTACACTTACAAGCAGTTATAATATAGTTGGTTTACTTGAATCTAGTCAGTATGAGGTAGAAGTTGCCACAGTTTGTGCAGGAACGCAAGGTGCTTGGTCTACTGCAGTTCAGTTTACAACATCTGCAATATCATATTGTCCTATAGCATCTACGAGTAATGCAGACGGATACATATCAAATGTAACTGCTAATGCTACTAACTCGTATGTAATGAGTAATAACTCTGGTCCGGCTTTCTACACAAATTATGCATCTGATCCATCAAAGCTAATTACATTTGTTAGAAATTCTACTAATAATACAGTATCTGTTACTAAAACATTTTCAGGCAGTGTTCAATACTCGTTTGGTACAGGAGTATGGATTGACTTTAATAGAAATGGTGTTTTTGAAACGAACGAACAAGTTTTGGATTCGCCAAGTAATACTACTTCACCTGTAGTGAGTGCCGGATTTACAATTCCTGCAGGAGCATACAATGGCACACTTTCAACTCGTATGAGAGTTGTTTTAAGAGAATCGTCTTCCGCTGCTGCATGTGTAGGTTTCACATGGGGTGAGGTTGAGGATTATGATGTTAAGTTTGTAGATTTGCAACCTTGTACAACTGCACCTCCAACTAACATTTCAGTTGCAAACATAACCATTGCTTCAGCAACAGTGTCATGGGTTGCAACAGCGAATGCTACTTATGTTATAAGATACAGAACAGGTACAGGTGCTTGGACGACGGTTACATTGCCAACGACTACTCCGCCAACAAGTATCTATAATATACCTGGTTTATTAGAGGCTACAGCTTATGAAGTTCAAGTCGCTACAATATGTGGTGGTGTAACAGGAGCCTTCTCGCCTAGTATTACGTTTACTACTCCAATTTTATCATATTGTAGTGCAGCAGCAACTAGTGCTGATGAATTTATATCTAAGGTTACAGTTATGCCTCTCGCACTTGCTGCGATGAATAGTACTTCTACAATGGGGACAGCGCCTTACTACTCTGATTATACAGCGGATCCCGCAAGATTAGTTTCTCTAATCCGTGGTTCTGCAAATAATAGTATTTCAGTTACCAAAGAATGGCCTGGTACTCAGTATGGTGCAGCCGTTGGGGTTTGGATTGATTTTAATAGAAACGGGATTTTTGAAACTTCTGAAAGAATTTTGACAGGAGCTAGCAACACCACAGCATTGGTTACTGGTACTTTTTCAGTTCCTACAGTCGCTTCAGGATTAGTATATACAGGGAGTTTAACAACTAGAATGAGAGTAATTCTAAGAGAATCTACTGATCCAACTGTATGTGGTAATTTTAGCTATGGTGAAGTTGAAGATTATTCAGTTAAATTTATAGATTTACTGCCTTGTACTACTGCTGCTCCTACACCAGTTACAGTGTCTAACTTAACTTCATCATCTGCATTTGTATCATGGTTACCAGCTGCTAACGCGACTTATATTATAAGATGGAGACAAGGTACTACTGGAGCTTGGTTACCAAGTGCTGCTGGTCTTACTCTTCCAGCTGGGCAGAGTTACTATACCATCCCTGCTCTTTTAGAGCAAACTGCATATCAGGTGCAAGTAGCTACAATATGTAATGGAACTACTGGTGCTTTTGGTGCTTCTGTGAATTTCACTACACCATCTTTAACGTATTGTAATATGACAGGTACGGGAACAAATGATCACATTTCTAATGTAAAAGTGACTCCTATTAACTTCCCAGTTATGGACAATACATCTGTTCAAACTAATTATATTAGTTATACTACGCCTGCTACATTAATTAATTTAGAAGTTGGATCTATTGCAAATCAGATTTCGGTTACCAAAGCTTGGGCAGGTACTCCAACGTCTTCCGATGCGGTTTATGCATGGATTGACTGGGATAGAAATGGAATTTTTACTGACGCTGAAAGAATTATGACTTCTGCATCAAGTACTACAACACCGGTAACTGCTACATTTAATGTTCCTGCTACAGGTGTCTATACGGGTAATTATAATACGACGATGAGAGTTGTATTGAAACGTGGAAGTGCTCCTGTAATATGTCAAGATGCTGTTAATGGTGAAGTAGAAGATTATGCGGTAAAGTTGAGACCTTGTGCTACAACAACTCCAACTAATGTAACAACTACACTGATTACTCAGAATTCTGCCACAATAGGTTGGACTTCAGCCACATCAAACAATTCATTTGTATTAGAGTACAGAGCTGTAACAGCGCCTGTGTCACCTTGGATTACTATTCAAGCATCTGTACTTGGCGGGAATCCACCAGTATTATTAACAGGTTTAGTTCCAGCAACACTATATGAAGTAAGAATTGCAGCGAAATGTGGTGCAGGTACTTTAGGTAATTATACTCCAGTAAAGCAATTCACTACAAGATGCGACCCTACACCTCCAAATGTTACAGTAAATAATGTGACTTCATCATCTGCTGTCGTAACTTGGAGCCCTATTGTTCCTAGTGCTACATACTTAGTAAGATACAGAGTAGTAGGAACTGCTACCTGGATTAACGTAACCGTTCCAGCTCCACCAGTAACTTCTGTAACGATTACAGGGTTAGGTTCTTATGTTACCTATGAAGTGCAAGTTGCAAATCAGTGTGTAGGTGAAACTACTCCAAACCCTTGGTCTACATCTCAGGTGTTTACTACGGTTAGAGTTTGCGAAATTCCGCCTCCAGGATTAACAATCACTCAGTTAAATCCTACATCGGCAGAAGTTGTGTGGAGTGCTTACACAGGTTCTGGAGCTACTAATAATTACATATTAAAATACAGAAAGGTGGGATTGCCAGGCTGGACAACGATTAACGTAAGTAATAATACCTATACGATAACAGGATTATTAGAATTAACGAAATATGAAATGCAGGTAGCGAATGTTTGTACGGGTACACCGGGTAACTTTACACCAGAGTACTACTTTACAACACCAACAGTAGTGTACTGCCCGATGCATTCAACTAACTTTGGTTCTGAATTTATCTCAAAAGTAACAGCGAAGCCAGCGGGCAAACCTGACATGATTAATATTACAGCAGGTTCAGCTTATTCAGACTTTACAACAGTTCCTGCGAAGTTTATTGATATGGTTCAAGGCTCTGTAGGTAATCAAATTATAATTGATAAAACAATTAGCTCAGGTGCTAAAGCTGGAGTAGCAGTTTGGATTGACTTCAACAGAAACGGAACTTTTGATCTTGACGAAAGAATTTTAGCAGATGGTCCTAATACGAATCCTACTGCAAGTGCTACCTTTACGGTGCCTTCTAATGCTTTCTTAGGATCTACCAATAAATATGTGGTAATGAGAGTGGCAATGTCTAAAGACGCTATTCCTGTAAGTTGTGTAAGCTTTACTGATGGTGAAGTAGAAGACTATACAGTGAGAATCTCTCAATTGCCAACAGCAAATACTGTTAATCAAACAGATATTTTGATTTATCCAAATCCTGTTAAATCAATTTTAAATGTTAAGAATATCAGTAAAAAAGCGAAGTATAAAATTTACAGTGCAGCTGGTCAATTAGTCTCTAGCGGAGTAATCTTAAATAATAAGATTGACGTAAGCAGACTAATCAACGGTTTATACGTAATTGATATTGATGATGTTCAGGGCACAGCTCAGAGAAAATTCATTAAAGAATAACCAATTAATTAAATAGAATAAGCTCTCAGAAATGAGAGCTTATTTTTTTATAGCTAATGCTTTACAAAAATCCCGCTGAAGAAATTTCAGCGGGATTTTATGTGGTCAAAATGTATGTTTTGTCGGCTTCTAAAAATTGATAGGCTACAAAAATAGAAAGGTTTTCATATTTTACTTATCAATATTTGTGCATTCGTGGTCAAAATAAATTTAGATAATCGAACAAAAAATTAGATTTATTCAATCTCAAAAATGATTCTCTCAGTTTGATCTTTAAGGTCATCAAGATTGGTATTGTTGTAAATTACACAACTGGCTAATTTGATTTTGTCCTTTTCAGGCATTTGCTTTTCCATCACAGATTGTACTTCACGATAGGTTTTTCCGTCCCGATCCATCACTCTTTTTATTCTTATATTATCTTCTGCAGTGACCAAAACAGACCGATAACATTGCTTGTGAAGTTTTAGCTCAAACAGTAAAGCGGTCTCTTTAAATACTAAATACTTGGTTTGTTTTTTTACCCAATCTTCAAAATCAAGACGAACGGCAGGATGAATAATTTCATTAAGACTTTGAAGTAATTCTTTATCATTAAAAACTTTTCCGGCAACAAATTTCCGGTCATAAATCTCGTCTTTGTCGTAAGCATCGCTTCCTAAAAGCTCTTTTATTTTTAGCTTTAAATCTTCATTATCATTTACAATCTCTTTTGCTCGATCATCCGAATAATATACAGGAAATCCGAAGTCTTCAATAAATTTGGCAACGGTAGTCTTTCCGGAACCGATTCCGCCTGTTAAACCAATGATTTTGGGTGCTAATGTCGAGTCGGGTTCACTTTTCTGACTCTCTGAATATAATTCTTCCATAATAAATTAATATCCAAAAACATCATTAAAACTGAAAGTCTGGTCGAGACGAACTCCCTTTTCAGTCATTTTTAAACTTGCCAATTCATGGTGAGCATCATGTTCAAAAAACAGAAGATAATCATTGTCTACACATTGTTTCAAAAACTTTGCCTTTTCATCTATCGTAAGTAATGGTCTCGTGTCATAACCCATCACATAAACTTGAGGAATATGTCCTGCTGTAGGTATTAAATCTGCCGCAAAAACAATCGTTTTTTCCTGATATTGAATCACGGGTAGCATCTGCTTCTCGGTATGTCCATCTACAAAAATAACATCCATTTTCAAGTCTGGTGCAAAACCATAGTTTCCGGTGGAAGGAAGCGGCAAAAAGTTAAGCTGTCCACTTTCCTGGATAGGGAGAATGTTTTCTTTTAAAAAACTTGCTTTTTCTCTAGCGTTGGGCTCAGTTGCCCATTGCCAATGGTTTTCATTCGTCCAGAATTGCGCATTTTTAAAAGCCGGTCTGTAACCCGATTTATCGTCGTTCCATTCAATGGCTCCGCCACAATGGTCAAAATGAAGGTGTGTAAGGAAGACATCAGTAATATCTTCTTTTACGAAACCATATTTCTTTAAATTATTATCCAGATTATCATCTCCCCAAAGCGAATAATGACCAAAAAACTTGTCATCCTGCTTATTTCCGAGACCACAATCAATTAAAATTAATTTTTTTCCGTCTTCTACAAGCAAAGAACGGGTTCCTAGTTCGATTAAGTTTCTTTCGTCTGCAGGGTTTGTTTTTTCCCACAGACTCTTTGGGACGACCCCAAACATGGCGCCTCCATCTAGTTTAAATTTCCCACATTGGATAGGATATAATTTCATATAATATTAGGTTTTTATAATGTTGTTTATTTTTTCAGTAGTTTCATTTTAGAGGCAATTTGTTTCCCGTTTTCATCGTCTTTTTCAAGATTTAAAATAATATTTTGAAAATCATGTTCCTTTCTATTCTGAGACAATTTTTGGTTAATGAAAATCTCAGGTGGAATGATTTTTAAGCCAAAAGCACCTTTCATCTCCTTCTCTACAAACTCTTTAGCCATATCTTTTACCATCATCGGGCAGTGCTGGGCTTGTTCGTATTTGTAGGTTAATTTTTCCAAATGGCTGTAGAGTTCTTCAGAATTCATTATCTCAACTTTTCCATAAATCTGTACTGCTTCGTAATTCCATGTTGAAACATTGGTGTGGTCGTACCAACTGCTAGAAATATAAGTGTGAGCTCCCAAAAAATCACAAAGCACTTCATCTCCATTTTTCAACGTTTTTGCTTGCGGATTTGCTCTTGAAATATGAGTTTCAATATACCTATTTTCCGAATCATCTTCATTTAGCATCATCATAGAATGCGTTGCACGAATTTTATCAACCGAAGAAATTAATAAAGCAAAAGAATTTTCGCTGATGATTTCTTTCATCAAATTGTAATCTTCGCTTTTATATATTTTAGGTATAAACATTTTATAATTAAAAAAGTTCTCCCGGATTTCTAGGGACAGCAATATTCAAATGCTTATACGCTTTCTCTGTAACTTCTCTTCCTCTCGGAGTTCTGATAATAAATCCTTCCTGAATTAAAAATGGTTCATACACTTCTTCCAAAGTTTCCGGGTTTTCAGCAATCGATGTTGCCAAAGCCGAGATTCCCACAGGTTTTCCTTTGAAGTTTTCTATCATCACACGCATGATTTTATTATCCATTTCATCCAATCCAAATTCATCTACGTTTAAAGAGTTTAAAGCATATTTGGTAATATTGATTTCAATTTCACCATCACCTTTTATTTCTGCAAAATCACGTACTCTTCTCAAAAGTGCATTGGCAATTCTGGGAGTTCCGCGGCTTCTTCTTGCAATTTCGATGGCGGCATCTTCATAAATCTTCACCCCCAAAACTCTTGCACTTCGGATAATAATCATAGACAAAAGCTCAATGGTATAATATTCAAGCCTGCTTTGAATTCCGAATCTTGCCAACATCGGTTTGGTCAACATTCCGCTTCTTGTTGTAGCACCGACAAGAGTAAAAGGATTTAATCCAATCTGAACACTTCTCGCATTCGGACCGGTTTCCAGCATAATATCTATTTTATAATCTTCCATTGCAGAATACAGATATTCTTCTACCACTGGAGAAAGACGGTGAATCTCATCGATGAAAAGGACGTCGTTTTCTTCCAGATTGGTAAGTAGACCTGCCAAACTTCCCGGCTTATCCAAAACAGGACCGGATGTAATTTTACAGCTTACTCCAAGTTCATTTGCAATAATATTGGCTAAAGTTGTTTTTCCCAATCCGGGTGGACCGTGCAGCAAAACATGGTCGAGCGCTCCACCACGTCTTTTGGCAGCGGTAACGAAAACTTCAAGATTTTCTAAGGTTTTGCGCTGTCCGGCGAAATCCTTAAAGCTCTGCGGACGAATCTGCTCTTCCTGCATGAGCTCATCATGGGAATAATTGTCTTTGTCTGGATGTAAAAAATCAGGCATTAATTCAGTTTCATTTACCGTAAAGATAGGAAAATTAGGTTAAGATTAAGGTTGAGGCTGAGATTAATTTCAGGCTGAGATTAAGATTCTAGGCTTCACCTTTTATCATTTACGATATTGATATATTTTAAGTATTTTTGAGAGAGAAAATAAAATAAAAATTCTTTCATTCAATTTTGCGTTGGGATTCTTACGGAATGACAAATTTTTTGCACATTTTTTGTCATGCTGAAAGCATCTAAGCAAAATACAAAGATTATTTATCTAAACTTTAGCTTTAAACTAAATAAATGAAACTTATAGGCCCTTTCAAGCAAGTTGTAACTCTTGCTAATCTTCCGTTAAGAGGAAAACTTTCTGACGAACAAATCGAAATTATTGTTGATGGTGGAATTTTAGTTGATGAAAATAAAATTCATGCAATCGGAAATTTTGATACCTTAAAATCTGAAAATCAAAATATAGAAATAGAAACCATCGAAGGCGAACAAATCGTTCTTCCTGCTTTCGTAGATTCTCACACTCATATTTGTTTTGGTGGAAACCGTGCCAATGATTTTGCGATGCGAAATGCCGGTAAAACCTATCTTGAAATTGCTGAAAGTGGTGGTGGAATTTGGAGTTCTGTACAACATACAAGAAACGCTTCAGAAGAAGAATTGTTGAAAACTTTATTGGAAAGAATAGAATTTTTAATCTCTTTAGGAATTACAACCATTGAAGTGAAAAGCGGTTACGGTTTGGATGTTGAAAATGAGCTTAAAATGCTTAGAATGATTAAAAAAGCCCAAGAAAAGACTCAGGCAACTTTGGTTCCTACCTGTCTTTCTGCCCATTTGAAGCCCAGAGATTTTGAAGGAAGCAACGAAGAATATTTGCAATATATTTTAAATGAAATTTTACCAAAAGTAAAAGAAGAAAACCTTGCAAAACGTGTTGATATTTTTATTGAAAAATCAGCATTTCAACCGGAAGAAAGTAAAGTGTTTTTACTGAAAACTAAAGAATTAGGTTTCGAAATTACTGTTCATGCAGACCAGTTTACAGCCGGGAGTTCAAGAATTGCGGTAGAAGTTGGTGCAAAATCTGCAGACCATTTGGAAGCAACTATTGATGAAGATATTGAGTTTCTTGCACAATCTGAAACAGTGGCAACTGCTTTACCAGGGGCAAGTTTAGGATTGGGCGAAAAATTTACTCCGGCAAGAAAATTGTTAGATGCAGGAGCAATTGTAGCAATAGCAAGTGACTGGAATCCTGGTTCTGCCCCGATGGGGAATTTGATTACACAAGCTTCTATTTTGGCAACTTTTGAAAAACTGACAACAGCCGAAGTTTTAGCAGGGATGACGTTCCGTTCTGCTTTTGCATTAGGTTTGGAAGACAGAGGAAGGCTAGAACCAAATTTTAAAGCAGATTTTGTGACGTATAAAACCAATAATTTTCAAAATGTTCTCTATAATCAAGGAAGTTTAAAGGCGGAAAATGTTTATATTAATGGTGTAAACATTTAATGAAGAAAATAGTTATTTATTTTATCTCAATCATTTTATTAATCATCTTACAGTATTTTTTATCGATTGTTCTGGTTTTTCAACTGGCAACGAAAAGAGTGGGAGATACATCATTTGGTTTTAAGGATGTTTTAATTGTCATTTTTTGGTTAACAGGAATTGCTTCAATTATTTATATGATTATTAAATTTTTGATTACGATTTACAGACACGAATAAAAACACAAGAAAATATGGGCATATTTAATAAAATTTTCGGTAAAAATGACGGGCATAAAGAAACTCAAATTAAAAGCTATAAAGATTTTTGGGATTGGTTTGTTACCCAAGAAAAAGATTTTTATGAGACCATAAAAAACCATCAAAATATAGAAATTGATTTTTTTGATGTCATTGCTCCAAAACTAAAAGAGATTAACGGAGGATTTTATTTTCTTGCAGGGATGAGCGATGATTCTATTGCAGAGTTGATTCTAACGGTAGAAGGTGATATTAAGAATATCATTTTTGCAGAAGAGATTATTGAGGCTGCTCCAAAGCTAAATCATTGGAAATTTACCGCTCTAAAACCGGAAATGAATCTTACAAGCGGAATCGAAATGGATGGTAAAAAGTTTTCAAGCGAAAATATATTCTTCTACGAAAATGAAATAGAAGGCTATCCTGACGAAATCGATATCACTTTTGTTTACGAAAACTTAAACGAAGAAACCAAAGATGCTGCGATAACCGGAGTTTGTATTTTTCTTGATAATTTTTTAGGAGAACTAAATTTTGCCACTCAAATTGATACCTTTAATGTAATCGGGAAAGACAATGCCAAAAAAGAATTGGTTCCCATTACAAAACTGAAAGACTTTTTATCTTGGCGAGAAAGAGAGTTTACAGAAAAATATAAAAATGTGAAAAACTTTGATGAAGAAGACCAATTTTCTGTTTTTGAAGCGACTTTAAAAAACGGCTCGCCTCTTATTGCGGCGATTAATACTTCTTTATTAACCTACGATTCTAAAGCTTCTTATCCATGGATTTCTATTTTGAAAGTTCAATATAATGGTGAAAATAATAATGGACTTCCAGAAAAAGAAGATTACGAAAAATTAAGCAACATCGAAGAGCAGATTATTGAAGAATTGAAAATAGAAGATGGAAATTTATACATCGGAAGAGAAAATGCAGATAACCTGAAAGAGAGCTATTTTGCAAGTAAAGATTTCAGGAAACCGTCAAAAGTTTTGAAAAAAGTTATTGACGACCATCCTGAATATAAAATGACACTCGAAATTTATAAAGACAAATATTGGCAGAGTTTTGAACGCTATAATGTAAATCAAAATTAAATTAAAATCATGATTTGGCAAGGTAGATTAGACGGTGAAGAACTGCTTCATCACAGAATATTTCAAAGAGTAAAAGAAGAAAATAATTACGATAAAATCTCAACTAACGATTTCGTTTTACACGGATTTGCCGTTGATGAGGGCGTTCGAAGAAATAAAGGAAGACAGGGTGCAAAAGATGCTCCGGAGATTATCCGAAAAAATATGGCTAATTTTCCTGTCATTCGGCCAGACTTTTCGCTTCTTGATTTTGGAAATATTAGCTGTGAAGATGGTAATTTGGAAAATACTCAGAACGAATTGGCGAAGAAAGTCTCTAAAGTTTTGCTAAAAGGTGGTAAATCTTTGGTTTTGGGAGGTGGTCATGAAGTTACTTTCGGTCATTATCGTGGGGTGAAGACTGCTTTTCCGGAACAGAAAATAGGGATTATTAATTTTGATGCTCATTTCGACAACAGGCAACCTGAAAATGGAGTGGGACCGAGCTCTGGAACAGGATTTTGGCAAATTGCTCAGGAAGGAGATATCAACTCTCTACATATCGGAATTCAGAGAAATTCTAATACTCTGAAGCTTTTTGATACCGCTCATCAGTTTGGAATGAAATATATTTTGGCAGATGAATTGTTTTTCGAAAATCTACCATCAGTCTATGAAAGAGTAAATGAATTGGCAAATTCAGTAGACTTTTTATATATGACGATTTGTATGGATGTTTTTAATGCTTCGATTGCACCGGGTGTTTCAGCTTCGGCTTACAACGGAATTTTTGCTGATGCAGCTTTTATGCATTTGTACAGACATATTCTTAGAAATGAAAAACTGGTGGCTCTGGATATTGCAGAAGTAAATCCACTTTTTGATATTCAGCATCATACGGCAAGATTGGCTGCTAGTTTAGCGAATGAATGGTTTATGATTTAGTCTGAATAAATGAATTTCATAGAATTTATCACTAATTAAATAGGATATAAGGAACAATATTTGTTGCCTTAAAAATGCTTTATCCAAAAGCAGAAGATTCTTTTTCTGAATCTTTAAAAATGGAAAATTTAACATGGAAAATTTAATAGAAAACAAGCTGTTAAAAGCTGACCAGGCTTTTCAGGAATGGAAAAAAGTTCCGTTTGAAGAAAAGCAGAAACTCTTGGCAAAAGCTGCAGAAATTTTTAAAAATAAAGCCGAAATTTTTGGTGAATTGATTACTTTTGAAATGAATAAGCCCATTTCTCAAGCCATTTCTGAGGTTGGGAAATCTGCTTTAATGATGAATTATTATGCGGAGGCTGAAAACATTTTAAATCCGGAAAAAATAAATTCTGAATATAAAATTTCAGAAATACATTACGTACCAAAGGGAGTAATTCTTGGAGTTATGCCTTGGAACTTTCCTTTTTGGCAGGTTTTAAGATTTGCTACTCCTGCAATTTTAGCAGGAAATACAGTAGTTTTAAAGCATGCATCCATTTGTTTCGAAAGTGGAAATGCAATAGAAAAAGTTTTTATTGAAGCCGGTTTTCCGGAAGGAATTTTCCAAAATCTTGAAGTGGGACATGGTGAGGTAAAAGAAATTTTAGAACACAAAACCATCAAAGGCGTAAGTCTTACAGGAAGTGAAAAAGCAGGAGCTGAAGTGGCTGCAACAGCCGGAAAAAATATCAAAAAATCTTTGCTGGAATTAGGTGGAAGTGATGCTTTCATCGTTTTGGAAGATGCTGATTTTAATGAAGCTGCAAAAGTAGGAGCTTTGGCAAGATTACAAAATTGTGGGCAAACCTGTGTAGCGGCAAAAAGATTTATTATTCAGCGTGAGGTTGAGTTTGATTTTCTTCCGATATTTATTGAAGAATACAAAAAATATACTCCGGCTGATCCCAAATTGAAAGAAACAAAATTAAGCGGAATGGCAAGACCTGATCTTGCAGATGATCTTGTAAAACAATACCAGAAAGCTTTAGATCATGGTGCTGAGGTGATTATTCCATTAGAAAGAATTTCAGAAAATGAATTTATTCCAGGATTGATCAGAGTAGAAGAGGGAAATCCTATTTTGCAAGAAGAATTGTTTGGTCCTTTAGGAATGGTAATGATTGCTCACAACGATGAGGAAGCTTTAAAAATAGCTAATAATATTCCGTTTGGATTAGCCAATTCGGTTTGGACGAAAAATGAAGAACGCCAACAGTTTTTTATTGATGGTTTAGAATCAGGAACAGTAAATATCAACCGAATGACGAGTTCTGATCCACGTTTTCCATTCGGAGGTACAAAGTCTTCAGGTTATGGAACCGAGCTTTCTTTAATAGCTTTAAAAGAGTTTGTTACCGCGAAGACGATTTTAGGTAAATAAACATAAAAAACCTCCCGAAAATTATTTTTTCGGGAGGTTTTATTTATATCAAAGACAATTATTAAATTGTCGTTAATCTCAAAGTATTTGTTTTTCCACCTTCGTAAGACGGCGTTGCATTGATGTTGATTACAAAATCTCCGGTTTCGATATACCCGTGATTGTGAGTCAGCATATTTACCTGAATAATGGTTTCGTCAGTAGGTTTATTCATGTCATAATAATAAGCACGAACTCCCCAAAGTAAATTCAACATCGTAATTACTCTCTTGTTACCACTGTAAACAATGATGTGAGAATTTGGTCTGTGTGCTGATAATTGGAATGCGGTGTAACCAGAGCTTGTAAGCGTTACAATAGCTGCAACATTGGTGCTTTTTGCGATTCTTACGGCAGCAAGACAAACTCTATTGGTGATGAAACGTTCGTCGATGCAGTTGTAATCTTTTTCCATCGGCTCATTTTTATTCTGATAGAAAGAAGTCATTTCGATATTCTTTACAATCTTCGCCATATTTTCAACAACCTGAACAGGATATCTACCTACAGAAGTTTCTCCTGAAAGCATCACCGCATCAGCTCCGTCTAATACAGAGTTGGCAACGTCATTTACTTCAGCTCTTGTAGGAGTTAAGCTGTTAATCATTGTTTCCATCATTTGAGTAGCAATGATAACAGGTTTTGAGAAGAATCTTGCTCTTTCAACCAAGTTTTTCTGAATAGCAGGAACTTCTTCCATTGGAACTTCTACACCCAAATCTCCACGAGCAACCATTAAACCATCACACTCTAATAGAATCTCGTCGATGTTTTTCACACCTTCTGGTTTTTCGATTTTAGCGATAATCGGCGTTTTAAAACTTCCGTTTGGATGCTTTTTAATCAGCTCTTTCAAATCGATAATATCTTGAGCATGACGAACGAATGATAAAGCAATCCAATCTACCTCCATATCCATCATGAAATTGGCATCCTGAATATCTTTTTCCGTCAAAGCTGGAAGAGAAACGTTGGTATTAGGAAGGTTTACTCCTTTTTTAGAACTCAAAGGTCCCCCTTGAATTGTTTTTGCTTTTACGGTATCTATTTTGTTGGTTTCAATAACCTCCAACATTAATTTTCCGTCATCAATAAGGATTCTTTCACCTACATTTACATCCTGAGGAAACTGCTGGTAAGTCATATAAACTTTTGTAGAATCTCCTTCAATTTTTTCGTTGGTAAATGTAAGAATATCTCCAGGATTAAGGTATGAACCTTCTTTTACAACACCCACTCTTAGTTTTGGACCTTGTAAATCTCCTAAAATACTTACCGAATATCCATATTCTTTATTAAGGTCTCTGATGATGTCTATATTGGAACGCACTAAATCATAGTCGGCATGAGAAAAGTTTATTCTAAAAACGTCAACACCCGCTCTCATCAATCCTAACATTACCTCCTTCGAAGATGAAGCAGGCCCTAGTGTTGCAATAATTTTTGTCTTTTTTAAATACTTATTCATAATACTGTATTATTTGATAGAGCTCCTCTTCAGAACTCAGATTGTAATCTTGAATTGGAAACGCAAGATTTTCAGCCAGCAAAATTACGGAAAAATCAGGAAACTGTTCCGAACTGTGTAGAATATATTCTACATCTGGATGATTAATTAATAAAAATTTAATATTGTCTTCTTCTGAGAAGAGTTCAGTTTGTAATTTTTTTTGATTACTTTCTGAAGATTTGTTGGAGATGAATGTAAAACTGGTCCTAGAATACTTGTGATAAGCTTCAAACCGAGGAAAATAAAAATTATAATGAGACCCATGATAGACAAGGTCTTTTATTCTCGAAAACTTTAAATCGTTGTGTTGATTAATTTTAAAAAAAAACTCATGATCTGGTATATGTTTGACTAATCTTACCAAAGCGATGGCAATATCTTCAAATTCTATATCATCAAGATCATAAAGTTTTTGGATTTCCAAGTATATTTTCTTTTTTATTTAAAATATAAAATGCTCTCTGTGCAGCTTTTTCTTCTGCTTTTTTCTTTGAAGTTTCTGTGGCATTGGAAATCTTTTCGCTTCCCAGCCAAACATGACATCGGAAGACGACTGACTTGTTAACCTGAATTTCTTCACAAGTTTCGTACTTTATATTCAGCTTCTTTTTCTGGCTCCATTCCAGCAAAAGACCTTTGTAGCTTACAATTTTATTTTCAAGCTTATTGATTTCTGATGGCGTAAGAAGTCTATCCAAAACGATTTTTTTACAAATTTCGTATTGGAAATCTAAATAAACAGCACCAACTAGCGCTTCAAAGAGATTCCCTGAAATGTTTTCTCCTAAAGCAACAACATGATTGTTTTTTTGTAAAAGATCGGTAAGCTTTAAATCTTCCCCTAATTTGTTTAGATTTTTCCTATTTACAATTTTAGATTTCATCTGTGTCATATATCCTTCATTAGCTTTAGGATAAGTTTGAAACAGATGGCACGAAACAATTGTACCCAAAACAGCGTCTCCTAAAAACTCAAGCCTTTCGTAATTACTTTCTTGATTTTTAGAAGAAGTCTTAATTGAAAAAGCCTCACGATAAAAGTTGACATTCTGAACCTCAATCCCTAAAATTTTATTTAGTTCTGTGGTCAGGAAATAGTCTCTTTCCGTAAGTTGTCTTTTTCTTTTTTTGATAAGGAATTTAGAAAAGTATTTCTGTAACTCCATTCAGTAATAATTAGATTTTCTTAAAAAGAACGCAAGCATTGTGCCCACCAAATCCAAAAGTATTACTCATGGCTACTTTTACATCTTTTTTTACAGCGTTATTAAATGTAAAATTTAATCTGCTGTCGATGCTTTCATCATCAGTAAAATGGTTGATTGTAGGAGGTACAATACCATGAATTATAGTTCCTAAAGCAGCAATCGCTTCAATAACACCGGCTGCACCTAAAAGATGGCCAGTCATTGATTTTGTAGAATTAATCTGAATGTCAAAAGCATGCTCACCTAATAATCTTGAAATTGCGTTGGATTCTGCAATATCTCCTAATGGAGTAGAAGTACCATGCATATTGATATGATCTACTTCATCAGTAGTTAATCCTGCATCTTCCAGACAATTTTTCATTACTAAATAAGCTCCTAAACCTTCAGGATGAGGTGCCGTCATGTGATGTGCATCTGCACTCATACCGCCACCTAATAATTCTGCATAGATTGTTGCTCCACGCTTCACAGCGTGTTCGTACTCTTCAAGGATGATAGATCCTGCTCCTTCACCTAAAACAAATCCGTCTCTGTCTTTGTCAAAAGGTCTTGATGCAGTAGTAGGGCTATCATTTCTTGTAGAAAGCGCCATCATAGCATTAAATCCTCCAACGCCACTTGCTGTAACAGCAGCTTCAGACCCTCCACAAACGATAACGTCTGCTTTACCGAGCTGAATAAGCATTTTAGAATCAATTAATGCATTTGCAGATGATGCACAAGCAGAAACTGTAGTATAATTGGGACCATGGAAACCATATTCTATAGAGATATGCCCCGGTGTAATATCCGCAATCATTTTAGGAATAAAGAAAGGGTTAAATCTTGGGATGTCTGTATTTGCCCAGCCCAAAACTTCGGTTTCGAAAGTTTCTAAACCACCAATTCCTGATCCCCAAATCACTCCGACTCTGTTTTTATCAACATTGTCTTCCATGATTCTTGAATGGCTCACTGCTTCTCTCGCAGCAACTAGCCCAAGCTGGGTGTTTCTATCCATTTTTTTAGCCTCTTTCTTTTCGAAATGGTCTAATGGATTGAAGTTTTTCACCTCGCAAGCAAACCTAGTTTTGAAGTTTGTGGCATCAAAAAGAGTAATAGGAGCGGCTCCGCTCTTGCCTTTTACAAGACTTTCCCAGTATTCATTCGCATTATTACCGACGGGTGTTATTGCGCCAAAACCAGTTACAACTACTCTTTTTAATTCCATAAACTTTGTTTAAATTTCTTTTGTTGAAGAATATTATTTATTTACTACTTCTTCGATATAAGCGATAGCGTGACCTACAGTAGTAATTTTTTCAGCCTGATCATCAGGAATCTGAATGTTGAATTCTTTTTCAAATTCCATAATTAATTCAACGGTATCCAAAGAATCAGCTCCTAAATCGTTAGTGAAGCTAGCCTCAGGAGTTACTTCTGTTTCTTCAACGTCAAGCTTATCAGCGATGATAGCTTTTACTCTTGATGCAATGTCTGACATAGTAAATTTTTTTTTTATTGTTAGATGGTGCAAATATATAAAATTCTTTACGATAAAACATTTTTTTAAACTTTTTTGTCACGAGTCTAATGTAATTTTCTTCTATCAAGTTTTAGTCTTTTCGTAATCAGGGTTTTATATTTTGGTTTAATTTTCAGACCTACCTAAGTATTAATATATAAAGATGATTGTTTTGGATTTTTTTTAATTATAAAATAGATAGAGGTAATGGGTAATGTTCAATAGTCTATAAGTTTAATTAACTTTAAAAGTAAATCTTGCGTTGTGAACTTGTATTTTAACATATTCTTTTGTTGAACCAGGAATGGTTGAAAGTATTTGAAGTTTTAAGTATTTGAAATTTCATTAATAATATAAGCGTATTGTATTTATGTTTTAACTATCTTTATCATACCATTAAATTTAAAAAATAATAACATGAAAAACTTGAAAAAATTAAGAAAAGATCAATTAAAAACAATTAAAGGGTCGGGTGGAGTTAAAGAATTACCGGATCCAGATTTTTGCATGTATTACTGTGATGGGATTGTAATTTGTGCAACTTGTAGTGATGATTTTAAATGCCCGGATAATTCTATTTAATTAGATGGTTTAAAAGGAGTTCTAAAAGAGTCTTTAGGATGTCTAATGTTAAGAAATTAAAAAACCACTGATTGTCAGTGGTTTTTTTTTTGTGTAATGTGGAGTTGGAGGGATTCGAACCCTCGTCCAAACAAGCAATACATAAGATTTCTACATGCTTATTTTGCTGTTGGTTTTCGAATATAAGCAGAGAGCAAACACCCAACTTATACCTTATCTTCTAAAATTTTCGAGTCTTGGCCGAAGCTTCCAAAACCTTATTTTTGCATTACTATATCCCAGAATCAAACGCCGCAAAACAGAGCATTTGTGAGACATCTTGCTTCCCTACTGAAATCTTCGGGAAAACGCTTGATCTACTATACTTCGATATTAAGCTGCAAGAGCGAACTCTTCGTTGCCAGTTAAAATTTTGTAGCAAGGGATTAAAGAGATCGCGCTACGGTTCTCTGCATGCTTACTTACCCATTGGTCTTGCTGTCGAAACCAGTCAACCCCATAGATTAGTAATGCAAATATACGTTTTTTTGTTTAAATTAAACTTATTTTGAGATGGCTGTTGTAAAATATTTAAATTTAAAGCTAGATAATTTTGTGGTCTCGTAAAAAACACTTAGTTTTGCAATCCAAAATGAGATGTAAATTATGTTAATAATACCTGTAAAAGATGGTGAATCCATCGATAGAGCACTGAAAAAATACAAGAGAAAATTTGATAAAACTGGTACAGTTCGTCAATTAAGATCTAGACAAGCTTTTATTAAGCCTTCTGTAACTCTTAGACAATCTAGGCTGAAAGCAGCTTATAAGCAAAGAGGATTAAGCAAGGAAGAGCAAGCTTAAGAAATTTTCTTAAACACATACTAAATCACTTCTTAAATAGTTATATTTGAGAAGTGATTTTTTGTTTTTATACTTACCAAAATGCGAGATAAATTTTTAGATTATTTACAGTTTGAAAAAAGGTATTCGCCTCATACCATTATAAGTTATCGTCGTGATCTTGACGATTTTTACTCTTTTTATCTTAAAACCGAATCTTCAGAAGATCTTCTTAAAGCTGATAAAAAAATTATAAGAAATTTTGTTGTCGAGCTTAGTGAAAGTGGCATTTCTAAAAGAACGGTTAATCGAAAGCTTTCTACGCTTCGTAGTTTTTATTTATTCCTTCTAAGGTTGGGCGAAATTGAAGTTTCTCCAGTTGAAAGCATATCATCATTAAAATTTTATCCCGAAAAGCAAATTCCCATCTCTCAGGATGAAATGGAGGTTCTGCAGGATGAAGTTTTTTCTAATGTGGAAGATTTGCTTCAAAAATCTATTGTCGAAATCTTATATCAAACAGGAATTAGGAAATCTGAACTTTGTGGCTTAATATTTGAACGGGTAAACTTAGAAGAAAATGAACTGAAAATCTTAGGAAAAGGGAATAAGGAAAGGTATATACCGATTTCTGAAAATTTGAGTTTAATGCTTAAAGACTATAGTAAGACACGAAAACCATTAGAGGAATTTAAGTCTTATTTTTTTATCAATAAAAAGGGAAAAAAACTTACAGAAAAATTTGTCTATGTAGTAGTTAATAAGTACCTTAGTCTTATAACTTCTAAACAAAAAAGAAGTCCTCACATTTTAAGGCACAGCTTCGCGACGCATGTTTTAGATAATGGGGCAGAGATATCAAAAGTTAAAAAAATATTGGGCCATTCAAGTCTTGCAAGCACACAAGTGTACACTAATGCCAATATTGAACAGTTGAAAAAAGTGTTTAATCAAGCTCATCCAAGAGCAATTAAAAAAGAAGAATTATGAAGATTTCAGTACAAGCAATCGGCTTAACTCCACACGAACCACTAGAGTCACATGTAGACAAAAAAGTAAGTAAACTAGGTACGTTTTATGACAAAATTCAAGAATGTAAAGTTTTTTTGAAAGTTGAAAACAATGCCGATAAAACAAATAAAACCACCGAATTGATTTTGGTCGTTCCAGGTGATGATATTGTAGTAAAAAAGACATCTTCGAGTTTTGAAGAAAGTTTAGATCTTTGTGTTGATGCGGCTAAGAAACTGTTAATCAAGAAAAAAGAGCTGGCTTAGAAAAAAAAGTAAAAAAACTTTGATAAAAAGTTTGAGATTTCAAAAAATCTGTTCTATATTTGCAATCGCAAAAAAGAACATCGATCTTTTGAAATCTTTTTAATTTTGCCTCCGTAGCTCAGCTGGCTAGAGCAGCTGATTTGTAATCAGCAGGTCGTGGGTTCGAGTCCCTCTGGAGGCTCAATTTAATATAAAATATCTGGGGAGATTCCAGAGTGGCTAAATGGGACTGACTGTAACTCAGTTGCTTCGGCTTCGCAGGTTCGAATCCTGCTCTCCCCACATTTTATATTAAAAAAAGTCTTGTAAGTTATAAAGGTTTTCCTTTAGATTTACATCCGTTAACCAATAGTTTTGGAAACAAAATTGCGAAAGTAGCTCAGTTGGTAGAGCGTCAGCCTTCCAAGCTGAATGTCGCGAGTTCGACCCTCGTCTTTCGCTCAAAAAAAATCATACTCTATAGTGTGATTTTTTTGTTTAGGCCGACTTAGCTCAGCGGTAGAGTGCTTCCTTGGTAAGGAAGAGGTCACGGGTTCAAGTCCCGTAGTTGGCTCACTTTTTATCCCGATTTCTTCGGGATTTTTTATGCCTTCCACATTATTATAAAACTCATTGCGTATTCTTAATTTTCAAAATATATTAAACGCTTTCGTTTCGCTTAAATCAAAGTTTAATATTATTTTAATCAATCATAATATAAAGATTAAAAGACTTTAGAAATAAGACTTTAGATATTTCAAATATTTTTATCCTTGTACTTTAATGTTTCCACAGCGTTTAATTCAACGGATAATCTTGAAATTTTCATTAAATTCGTCATAAATATATTCTTGATGAACATTCTCTTATTAGAAGACGACCTTATTCTCTCTGCAGAATTGTGTAAGTTTTTAGAATCAAATCATTTTACCTGTGATCGAATTTATGATGGTGAAACTTTTCTCCGTCAAATAAAGAATAACAGCTATGATTTGTATCTTTTAGACATTAATGTACCAAAAGTAAATGGGCTTGATGTTTGCCAAACCATTCGTTCTTTCGATAAAAATACACCGATTATCATTATTTCCGCTTACGGCGATATTTCAGATAAGAAAGATGCTTTTACAAGATTGGCTGATGATTATTTGGTGAAACCTTTTCAGTTTGAAGAATTATTACTTCGCATGAACTCTCTTTTAAGACGAAAGGTTCCTGCAGACAATATAGATTTAGATATTATAAGAATTGATGATTTAATTATCAATAAAACGGAGCAAAAGGTTTTTAGAGCAGGAAACGAAATTGCGTTGACTTTAAAAGAGTTTCAGCTTCTCGTTTATCTTGCGGAAGCGCAGGGTAGGACGGTTTCTAAGCAACAAATTACTGAGAATGTATGGGAACATAATTTTAATACCAATACCAATACAGTAGAAGTTTATATCAATTTTCTAAGAAAAAAAATTGACAAAGAATATAAAGTAAAGTTGATTCATACCAGATCGGGTTTCGGTTACTATTTAAATCCTTTGTAAACAAAACTAAAAATCGACAACCAAAAACCAATAACTATTTAGATGTCTTTAAAAAGAAAGATTGCGCTTACGCTAAGTGTTTCGTTTTCCCTGCTTTTTGGGGTTGTTTTAATCATTATTTATCTTTCGTTTAATGATTTCCGTAGGGAAGAGTTTAAAGACCGATTTGTAAGGCGATTAGGGTTTACCACCAACTTTATTTCAAAATCTAAAAATTTTGAGAACGAAGCGCCTATTTTTTTTAATGAAAATTCAGATAACTTCCTTCTCAATGAAACCATTTTAATTTTTAATGGTCAAAAAGAGCTAATATACAGCACCATTAAAGACCAAAAAGTAACATGGAATAAAGAACTTCTTGTTGAGCTCGATAAGAAAAAAGACATCTACAACGAAGATGTTGTACCGGAAGTGTATGCTGCTTTAAAAAACATCAACGGAGAAAATTACTACATTCTCACCAGTGCATACGATACCAACGGGAAATCGAAGTTGGAGTATTTGAAATATCTTTTAATTACCGCTTTTATTACCTGCACCTTACTGATTGGTTTTTTTAGTTATTATTTTATGGGTAAATTTCTTCAGCCTTTGGAAGATTTAAATAAAGAAATTTCTGAAGTCACTGCTCATAAACTTACCACACAAATTCCGGTAGAGCAGTCGAATGACGAAATAAGTATTTTGGCAAATTCATTTAATACAATGATTTCGAGATTGAATGACGTTTTTCAGTCACAGAAAGATTTTACGGCAAGTGCATCCCACGAAATCAGGACACCGATTACAAGAATGGCTTTTCAGTTGGAAAATTTAATTAAACTCGAGCAACATTCTCCTGAAACTCTTTCTGCTTTAAAACAGATGCTGAAAGATGTATATCAATTGTCTGACCTTACGAATTCTTTATTGCTTCTTACAAAATTTGATAAAGAAAATATTCAGAGTATTTATGAAGAGGTAAGAATTGATGAAGTCATTTTTGAATCTTTCGACCGTGTACAGAAAAGTTATCCCCATCTTAAAATGGATTTTCTTATTTCCGAAGAAACTCAGGAAAATGCTTTTCTTACCATTAACGGAGTGCAGTCGCTTTTAGATATTGTATTTATTAATTTACTGAAAAATGCAGCAGTCTATTCTGATAATGCTGATGTGAAAATTCTTATAACCGAAAATGAAAATCATTTAACAGTTGATGTACTTTCTCAAGGTAATACGATTTCTGAAGAAGAGCTGCCAAAACTTTTTGAAGCGTTTATGCGCGGAAATAATTCTCAGAATATTTCAGGCTCTGGTTTAGGGCTTCGTATTGCTAAAAGAATTTTAGAATATCATAATGCTAAAATCAATTACAATTCCCCTGCTGAAAATATGAATAAGTTTAGCGTGATTTTCAATAAATAAAATTTTAAAATAAAATCTGTGGGAAAATTATAAGAGACTGTTTAAATTTTATTAATATAAATTCTGCAAGATTGGCTTTTGATTTTTTTTCAATCATTTTTTATATAATTCTCGCAGATCGTACAGATTTAGCAGATTAAAAACAGAGGAATCAATCTGCTAAATCAGCAAAATCTGCGAGATAAATTATTTTCATTTAAATTTAAACATTCTCTAAACCATTAAGAAGACTTACTGAGTTAAGAATATTAAGCTGAGCTTTGCTTTAAGTACTTGTCATTTTAAAATCTATTTGATTTTTCTTAATAAAACTTAACTTCTTAAATCTCCTTAATGGTTCAAAAAACGTTTTATTTTTTTCTAAAATCCAAATTTAATTTTTTTTTAAGCCTCCTTTAAGTTCGTTTTAATCGAGCAACCGCATTTTTGTCATCAAAATAGAGAGAATGAACAAAATTGCAGGACTGCTCGTGATTATTTCTTCAGTCATTTCAGCGCAGCAGCAAATGTCGCTTTTGGAGTGCGAAAATGCCTTTCAGCAAAACAATCTTCAACTTCTTGCCGAGCAATACAGCATCAACATGGCAGATGCAGATATCTTGCAGGCGAAAATCTGGGAACTTCCACAGATGAGTGGTTATATCAACGCTTACAATCCCCAAGACAAAAGGATTTTAGATGCTGGAAGAGCCAAAGGCTTCGAAGTAACCCAGCTTATTTATATGGGCGGCAAAAAGAAAAATGAAATCGCTTTTGCAAAATCTAATAAAGAGCTTGCACAGTTGCAGTTTTCCCAACTTTTGGTAGAGTTACGAACTCAGCTTCACACCAATTACTACAATCTTTACTACGAAAATTTAAAGCTTGAAAATACCAACAAGCAATTGGGATATATGAATGACCTTCTGAAGGCGTATAAAGTACAGTCTGCAAAAGGAAATGTTTCGCTGAAAGATGAAGTGAGACTTCAAAGTATCGTTATTCAACTCAACAATGATAAAGTAGGCATCAATAAAAATCTTTTGGAATTTGAGCAAAATCTTAAAGTGCTTACCGGAATTACAGAAGATATCGAGCCTCAGATTTCTGACGAGGAGGCTAAACAGGTTTTGACGGCACAACCTTTCGGGGATAATGAAGAACTGAAAAGAAAAGCGCTCGAAAACAACGCTGATTATTTATTCATTTTAAAACTGATTGATAATTCCAAATTGTATGCGCAGTGGCAACAATCTTTAAATGTTCCTGATTTGAATGTCGGTGCAGAATACGACCAAGCTTCCGGAACTTTTAATAATGAAATTAACTTAAAAGTAGGAATTCCGATTCCATTATGGAAGAGTAATAAAGGAAATGTAGAGAAAGCCAATTATGCAATTAAGCAGAATCAGAAAAACGCAGAATATCAAAAACTCAATTTAGAAACCAAAGTGCAGTCGGCTTTTCAAATCTGGAAAACCCAATATGACCAGTTGGCTGAAATAAAATCTACCGACTTAAACAATCTTGATTTGGTGTATGACGGTATCCTTAAAAATTTCAGAAATGGAAATGTCAGTCTGATTGAATTTACCGATTTTATGGAAAGCTATCGCCAAACTGCATTGCAGATTTATGATATGAAAAATGGTTTAATGGAATCTGCCATTCAGCTTAATCAATTAGTACAAACCAAAATCTTCTATTAACAATACAATGAAAAAAATAATTATACCCTTGTTTTCGGCTTTGCTTTTATGGTCGTGTTCAAAACCTGAAGCTCCAAAAACTCCCGAACCAAAAGGTTTTGAGTTGAGCAACACCATGCTTGAATCAATTTCAACGGCGAAAGTTGAGAATAGAAATATAGAAGATTCTTACAGTTTTTACGGCAAAATTTCTGCTGACAGAAATTCCTACATCGATGTTTTTCCGTTAGTCGGAGGAAATGTAATGAGTGTAAATGTAGAACTGGGAGATTATGTGAGAAAAGGTCAGGTTTTAGCAACGATTAGAAGTACCGAATTGGCAGAAGTACAAAAAGATGTAAGTGATGCAAGAACAGATTTGCTGGTTGCCCAAAATAATCTACGTGTTGCCAAAGAAATGTATGAAGGAAAACTGAATACCGAAAGAGACGTTTTAGAGGCTAAAAGTCAGGTTCAGAAAGCACAAGACCAAATGCAGAGAGCTTCTGCAGTGAGTACAGTTTATAATGTTAAAAATGGGAATATTTATAGTGTTTTGGCGCCAATTAGCGGGTATATAGTGCATAAAGATATTAATAAAGATATGCAGCTGAGAAGCGATCGAAGTGAAAATATTTTTGATGTTGCCAATACCACCAATGTTTGGGCAATTATGAATATTAATGAAGCGGATATTGATAAAATAAGTCTTGGAATGCCGGCTCAGGTTTCTACATTGTCTTATCCGGATAAAGTTTTTAACGGAAAAATTGATAAAATATTTAAAATTATCGACCCCGAAACCAATGCAATGCAAGCAAGAGTAGTGCTTGACAACTCCAATGGATTATTGATTCCTGATAGCAAGGCGACGATAAAAGTTTCGAAATCTGAAAACAAAATGGCTCTGTCTATTCCTTCAAAAGCGATGATTTTTGATGATGACAGAAGCTATGTAGTCGTTTTTAAATCGAGAACGGATGTGAAGATTAAAGAAATTCAGGTTTTAAAACAACTTGGAGAGGTAGCCTATATTTCTGAAGGTCTTAAAGAAGGTGAAAATGTAATTACCAATAATCAGTTATTAATTTATCGCTCTCTAAAAAATTAATTCATCTAAACCATTAAGATTTTTTGAAGCAGTAAGTCGATTAAGAATGACCGATTACTTAACCTTTCAATTCAGACATCATGAGATGTTTCTTATTTACGCTTACAGTTTCATTTTCTTAATGGTTTTAAAATTATTTAGATACCATTAAACATTAGTGATTAGGCTAAAACCTAAAAATCTAATATCTAACATCTATTCACATGAATAAATTCATAAAAAATATAATCTCATTTTCACTTAAAAATAAAGCATTTACCTTTATTTGGGTAGCGATTTTGGCTGTTGCAGGATTTGTAAGTTTCAAAAACATGCCCATTGAGGCTTTTCCTGATGTTACCAATACCCAAATCGTAATTATTACCCAATGGGATGGTAGAAGTGCCGAAGAAGTGGAACGTTTTGTAACGACCCCTATTGAATTGGCAATGAGCCCGGTTCAGAAAAAAACAAGTGTGAGAAGCACCACCATGTTTGGGCTGTCTATTGTTAAAATTCTTTTCGATGACGGTGTAGATGATATGTTTGCTCGAAATATGGTCAACAATCAGCTTAGAAATATAAGCCTTCCCGAAGGAATTGACCCTGAAGTACAACCTCCTTACGGACCGACAGGTGAAATTTTCAGATATACTCTTGAAAGCAAGAAAAAAGATTCTCGTGAGCTGTTGACCTTACAAAATTGGGTTATTGACAGAGCACTGCGTGGTGTTCCAGGCGTTGCAGACATCAATGTTTTTGGTGGACAGGATAAAGTTTTTGAACTGAGTATCGACCCGAGAGCATTAGATAAATACAATTTAACACCACTTCAGGTTTATGAAGCGGTGACAAAGAGTAATCTGAATGTAGGAGGTGATGTTATTGAAAAAAACGGACAAGCCTATGTGGTACGAGGAATTGGTTTGGTACAGTCGATAGAAGATATCGGCAATATTACGATTCATAATGACAATGGAAATCCTATTTTGGTAAAATATGTTGCTGAAGTTCACGAAAGCTCACGACCGAGAGTAGGACAGGCAGGATTAAACAATCAGGATGATACCGTAGAAGGAATTGTCGTGATGAGGAAAGGTGAAAACCCACGTGAAGTTTTAGTAGGGGTGAAAGCTAAAATTAAAGAGCTTAACGAAAAAATACTTCCCAAAGATGTAAAAATGGTCACTTTCTACGACCGTGATAATCTGATGGATTTTACCACAGAAACCGTGATGCATAATTTATTGGAAGGAATCATCCTCGTTACGGTGATTGTCTTAATTTTTATGGCAGATTGGCGAACGACCTTGATTGTGTCTATCATCATTCCTTTGTCATTGCTTTTTGCGTTTTTATGTTTAAAAATAGCGGGAATGAGTGCCAATTTATTATCATTGGGAGCGGTAGATTTCGGGATTATCATTGATGGAGCCGTCGTCATGGTCGAAGGGATTTTTGTAATGCTCGACCATAAAGCCAAAAAATATGGTAATGAAAGATTCAATAAATTGGCAAAAGCCGGCTGGATAAAACAAACAGGAACGGGCTTAGGAAAAGCTATTTTCTTTTCAAAATTAATTATCATCACTTCATTAATCCCGATTTTCTCATTCCAGAAAGTGGAAGGTAAAATGTTTTCACCTTTAGCATTTACCCTTGGCTTTGCATTGTTGGGTGCTTTAATTTTTACATTGACTTTAGTTCCGGTGTTAACGCATTTGCTTTTAAATAAAAATGTAAGAGAGAAAAACAATCCATTTGTGAATTTCTGGGACAGAATTGTATTAAAAGGTTTCAGTTTTACATTTAAAAATAAGAGATTAAGTTTAATTATTTCTATTTCATTTGTAGCTGTAACTTTATTTTCAGGGAAATTTTTAGGAACTGAATTTTTACCTCAATTAAATGAAGGCTCACTTTGGATAACCGCAGAAATGCCGATGAGCTCATCTTTAAAAGAATCTTTGAAAACTGCCGATATTTTAAAGAAAGATATTATGAGTGTTCCTGAAGTGACTGATGTTTTGGCTCAAACAGGGCGAAGTAACGATGGAACCGATCCCAACGGATTTGGATTTGTACAGTTTGCAGTTAATCTAAAACCAAAAGCCGAATGGAAACGCAAGATTAATTACGAACAACTAACAGAAGAAATAGACAAAAAACTCAGGAATTATCAGGGAATAACATTTAATTATTCTCAACCGATTTCGGATAACGTAGCTGAAGCAGTTGCTGGTTTTAAAGCTGAGAATGGAATTAAAATTTATGGTGACAATCTTCAGACCTTAGATGAATTGGCAGATAAAGTTTTAAAATCAATAAAAGATGTGGATGGAGTAAGAGATGCCGGAATTATTAAAAATATCGGTCAGCCGGAAGTAAATGTCGTTTGGGACAGAAATAAAATGGCAGCTTATGGTGTAATGCCTGAAGATGCGCAAACTGTTTTGGAGATGGCTTTCGGTGGAAAAACAGCTTCAGAAATGTATGATGGAGAAAGAAAATTTCCGATTCGTTTAAGATATTCTCACGAATTCAGAAAAGATGAAAATGACATTGCCTCTCTGATGATTCCTACGCAAGACGGAACGATGATTCCACTGAAAGAAATAGGAAATATTGAGAAAAATAATGGTGCTGCATTTATTTATCGTGATGATATCAAACGTTATATTGGAATTAAATTTTCAATTCGTGACCGAGATTTAGGAGGAACGATTGCTGATGCCCAAAAAGAAGTGGCAAAAATAAATCTTCCTGAAGGCTATAAAGTAGGCTGGACCGGTCAGTTTGAAAACCAACAGCGAGCAACGGCACGTTTAACAGAAGTAGTACCGATTAGTATTTTGGGGATATTTTTCCTTTTGTTTATTCTGTTTGGAAATATGAAAGACTCTCTTTTGGTTTTGGCGAATGTACCTTTTGCTCTAATTGGAGGAATTATCGCATTGCATGTCACCAAGATGAATTTCGGAATTTCTGCCGGAGTGGGAATGATTGCTTTACTGGGAATCTGCATCCAAAACGGAGTTATTTTAATTACAGAGTTCCATCAAAATATCAAAGATGGCCTCAAATTGGACGAAGCTGTTTTTAATGGAGTAAAATCTAGAACAAGACCGGTAATTATGACGGCTTTAATGGCATCGATTGGGCTATTACCTGCAGCTTTATCAACAGGAATTGGTTCTGAATCTCAAAAACCTTTAGCCATTGTCATTATCGGAGGATTAATTACAGCTACAATTCTTACTTTATTAATTTTCCCAATTATTTTCTGGATTTTTAATAGAACGAAGAGAACAGAAGAAATTATTTAAAATTATCTTTCATTTACATTATATAGTTTGAAGCGCTGAAAAATTAATTTTTCAGCGCTTCTTTAATATTAAAATGATGTTAAATATATATTCTAGAAACCAAGTCCTATTGTAAATCCTCTTACCGAATTAGGATAATTGGCAAGTGGCGTGGTAGAACCGTTGGTTGTATTTACAGTGTATATTTTTGTAGTTCCAGCTGTAGTAGCCACCAAATAAGCCTTTTGGCTTGTACTTCCTATATCGAAACCATTTGCACCATCGATATTGATACCTAAAGATCCCAGCTCCATCAAAGTTCCATTGTTAGGCGGATTTTGTAAATATAATTTGTCGGTAGTATAATCAATCACAAAAAGTGAAGTTGTAGTGGCACCCGCAAAATTGTTGGTATATGCCGCTGCGCCTAAAGTAGGTGTCCCTGGATTAATTACGCCGTCTGTTGCTGTGATTCCTCCGGTTATAGGGTCTAGTCTTAAATTTTGTCCGGTATTGCTTACTACTCTTATTTTATCCACAGTAGGATTAAAATCAAAACCAAATTCTGTACCTGCCAATAGCGTAGGGAATTGCGACCCCACTGGAGTTGCGGCACCGTTTCCTAAATTAATGGTATAAATTCTACTTGAACTTCCTAATGCGTAAAGCTGCCCATTTAAAGGTCTGAAGTCTATTCCTAAAATATTTTCTCCAGATTGAAGCCCTGTGATTGCTTTTGTTACAGGTTGTGGATTATTAGGGTTAAATATTTGTAATGAATTGGTGTTGTCCACTGCATAAGCAACAGGATTGGTAGGAATGGCTAAATCTATAATTTTTTGTGAAAGATTTCCAAGGTTTGTTGCTTTTCCGTTGGTTAAATTTATAGTGTATAAACTGTTTTGGGTACCCGTTGTAGCTGCCATTACTGCTAAAGTATTATCAGGATTGATGTCAAATGCTGCTTGTCCTGTAAAAGTTATCCCCAAACTTCCTACTTCTGCCAAAGTACCATTATTAGGCGGGTCTTGTTTAAATAATTTTCCTGAAGTAGCATCAAGATCGTATAAAGTGGTAGATGTTGCTCCCGAAACACTGTTGGTGTACGCAATTCCCATAATAGAAGAAGTGGTGGCAATATTGGTGTCAACGGCTGCAATAGCACCTGTTTCAGGATGTAAACGAAGATTTTGCCCTGTATTGGTCACTAATCTGATTCTGTCTACAGTGGGATTAAAATCAATAGATGCAACGGTTCCGGAAATTAAAGGTGAAAAAGCGGTTGTGCTTAGCGCTCTGGTAGAAGCAGTAGAAGTATTAATGATATAAAATTTGCTTGCGTTAGATACAGCATATAATTCTCCGGTTACCGGTCTAAAATCTAAACTTAGTAGTTTTTCTCCCGTCGATAATCCTGTTATTGGCTTTATATTAGTGAATGAAGAAGAATTATTAGTATTAAAAGATACGAGTTGATTATTTTCTGTTAAAGCAAATACCATGAGATTGGGAGCTGGGATTGGTACTTCGGGTGTTATGTTAACATCTTCATTATCACATGATAATATCGAGACAAGGGCAAATGTAGCCATGCAGAAGTTTAATAGTTTTTTCATAATAATTTATTTTAAATGATTTCTGATATCATTTACGAAAGAAAATTAACTGCGGATTTTTACAAACACTTTTTTTTAATCCATTTTTTTGTTTAAATTTGCAACTCTGTTTTACAGAAATAGATGAGGTTTGCTAGTTTGTGGGTTTAATTATAAAATTTTTTGGATAAAAAGATTTTGGTATATAAAAATTCATTATATTTGCACACCGAAAATTTGGATAAACAATAAAATAAATAATTTAAATCATGGCAAAGGAAACGTTTAATCGTAACAAACCACACTTGAACATTGGTACTATTGGTCACGTTGACCATGGTAAAACTACACTTACTGCAGCTATTTCTGCTGTATTAGCGAGCAAAGGTCTTGCTGAGAAGAAAGATTTCTCTGCTATTGACTCTGCTCCTGAAGAGAAAGAAAGAGGTATTACTATTAATACTGCTCACATTGAATACGAAACTGAAAAAAGACATTACGCTCACGTTGACTGTCCAGGTCACGCGGATTACGTAAAGAACATGGTAACGGGTGCTGCTCAGATGGATGGTGCTATCGTTGTATGTGCTGCTACAGATGGACCAATGCCTCAAACTAGAGAGCATATCCTTCTTTGTCGTCAGGTAAACGTACCTAGAATCGTTGTTTTCATGAACAAAGTTGACATGGTAGACGATGCTGAATTGTTAGAGCTTGTTGAAATGGAATTAAGAGACTTATTGTCTACTTACGAATTCGACGGAGATAACTCTCCAGTAATTCAAGGTTCTGCATTAGGTGCTCTTACAGCTGCTACTGCTGAAGGAGGTGCTAAGACAGATGACCAATGGTTCAAATCTGTTGAGCAATTGATGGATGCTGTTGACGAATGGATCGAGCAACCACCAAGAGATACTGATAAGCCATTCTTGATGCCAATCGAAGACGTATTCTCTATTACAGGTAGAGGTACTGTTGCAACTGGTAGAATCGAAGCTGGTATTATCAACACAGGAGATCCTGTAGATATCATCGGTATGGGTGAAGAAAAATTAACTTCTACTATTACAGGAGTTGAGATGTTCAGAAAAATCCTTGATAGAGGTGAAGCTGGAGATAACGTAGGTTTATTGTTGAGAGGTATTGAAAAAACTGACATCAAGAGAGGTATGGTTATCGCTAAGAAAGACTCTGTGAAGCCTCACAAGAAATTCAAAGCTTCTGTTTATATCCTTTCTAAAGAAGAAGGTGGACGTCACACTCCATTCCACAACAAATACCGTCCTCAGTTCTATGTAAGAACTACAGACGTTACGGGTGAAATCTTCTTACCAGAAGGTGTAGAAATGGTAATGCCTGGTGATAACTTAGAGATCACTGTAGAATTGTTACAGCCAATCGCTCTTAACGTAGGTCTTAGATTTGCGATCAGAGAAGGAGGTAGAACAGTTGGTTCAGGTCAGGTTACTGAAATCTTAGACTAATCATCTTAAAATAATTAAAGTTCCGTAAGGAAACTTACGGAACTTTTAATCTACGGGCATCGTCCAATGGTAGGATACCGGTCTCCAACACCGTTGATCAGGGTTCGAATCCTTGTGCCCGTGCAAATATAAATTATGAGTTCATTTATCGATTTTTTAAAAGGTTCTTATAACGAATTCAGACATAAAGTTGAATGGCCAAAATGGTCAGACTTACAGTCTTCTACAATCGTAGTTACTGTTGCTACTGTCATTTTAGCATTATTTACTTTTGGTGTTGATGAATTGTTTTCAAAATCAATCAGCAATATCTTAGGGATACTAATTAACAGCTTCAACTAATAAAAACTATTTTCCATAATGAGCGAATTGAAATGGTATGTGCTGAAAGCAATCAGCGGACAGGAAAATAAAGTGAAAAACTATATTGAGACAGAAATCAAACGTTTAGGGTTTGAACAGTATGTTACTCAAGTGGTAATTCCTATGGAAAAGGTAATTCAGCTTAGAAACGGAAAAAAAGTTCCTAAAGAAAGACCTTACTATCCAGGTTACCTAATGGTGGAAGCAGAGCTGATGGGAGAGATTCCTCACGTTATAAAGAATATTCCAGGTGTAATTTCTTTCTTAAGTTTAACCAAAGGAGGAGATCCTGTACCAATGAGAAAATCCGAGGTTAACAGAATGTTAGGTAGAATGGATGAGCTTTCAGAATTTGCTTCTGATGCAGAAATTCCATTCATTGTTGGAGAGAATGTAAAAGTAGTAGATGGTCCTTTCAACGGATTCAACGGTACAGTAGAAAAAATTCTTGAAGATAAGAAGAAAGTAGAAGTATCAGTTTTGATTTTCGGAAGAAAAACTCCAATGGAGCTGAGCTATATGCAAGTAGAAAAAGTATAATTCATACTTTTATAAATATAAATACCGTTCAAATTTTGAACGGTATTTTTTTGTTTAATATTTTCAACTCACAAACAATTAATTCATTATTCTGAATATATTTTAAAATTAATCATTGTTGTCCGGTAAAAATTAGAAATACAATTAACAGCTTGCTTCGGATCAATGCCAAAACCTGGGGACTAGGCAAAAAGTTTTGATAATCTGAATAGGAAAAATGCTTTATCTCGTACACCTCGAAGTTGTAACCTGAAGTTTTTTATTTTGGCATTGAAAGATTCTGCTGAAGCATTTGTGCTTCGCTGGTTAAAATAATTGAGAATGCCGTTGTAGTTATGCATAATAGTTTTTGTTAAGGTATTAAAGGATTTAAATCCAGATTCTTCCACTTCTCTAAACCAATGGACTAACTTTAACATAGCGACAGATTTTTGAATGTTCTGATTATAAATTTTCCTGAGCCCATCTGATAAATTGTACGCCTTTTCTAAATCGGGATACTCCTTAAATAGGATTTTTGCTCTTTGTTTTTGTGATAAAGTCCACTTTTCTCTAGTTTTATAAAGCAGGTATCTGCTTCTTGCTAAAAGTTGCTTTCGGGTGTCATCGTTTTCAAAAACTTTAATTATAGGTTTTCGCTTCTTTTGTTTCGCTTCCGTGAGCAAGTTATTTTCTTGCTCAATGGCCTGCCAGCGATGCTTAATCCTTATTTCCTGAAGGGCTTCTGTGGCGAGTTTCTGAACATGGAAGCGATCGATAACCGGTGTTGCATTAGGAAAACATTTTTTGGCAATAAGTTTCATAGACCCAGCCATATCTAAAGTAATTTCCGTTACTTTTATTCTTAATTTTCTGTTGATTTTACAAAGATGTTCAATTACTGTTTCACTCTGTATTCCTCTGATAATGGCTACAATTGAGCCTTTTCTACCCTTTCCCTTTTTTGAGGTGAGAACGGTATAGAGTTCGCCATCAGAAAGGGCAACTTCATCCAGAGAGAGCTGCTCTGAAATATTTTGAGGATGCAAAATCCAGTCTTCGGCGTGCGGTTTTTGCTCCCAATTTTTAAAATCGCTGAGGGAATGTTTGTACTGTCTTTGAAATTTTCTGCCCTCCACACCGTAAAGCTCTCCAATGGTTTTGCAGGACAAGGCTTTAGCATCGGCAGATTTTTTTTAAGAACTCTGCAAAATCTTGTGTCATGCGTGTTCCTTGGGCAATAAGAGTCCAATCTCTTTGGAGAATATTCCCCGTTTTCGTGTCTGTCCACCTTCTTCGTTTGATGTGGAGTTTTACGGTTTTGCCACGAAGCGGAAAATCATCCACCGTAATTTCTTCTAAAAAACCTTTGGAATACAATGTTAAAGAAGAAAACTCTTTTGGAATCGTACTTTTCTCTTCGAAATAAAGATGTAAAATTTTGTTTTCTTCTTCAAAATTTATAATATCGAAGTGCTCGATTAAATATTCTGGTAATAATAATTTGAGTAGCCCGGCATCGTTAATCATACCCCAAAATTAAGTATTTTTATTTTTCTCCCCAGGTTTTGGCATTGATCCCTTGCTTCTCTGGAGCTTTAATGAAAAAAAAACATTATTTTCTATCAAGAGTTTGCTCCTAATGGAGCTTTATTAATTCCATCGGGATTTTCTGTTAATAGAAAAAATGAAATTATCCAAAACAAAGCTCCAGAGGAGCGATCTATCGATTTATCTTATTAACATTGAGTTTGTCAATTTGTTTATTGTTTTAATCGGATAACAATGAGAATTAATAGATATTGTTGCATTGTTGATGATTTAAATGCTTCCACATAATTTCTTTATGTAATCTTAGATTTAGTAGAATTCAAAAAATTAGAAATTTTGAAATATTATTTTTTTATTTCTGAATTTTAATGAGTTAAGTATTTGGTAATTCAAAAATATTTCATAATTTTGCAGTCCGAAAAGTAGGTTTACTTTATGTGAGTGCGGTAACCTGCTGAATAATAAATGCTTCCAAACTCATTAATTATTCAAATTTAAAAAACAAAAAATGGCTAAAAAAGTCTTTAAAATGGTTAAGCTCCAAGTAAAAGGAGGAGCAGCAAACCCATCTCCACCAGTAGGTCCAGCTTTGGGTTCTGCAGGGGTGAACATCATGGAGTTTTGTAAGCAATTTAACGGAAGAACTCAAGATAAGCCAGGACAAGTTTTACCTGTAGTAATTACAGTGTACGAAGACAAATCTTTTGAATTCGTAATTAAAACTCCTCCTGCAGCAATCCAGTTAATGGATGCAGCTAAAATCAAGAGTGGTTCTGGAGAACCAAACAGAAACAAAGTAGGTGCTGTATCTTGGACTCAGGTTCAAAAGATCGCTGAAGACAAGATGACTGACCTTAACTGCTTTACAATGGATTCTGCAGTTTCTATGGTTGCAGGTACTGCTAGATCTATGGGATTAAGAGTAACAGGAACTAAACCAACTTTTAACGCTTAATACTTAGAGAAATGGCAAAATTGACTAAAAAGCAAAAGGAAGCTTTAAGCAAAGTAGAAAAAGGAAGAATCTATAACCTTGAAGAAGGTTCTGCTCTTGTAAAAGAGGTGAACACTGCAAAGTTTGATGCTTCTGTAGATATCGCTGTAAGATTGGGTGTAGATCCAAGAAAAGCAAACCAAATGGTAAGAGGTGTAGTATCTCTTCCTCACGGTACTGGTAAAGATGTTAAAGTTTTGGCTTTAGTAACTCCAGATAAAGAAGCTGAAGCTAGAGAAGCTGGTGCTGATTATGTAGGTCTTGATGAATATTTACAAAAAATAAAAGAAGGTTGGACGGATGTTGACGTTATCGTTACTATGCCAGCTGTTATGGGTAAATTAGGACCTTTAGGTAGAGTATTAGGACCAAGAGGTTTGATGCCTAACCCTAAATCAGGTACTGTTACTATGGAAATTGGTAAAGCAGTAACTGAAGTGAAAGCTGGTAAAATTGACTTTAAAGTAGACAAATACGGTATTATCCATGCTGGTATTGGTAAAGTATCTTTCGATGCTGCTAAAATCAGAGAAAATGCTCAGGAATTGATCTCTACTTTGGTTAAAATGAAGCCTACTGCTGCTAAAGGTGTTTATGTAAAAAGCATTTATTTGTCTTCTACAATGAGCCCTGGTATTGCAATCGATACTAAATCTGTAAACTAATACTAAATCCTAAGACAATGACAAAAGACCAAAAAGTTGTAGCGATACAAGAGATCAAAGACTTGCTTCAGGATGCTAAAGTAGTATATGTTGCAGATCTTGAAGGATTGAATGCTGGTAAAGCATCTGACTTCAGAAGACAGGCTTTCAAGCAAAACATCAAAGTGAAAGTTGTAAAAAATACACTTTTGCAAAAAGCAATGGAACAAATCGAAGGAGTAGATTACTCTGAAATGTTCCAAACTTTCAAAGGTAACTCTGCATTAATGATTGCTGAAACAGCTAACGCTCCAGCAAAATTAATCAAAGACTTTAGAAAAAAAGAAGAGAAGCCGGCTTTAAAATCAGCTTTCGTACAAGAAACTTTCTATGTTGGTGACAACAACCTTGATGCTTTAGTAAGCATTAAGTCTAGAGAAGAAATGATCGGTGAAATCATCGGATTACTTCAGTCTCCAATCCAAAGAGTTATTTCTGCTCTTCAAAACCAATCTGAAACTGCAGAAGCTACAACTGAAGAAGTTGCTGCACCTGCTGTGGAAGAAACTCCAGCTACTGAAACTCCAGAAGCTGCTGCAGAAGGAGAAGCTCCAGCTGCAGAATAATTAGACTCTCAAAAAATCAATCAATAATCAACAAAAACATTACAACAATGTCAGATTTAAAAAATTTAGCTGAAACGCTAGTAAACTTAACAGTAAAAGACGTAAACGAATTAGCAACTATCCTTAAAGACGAGTACGGAATCGAGCCTGCTGCTGCTGCAGTTGTTATGGCTGGTCCTGGTGCTGAAGCTGCTGAAGAAAAGACTGAATTCGACGTAATTCTTAAGTCTGCAGGTGCTTCTAAATTGGCTATCGTTAAATTAGTAAAAGATTTAACTGGTGCAGGTCTTAAAGAAGCTAAAGACATCGTAGACGGAGCTCCTTCTGCTATCAAAGAAGGTATCTCTAAAGACGAAGCTGAAGCTCTTAAGAAGCAATTAGAAGAAGCTGGTGCTGAAGTAGAATTGAAGTAATCATTTACTTTCAAACATATAAGAGCAACTACATTTTTTGTAGTTGCTTTTTTTATGCATCATATTTAAAATTAAGTTCCCTTAAAAACAGATGTGCTTCAGTATTTCTGAATAATGTTTTTTTAATCCTACTATTTCATATTTTGTCATAAAATTTTAAATCTTTTTATCATCGAGAGTTTTATATATTAATCAATTGATTACAAAATGTTAAATTTGAGTATTTAACATTTAAAGAATACTCTGATATTGAATTAATTGCTTAATTTTGCCACATAAATAATTATAATTGGGTAAAATTTTACGCAATATCAATATTAATGTAAATGAAGTAAACTTAAACTTAAGTTTACATCGTTTTTGCATTTATGTTACATTTATATTTTCTTTTTTCTGCAGTAATGCATACGCGCAAGTTGAGATTGAGACAAGTGCTCCTCAAGCCACTATTATACTTAAACAAGGGGCTACGATTTTTTCTACCGATGCAAGTTTCAATCAGCAAATTAATTCAGACAAAATTACCATTAAGAATGCCGATGTTTCTACATCAGAAATACATAGTAATGCGCAGATTCTTACGGGAAGACTGAATAAAATTCCAGAAGCTGAAACTCTCAAAAAGACGTTTAGAAATGATGTAAAAATAGCTTTAGAAAATAAAAATAAGGAAACTTTAAAAAAGATAAAAAAAGAAATTGCCGATTATAAAAAAAGAATAAATCCTTTTAAGTCTGAAAATCTGCGTTTCCCTACCTCTCAAGAGTTTACTTCTGCCACACATACTAATCGAGATTATGTAGCACCAAGCTATAATCATCATCATTTTTCTAAAATACATGCTTCACAGAATCAATATGTCATAAAGTGTGCTTTAGATTTTTTACACAAGCAAGAATATATTTATTATAACAGTAAATCTTTAGATTACTGTTTTACTCATGTCTTTTCTGTAAGGCCACCTCCAGTTTTAGTATAAATTCTTATAAAGGCTAATTAAGGTCTTTTATACAAAAATTTATCAATCACCATCCTGTAGCTTTTTTTTAGGGCTAAAAATTGTTCACACTTCTATCATATTTTCATGTGGTAAATAAACGTTTGTTTTTATACACGCAGGTTGGTATTTAACTAAAAACTATGAGTAAATATTTAAAATTCAATAATTTTAGAATAGAAAAGCACGTAATCACTAGATTTTTGATGGTTGTTTCATTATTCTTTTTTCATCACGTTTTCGCAGATGGTACAAAGCAGGTTTCTCCTGGAAATGGAAGCGGAGCAGCAACGGCAAACGGTACTGCTTATCTCGTAAATCCAACCGGTGCTGCAGGTTCTTATCCCGGCTCAGCGGTTAACTCCAAATTAAAAGTTACAGTACAAAACTTCAATATCGAGAGTATTCTTTCAGGTTTTATGCCCCGTACGTTCAATAATTCTGCTACTACATTGGTTACCAATGCTTATGTCAGAATCCTTAATCCTTCAGGAGTAGAGGTTTATAAAAGGTTAATTCCTACAACGGCTGGGCTCCCAGGTTTTATTTCTACTTACGGTCAAGCTTGGAATGGCCCAAATGTAAGTGGTGGTTATAGCCCTTTTACTTATCAGCCTATTGTAAATGGAGAATTTACAATCGAATTGTATAGAAGTGATGATCTCGGCGTAACTGCAGTTACTGCTACTGCTGACGGAAATGTAACGTTTCCCTATTTTGATATTTCAGTAGCAACGGGAGCGGGAGCAACAACGAGCGTAATTAACGGCAGATTGTGGTCTAGAAACTGGAGTTTTATTACAACCAATATTATTGATACTAACTTTCCCAATGTTGTTACTTCTTCTTTTGAAGGAGATTTCTATGTTTTTACCAATGATGGCTTTAAGGCTCTTGTTGATTTTCAGAACGGATTTAAGCCTTTTGGTTTTCAATTGGTGATGAATTTTGAAGGAGTGGCAAGTACTGGAAACTTCGCAGCAGATAATAAATCCCGAAATGGTATTTTTACTGCTCCTAATACAATTACTTATCCTGCTTTACCAACTGGTTATCGACTCTTTCTTACAACACCAGATCCTGTAGCCTTTCAGAATGGTACAGTGGGTTCGCCAGCAATTACGGGAAATATCTATGGATGTCCGGGAGCTTATTTTATTCCGTATTATCTAGACAGAACAGGAGATGTTGCGGTTACATTAGATCTTAATGGTATTCCTGGTTATCAGCCAGGTACAGAAGATGTCGTTTTACAGGCTTTTAATGTACCTGTAGGAAATAATATTATGGCCTGGAATGGTCTTAATGGCCTAGGAGGAACACCGCCGGTCAATTTTTCGGCAGGAGTTTCGGTTCTTTTACTTCAAGGTCGTGTAAATCTTCCAATGATTGATGCAGAATTGAATACCAACGGTTTATCGGCAATTTCAATATTCCCTAACTTAGGAAATCGACCATTATTTTGGGATGATTCTGGTATTACAGCATTTGGTACTGCGGGAAATGCCAATGCAAATATAACGGTAGGAGGTACTTTTACTCCTAATCTGAGATCAGGTATTGTGGGACCAAGCCATGCTTGGGATGGTTCAAATCCTACGTTGGCAACGCCTGCACCTTTAACGGCGAATCAAGGAAGTAATACTACTACACTAGAAGATGATTATGGGAATGCTAGAATTATCAATACTTGGTTTTATGGTTCTCAGGTCGAATCTGCATTGCGTACTTTAAGTTTACCTGGCTGTGATAACGACTTTGATGGAATTCCTAATAATATAGATTTAGATGACGATAACGATGGCATTTTAGATACTGTTGAAAATAATGGTTTAACAGATCCTCTAGGTTATTATAATGGTAGTGCGATTCCTAATTATATAAATCCTCAATCTCCAGGATTTGTTGATACCAATTTTGATGGGGTAGATGATCGTTATGATTTAGATAAAGATGGTATTATCAACCAGTTTGATACCGATGTTGATGGAGACGGTTGTGCTGATGCAATAGAAGGAAGTGAATATGTAACTGCTGTTCAAATTCATTCGCTTACATTACCTGTGGGGGATGCTAATTACTCTTACAGAGGGCAGATTAAGGTCTTGGCAAATGGTATAACAACTGGTACTCCATCTCAGATTGTAAGTACGGTATCTGGAGCAAATGGAGTTCCTCTTTTGGTTAATCCAGCAGCAAGTAATACTGGAAATACCTTAGGGGTTGCCGACAATACTGATGGAACTTCTGATGTAGGGCAAGGTTTAGGGATTTCTCAAAATGCATCTTTTAATGGATGTACAGATTCAGATCAGGATGGTATTCCTGATGCTGATGATTTGGATGATGATAATGATGGAATTTTAGATAGTGTAGAATGTCCAGGTGTGAACACCGTTGTTAATGGAACATTTGATATTGGCTTTAACACTGGTAATTGGGCTTCTTCTGGAGGTTGGGTGATTTCTGGAGGTGTTGCATCTAATGTTACTGACAGTGCAGTAAATCAAACTCTATCTCAAACATTAACTAATTTAGATAAAGCACAAGGAGGAATTGTATCTTTAACGTTCACAGTAGGTGCGCAGGATGGTAATAATGCCTCTGGTTCTAGTGCTTCTTTGGATATTCTATTGAATGGAGTAGTTTATGCTACCTTAAATAATAGTACAGTAAGGGCATTGGGTACGAATAATATTACCATAAATACACAAAACGGTGCCACAACTACTTTTGTATCTTATTCTACATTTCCTCAATCAGGATATAATGTGCAGACATTTACATTAGACATATTCTATTCAGGACCAGCGTCTGCAGTATTAGGTTTCAGGATGAATTCTGCATTCGATGATTGGAGTGTTGATAATGTTTCGATACTTATTCGTGCTTGTGATACAGATAATGATGGAATACCCAATGATTTAGATTTAGATTCTGATGGTGATGGTTGTCCGGATGCTATTGAAGGTTCTGAAAGTGTAACTTATAAAATGATTAATCCTATGACGGCAACTTCTAATCCTGGACAGATTGGTGTATTGGCAAATGGTACTACAGCGGGAACTCCTGTGCAGGTGATTAGTACTTTTGCAGCAGCGAGAGGAGTACCACAGTTGCTAAATAATGGGGCTAATAACTATAATATTCTTAATAATACTAATAATACGGCAGGTGTTGTAGATAATACAGATGGTTCTGCAGATGTGGGGCAAGGTATAGGGACTTCTCTTAATTCTACACTGCAAGATCTAGAATGTAGATGTTACAAACCGGCTAATACTGCTACAGCAGGTCTTCCAACCAATCAAGGGATTACAGCTTTGGGAAGAGCGGGAGCAAGTAATGGAAACTGGCCAATGAAAATTACAGGTGCATACACCGCTTTAGACGCTAAAACCAAAGGTCTTGTGCTGAATAGACTAACGACAGCTCAGATTAATGGCCTTGCTCCAGTAAGAGGAATGATGGCTTATGATACTGATTTGAATTGCCTGAAAATCTATGACGGAACAGTATGGGCTTGCTACACCAAACAAACTTGCGATCAGTATTAATCTTTAAATTTTAAAAAAATGAAAAAATATAGCATAGCAATTTTGTCAATCGTTTCAGGATTATTTTACAGCCAGATAACCATAGGAAAAACCACCCCCTCTTTATTACCAGCCAATACAAGTGTTTCTATAGAGTTTGGAAATGCAACGGGAGGCAATAAAGGCATCGTTTTGCCTTGGGTATCGCAAACAAGCCTTGTTGCAGGAGCAGTTCCGGGAACGATTGTGTTTGATAGTCGTGCAACAGAGCAAAAGATATATTTTGCCAAAGCTGCCACCCCAAACTCTACGGTAGTTTCGCAATGGGTAGATTTATCGGTAGGTGCATTAACGCCAACTACAGCTTTTACTTCTGATGCCAATGATGAAAATACAGCTGCAAAAGTACTTGTTGGTGGTAATCCATTAACAGATTCTACCCCTGGAGTTTTGGTTTTGGGAGATACCAATAAAGCAATGGTCTTACCAAGAGTAAGTTCCATTGCAGATATTGTGAGCCCAAGTGCGGGAATGATGGTTTTTTTAACCGGAACGCCCACGGCTCCCATCAATCAACTTGCTGTTTTCAATGGCAGAGAATGGTCTTTTTGGGCTAAACAGTAATTCATACAATTAATTAATTTTTTATATAATAACCACTTCGCTTTGAAGTGGTTTTTTTTTTGGATGAAATATAATAGGGTAGAAATTTAATTATTACAGAAAGTTTTTGCGCTTTTCTCCTGAATTATTTCATGTTAATGGGAGCGATTCAGTAAATAAAATTGAAGGTCGAAATTTTCAATTAGAATTGACAATAATCATTGCTTCTTATAGAATGTATGGGTAAATTATTACCATATGTAATTAATTATCCCTAATTAATAAAAATAATGAATTATAGGTTGAAAATCAATTGTTTCGGGTCTGATTTTGAGGTTAAAAATCTTTCTTTTTTATATAGATTTTCAGTGAGAAATTAATTAAACAAACGCTTAGTTAATAAATAAAGCGATATCTTTGCAAAGCACAAATTAAGCATGGATAAAAGATTTTTTTTTAAAACAATGTTGAAGTTTTTTTGTTTCCACAAAATTTCTAAATTTCACCTTTTTCTGAAACTATCCATTCTTTTTCTTTTTCAAATTACTTCTTTTTCGGCAAAGGAAAATAGAAAAGATACTTTAAATGCATCTTTTATTTATATCGAAAAAAATATTGAGATATTTTCAAGCGATGTAAATTTTACAAAGCAGCTTCAAAATGCAAAGGTCATTACTGAGCAGAAATTAGTAATCTGTGAACGTCTGCCAAAAACTAATAATATTTCTAAACATATACAGGTTGGGATTGGGATTGAGGATAGAACCAGAGCTTTCCAAAATGATGAGTCTGCAAAACAAACAGAGAAAAGAATTAAAGATTTTCAAAAAAGTAAAATAAAAAAATCTCAATGGGAAATCTATTCTAATCATACTGAAGATTCTTTTCATGAATTTTCGGGCTTTCATAAAAAGTATATTTCATCTTCCGAGCACCAATATTTTTTAGATAAGTTTTTTGCAGAAAAAGATTTTGCGGCAAAAGAAAATTTGAAATTTATACATCAGCATCAGTATTTCCTATATAGTAGTAAATCTCTGGATTTCTGTTTTTCAACTGTTTTTTCTGTAAGGCCTCCGCCTTTTTTAAGTTAAAAAAAACAAGTGTCAATTTTTTACTAGAAAAGGTCAATTTGGTCTTTTCCAATATTCTTTTTTTTAAAATTTAAAATTTTATGATAAAAAATTATAAAATACTAAGTGTATTCTTGGTGTTGTTATTTAATATGTCTGCATATGCTCAAGAGGCTGGTAAGATGTATTTATCTTCTGGCCGCACAGGTAGGGTTTACGACATTTCTACAGATCTTCTTGCAGCTCCTTCATCTACAGTGAAGGCGCTACCAATACCATTATCAATAATTAATGTGAGTGGTAGCAATAGATTAAGAACAAGTAATTTGGCGATAGGATATGATGCTGTTGCAGGAAATAGTGGGCAATTGGTGTTTTTCCACTCTGATATATCAAAAAATACTGCTTTATACAAAAATGGAAATGCAGTGGGAGCAATTACCCTACCTGAAGATATCGGAGGGATCGGAACCAATAATGTGAAAGGACCCTATTTTGGATACACCTACGGTTTTAAAAGCTTAAAAAAAAACTTATACAGAATTAACCCAAATCCGGCTCTTGTAGGAGTAATTACTGCAGCGGTGCCTACAGATACAGATTGGGAAAACGGAACCGCTTTTGGAACAGACTCCTTTTGCGACTACCAAAATAATATTTATACGTTTATTAATAGTGGAGCGAATCGATTTTTATATAAAATATCAATAGCTAATCTAAAGGCTACGAAAGTGATAAAGCTTGCGGATGCAACAACACCATCAAACGATGATGGAATTCAGGGAATGGCATACTTGAATAATAAAGTTTTTATAGCAACCATTACAGGAGATTCTAGAATTACAGTTAGGGGTATTAATCTCTCTACAGGTGCTATTAATACACAAGCTATTTATGAATTTAATGAAACTTCGGCGAATATCGACTTGGCATCGGTAGATTATTTTGTACCGTTTACTTTTACTTGTGGGTCAATCGGATTTCTTAATGATACTCCTTATGTTGCAGGTGCTTCTTCTACCCGTACCTTGAGAGTTCCTATATCCAATATATATACTCCAGGTAATTATACCATTAATGTAACAGGTGCAGGTGTTAATACGGTTCATAATACAACCATTACAACTGCTACTACACATATCGATATTCCTGTAGCGTACAGTGGTTTGGGAAATGGAGGTAATTCTAACCTTACGATTGATTTGAACGGGAGTACAACTTCTTGTGTTTATACTACGTTTGTAGATAAAGATACAGATAATGATGGCATTAGAGATATGCTAGATTTAGATTCTGATAACGATGGTATTTTAGATATTTTCGAGTGTCCTAATTATTTTGTTAATCAGCCTTTTAACACTTCAAATGGTACAACGGTTAATTTTTCGGCTCCTTCTGCTGATTTAGGTTTTATTTTCGATGTTTTTACGTTAGATAATTCTTTTAATTTAACGATAAATGGTGTAAAGCTTGCCACAAGTGAAATTCAGTTTCAACCTAATCAAACCGATAATATAAGATTTGTTGGCGATAATCGTTACGGAAATGATGGTGTGCCTCAGGTTTATGATATGACGGGTAATTCTATCAATCCTTTGGTGAGAATTATTATTCATAAAAATGGCAGCATCAATATGTATGGTAGTAAAGCGGGAGATGGAAAATTATATCCTTTAGAGCTTTATAATGGAAATTCTTTTAATACAATCACATGGAATATTTCTGGAGCAAATGATGTTGTCCTTAGTCAGTTGGTTCAAGGAGCAACCTATATTAAAGGGAATGGATACGGTGTTAAAAATGGTTTTTGTGATCCTGATAACGACGGTATTTCAAATCAGTTTGATGTAGATTCAGATGGTGATGGTTGTCCCGATGCTATTGAAGGTTCTGAAAATGTAAAATACACTCAGGTTCATTCTTTAAGTCTTCCTTCTTCAGATCCAAATTACAATTACAGAGGTCAGATTAAGGTTTTAGGAAACGGAACAACTTCTGGTTCTCCGAGTCAGATTATCAGTATAAAAGCTGAAGGGTATGGAGTTCCTCTTCTGGTAAATAGTGCTAATGGAAATCATACCAATACTGCTGGAATTGTTGATAACACAGACGGAACAGTTGATATCGGGCAGGGAATCGGTAATTCTCAAAATGCAGCACTTAATGACTGTAAATGCTATAATACCCCAAATACAACAACCGGCACTGATAATCCTACAAAACATGGAATTACGGCTTTCAACAGAGCGGGTGCTGATAATTCAAACTGGCCGATGTTGAGAAATAATGGCTGGACGGCACTTGAGGCAGATACAAAAGCTTTAGTCATCAATAGAATGCCAAGTAGTACAACTGGAGCAAACGCTGGTGAACCACTTTCAGGAGGAAATCCTGCCATCACGGTACCTGTAATGGGGATGATGTATTATGATACAACGAGCGACTGTCTGAAAATTAATACGGATGGTACAAGAGCAGGTTGGAAATGTTTTAATACACAATCTTGTCCTCTAGAAAATTAATTTTAAAATCTTAAAAAAAATGAAATTTATATATTCAATCATGTTAGGAATCTCTTGTACGGTTACTTTTTCTGCACAGGTAGCGATTGGGAAATCTTCTTTAACTGTTCTTCCATCTACAACGACGCCTAATCCTTCCATTTCTTTAGAATTTGGATCAGGTTTTAAAGGATTGATTTTACCATGGGTAACCAATGCAGGAGCTGTTAGTCAACATCCCACTGCAAACCAAAAAGGCGGTGCTTTGGTTTTGGATCGTGCTGACCGCAAAGTAAAGTTTTCTAAAAACAACGGTACTTGGGTTGATTTAACGGTTCATACCAATGAATTGCCGGCAACAGGAGGGAATACCGCAGTAGACGCTGCTTTACAAACAAATGTTTCTTACCCTGAGAAAACAGAGGCTAAATCTCAAATCGGAGGAAGTCTTTCAGATCTTACTCCTGGGATTTTAGTGTTAGCAGATACCAACAAAGCGATGATTCCACCCTTGGTTGAGAATCCTGAAATAAATATTAAAAGCCCTGCACCGGGAATGATGGTTTTTGATCCGGTAAGAAAACTATTTTGTGTCTACAATGGTACAGTTTGGTCGTATTGGAGGGCAGGATAGCTGTTTTTAAAGCAAAAAAAATCATTTTTAAATGCTAACCACTTCATTTTGAAGTGGTTTTTTATTGTGTATGAAATTTAAATTTTGTAAATTTGCATTCTCTTTTGGCGCTAAAAATTAAACATATTACGGTAAAATACTGAAAATCAACTCTTTTATGAAAATAAAAGGGTCTTCTCTGTTTTATTTCGTTTAAAATTTATATTCCATTAGATAAAAATAAAGATATTTTGCATTACACTGTGAAAAGATATACCAGTGTTGCAGTTAGAATTTGATAAAGATATAAAGTTAAGGAATTAAGGTTCTTACGTGAGCGCCAAAAACACTTTTCCCTTTTTGCTTTTTACTTTGTTTCTTCTTCGTTCTGATATTTTTGAATAAAAACAAAATATTTTTTAACCCTTTCTTAAAAGTTTTATGAGTAAAACAACATCAACAACTAGGGGAGTTGAGAGAATTAATTTCTCTTCGGCTAAAGGAAAAATCATTACTCCGGATTTCTTAGATATCCAGTTAGAGTCATTTAAAGATTTTTTCCAGCTAGACACACTTCCTGAGGACAGAAAGAAAGAAGGTTTGCACAAAACCTTCCAAGAAAACTTTCCTATTACCGATTCTAGAAACCAATTCGTATTGGAATTCTTAGACTATTTGGTAGATTCTCCACGTTATTCTATCAACGAATGTGTGGAAAGAGGTTTAACGTATTCCGTGCCTCTAAAAGCTAGACTTAAATTATACTGTACAGACCCTGAACATGAAGATTTTCAGACAGTTGTGCAAGATGTATACTTAGGTCCGGTTCCTTATATGACTGATAGTGGTTCTTTCATCATCAATGGTGCAGAAAGAGTTATTGTTACGCAGCTTCACCGTTCACCTGGTGTATTCTTCGGGCAAACTTACCACGCAAACGGAACTAAACTATATTATTCAAGAATTATCCCTTTCAAAGGATCTTGGATGGAATTTACAACTGATATCAACAGCGTAATGTACGCGTATATCGACCGTAAGAAAAAATTACCTTTAACAACGTTATTAAGAGCAATCGGTTTTGAATCTGATAAAGATATCCTTCAAATCTTCGATCTTGCTGAAGAAGTGAAAGTTTCTAAAGCTGCCCTTAAAAAAGTAGAAGGTAGAACTTTGGCTGCGAGAGTATTGAACACTTGGTTCGAAGATTTCGTAGACGAAGACACTGGTGAGGTAGTTTCTATCGAAAGAAACGAAATCATCTTAGATAGAGAAACAATTCTTGAAAAAGAGCATTTAGATCTTATCATAGATGCAGGTGTGAAATCTATCTTGATTCACAAAGAAAATGCTAACGAATTCTCTATCATTCAGAATACGTTACAGAAAGACCCTACGAACTCTGAAAAAGAAGCAGTAGAATATATTTACCGTCAGCTAAGAAATGCAGATCCACCCGATGAGGAAACTGCAAGAGGAATTATCGAAAAATTATTCTTCTCTGAGCAAAGATATTCATTAGGTGAAGTAGGACGTTACAGACTAAACAAAAAGTTAGGTCTTAATATCCCTACTACAACTGAGGTTCTTACAAAAGAAGATATCATTGCAATTGTAAGACACTTAATTGAATTGGTAAATTCAAAAACAGATGTTGATGATATTGATCACCTTTCAAACAGAAGAATTAAAACTGTTGGTGAGCAATTAGCAGGGCAGTTCGGTGTAGGTCTTTCGAGAATTGCAAGAACTATTAAGGAAAGAATGAACGTTAGAGATAACGAGATATTTACTCCTCTAGATCTTGTTAATGCTAAAACTTTAACATCAGTAATTAATTCATTCTTTGGTACCAACCAGCTTTCTCAGTTCATGGACCAAACCAACCCTCTATCAGAAATCACGCACAAGCGTAGACTTTCTGCCCTAGGACCTGGTGGTTTATCAAGAGAAAGAGCAGGTTTCGAGGTACGTGACGTTCACCATACTCACTATGGTCGTATTTGTCCGATCGAAACTCCTGAGGGACCAAACATTGGTTTGATTTCATCTTTAGGTATTTATGCTAAAATCAATACGTTAGGTTTCATCGAAACTCCGTATAGAAAAGTAAATGCTGGAACTGTAGAATTAAATGGAGATCCTATTTATTTAAATGCAGAAGACGAAGAAGATAAAGTAATTGCTCAGGCAAACGTTGAGTTAGATGACAATGGTGTTTTCTTAACAGACAGAATTATTGCTCGTCTAGACGGTGATTATCCTGTAGTTGAGCCTTCTCAGGTTAATTTGATTGACGTTGCACCAAACCAGATTTCTGGTATTTCAGCTTCATTAATTCCTTTCTTGGAACATGATGATGCGAACAGAGCGTTGATGGGATCAAACATGATGCGTCAGGCAGTTCCTTTGTTGAAGCCACAAGCTCCAATTGTAGGTACAGGTCTGGAACAACAAGTTGCGAAAGATTCTAGAATCTTAATCAATGCTGAAGGTAGAGGTACTGTAGAGTATGTAGATGCTGATAAGATTACCATTAAATATGAAAGAAGCGAAGACGAAGATTTAGTATCATTCGAATCTGCTACAAAAACATATAACCTTACGAAGTTTAGAAAAACTAACCAGAGTACAACCATTACCCTAAGACCAAACGTAAGAATAGGTGATATCGTGGAAAAAGGACAAGTACTTTGCGACGGTTATGCTACTGAAAAAGGAGAATTAGCTCTTGGTAGAAACTTAGTAGTTGCGTTCATGCCTTGGAAGGGTTACAACTTTGAGGATGCGATCGTAATCAACGAAAAAGTAGTACGTGAAGACTGGTTTACTTCAATCCACGTAGATGAGTATTCTCTTGAAGTTCGTGATACCAAATTAGGTATGGAAGAATTGACAGCAGATATTCCAAACGTTTCTGAAGAAGCTACAAAAGATCTTGATGAGAACGGAATGATCAGAATCGGTGCTGAAGTGAAGCCTGGTGATATCATGATTGGTAAGATTACTCCAAAAGGTGAATCTGATCCTACTCCTGAAGAGAAACTTCTTAGAGCAATCTTTGGTGACAAAGCTGGTGATGTGAAAGATGCTTCATTAAAAGCAGATTCATCATTAAGAGGTGTTGTTATCAACAAAAAATTGTTCTCTAGAAACATTAAAGATAAAAAGAAAAGAACTGAAGAAAAACTTAAACTTGAAGAGATTGAAAACACTTACAAGGCTAGGTTTGATGAGTTGAGAAACAGTTTAATTGAAAAATTAAACACTTTGGTTAGCGGTAAAACTTCTCAAGGAGTTACCAATGACTTAGATGAGGAAATCATCGGTAAAGGAATGAAGTTTACTCACAAATTATTAACTTCAGTTGAAGATTACGTTAACGTAAGCGGTGCAGATTGGACGGTTGACAACGATAAAAACGAATTGATCAAGCAGTTGATTCACAACTATAAAATCAAATTCAACGATATTCAAGGAGTTAAAAACCGTGAGAAATTCGCAATTTCTATCGGAGATGAGCTTCCAGCAGGTATCATGAAGTTGGCTAAAGTATATATCGCTAAAAAACGTAAACTAAACGTTGGAGATAAAATGGCGGGTCGTCACGGTAACAAAGGTATCGTTTCGAGAATCGTTCGTGAAGAAGATATGCCATTCCTAGAAGACGGAACACCAGTAGATATCGTATTGAATCCACTTGGGGTACCTTCTCGTATGAACATCGGTCAGATCTATGAAACGGTTCTTGGATGGGCTGGTCAGAGATTAGGGATGACGTTTGCTACACCAATCTTTGACGGTGCTACTCTAGATCAAATCACTGAGTATACTGAGAAAGCAGGAGTTCCTAAATTCGGTCACACTCACCTTTATGATGGGGGTACTGGAGAGAGATTTACTCAGGCTGCAACGGTAGGTATTATCTACATGTTGAAATTAGGACACATGGTTGATGACAAAATGCACGCACGTTCTATCGGACCTTACTCATTGATTACTCAACAGCCATTAGGAGGTAAAGCTCAGTTTGGAGGTCAGAGATTCGGAGAGATGGAGGTTTGGGCTCTTGAAGCATTTGGAGCATCAAATATCTTGAGAGAGATCCTTACTGTGAAGTCAGATGACGTAATTGGTAGAGCAAAAACTTATGAAGCGATTGCGAAAGGAGAAGCAATGCCTGAACCAGGTATTCCTGAATCTTTCAACGTACTACTTCACGAGTTACAAGGTCTTGGATTAGACGTAAGACTTGAGGAATAAATTCGATTTGAAATTAATTTATTTGAAGTTTGAAATTCTGTCCGCAGATTTTTAATAAAATTCAAAATAAATTTTTAGAGATTCATTAATCTCAAATCTCAAATCTCAAATCTCAAATTCAAAAAAAATGTCAAATAAAAATAAAACAAGTCATTTTAATAAAATAACTATCGGTTTAGCTTCTCCTGAGTCTATTTTACAGCAATCTAGAGGGGAGATTCTTAAGCCAGAAACTATTAATTACAGAACGCACAAACCTGAAAGAGACGGTTTGTTCTGTGAAAAAATCTTCGGTCCTATCAAAGATTACGAATGTGCTTGTGGTAAATACAAGAGAATTCGTTACAAGGGGATCGTTTGTGACCGTTGTGGTGTAGAGGTTACGGAGAAAAAAGTACGTAGAGAAAGAATCGGACACATTGGTTTGGTTGTTCCTATTGCGCACATTTGGTATTTCCGTTCTTTACCAAACAAAATCGGTTACCTTTTGGGTATTCCTTCTAAGAAATTAGATATGATCATCTATTACGAGAGATATGTTGTTATTCAGCAAGGTATCGCTAAGAAATTAGATGGTTCTGATTTTGACGATAAAGAATTCCTTACAGAAGAAGAATACCTTGATATCATGGAAACTCTTCCTGTAGAAAATCAATATCTTGATGATGCAGATCCAAACAAATTCATCGCCAAAATGGGTGCTGAAGCTGTAGAAGAATTGTTGAGAAGAATTGATCTTGATTCATTATCTTTCGATTTGAGACACAAAGCTCACAACGAAGGTTCTAAGCAAAGAAGAACTGAAGCTCTAAAAAGATTAAACGTGGTAGAAGCATTGAGAGGTGCTAATACAAGAATGATCAACAGACCAGAGTGGATGATTATGCGTGTACTTCCTGTTATTCCACCAGAACTAAGACCATTGGTTCCATTGGATGGAGGGCGTTTCGCAACTTCAGATTTAAATGACCTTTACAGAAGAGTTATTATCAGAAACAACCGTTTGAAGAGATTATTGGAGATTAAAGCTCCTGAAGTAATCTTGAGAAACGAGAAGCGTATGCTTCAGGAATCTGTAGATTCATTATTCGATAATACAAGAAAATCTTCTGCAGTAAAATCTGAATCAAACAGACCATTGAAATCACTTTCAGATTCATTGAAAGGTAAGCAAGGTCGTTTCCGTCAGAACTTACTAGGGAAAAGGGTAGATTACTCGGCGCGTTCGGTAATTGTTGTAGGTCCAAACTTGCAGCTTCACGAATGTGGTATTCCTAAAGATATGGCAGCTGAATTATACAAACCGTTTATCATCAGAAAACTGATTGAAAGAGGAATTGTAAAAACAGTGAAATCTGCAAAGAGAATTATTGATAGAAAAGAACCAGTAGTATATGATATCCTAGAAAACGTGATGAAAGGTCACCCTGTTTTATTAAACAGAGCACCTACGCTTCACAGATTGGGTATTCAGGCTTTCCAACCTAAGATGATCGAAGGTAAGGCAATCCAACTACACCCGTTAGTAACAACAGCATTCAACGCCGATTTCGATGGTGACCAGATGGCGGTACACTTACCGTTAGGTCCAGAAGCGATTTTGGAAGCTCAGTTATTGATGTTAGGTTCTCAAAACATCTTGAACCCTGCAAACGGTTCTCCAATTACGGTACCTTCTCAAGACATGGTTCTTGGTCTATATTTCATGACCAAAGAATTAAGCTCTACAGAAGAGAAAAAAGTATTGGGTGAAGGTTTAGCATTCTATTCTCCTGAAGAAGCGGAAATCGCTTATGCTGAAGGTAGAGTTTCATTGAACGCTAAAGTAAGATGTAGATTACCAATCAAAGAAAACGGTGAAATCACTACGAAATTAACTGAAACTTCTGTTGGTAGAATCTTATTTAACCAAATCGTTCCTAAGCAGTCAGGATATATTAATGAACTTCTTACGAAGAAATCATTAAGAAATGTTATTGGTAAAGTACTTGCTGATACAGACTTCCCTACAACAGTGAAGTTCTTGGATGCAATGAAAGATTTAGGATATTCAAATGCATTCAAAGGAGGTCTTTCGTTCTCATTAGGGGACATTGTAGTTCCTGTTGAGAAAAAGCAAATGATTGCTACTTCTATTGAAACGGTAGACGAAATTAGAGCCAACTATAACATGGGTCTAATTACAGATACGGAAAGATATAACCAGGTAATCGACGTTTGGACAAACACCAACGCTGGATTAACTGAAATGATCATGAGCAGAATGAAAACTGACCAAGGTGGGTTCAACTCTGTATATATGATGCTTGATTCTGGAGCAAGGGGTTCTAAGGAACAGATCCGTCAGTTATCAGGAATGAGAGGTTTGATGGCAAAACCGCAAAAAGCTGGTTCTACTGGTGCGGAAATTATCGAAAACCCGATTCTTGCAAACTTTAAGGAAGGTCTTTCCATCTTAGAATACTTTATCTCTACTCACGGTGCTCGTAAAGGTCTTGCGGATACCGCTCTTAAGACTGCCGATGCGGGTTACTTAACGAGAAGATTGGTAGACGTTGCACAAGACGTTATCGTTACAGAAGACGACTGTGGAACATTAAGAGGTACAGAAGTTACGGCACTTAAGAAAAATGACGAGATCGTTGAAAAGATTTCTGAAAGAATCTTAGGTAGAGTTTCTTTACATAATATTTACGATCCTGAAACAGATGAGTTAATTGCTCACGCAGATCAGATTATTAATGAATCTTTAGCTAAAAAAATCGAAGAAATCGGTCTTGAGGCAGTTGAGGTTCGTTCACCACTGACTTGTGAAACTAAAAAAGGAATCTGTGCTAAATGTTACGGTAGAAACTTAGCTACAGGTAAACCTATTCACATGGGTGAAGCTGTAGGAGTTATTGCTGCACAATCAATTGGGGAACCGGGAACTCAGCTTACGTTGAGAACTTTCCACCAAGGGGGTGTATCTACAAACGTATCAGAAAACCCATCAATCATCGCAAGAAGAGATGGTATCGTAGAATTGGATGAGGTAAGAACAATTACTTCTGAAGACGAAAACGGAAACACTGCTGAGGTAGTAGTATCTCGTACAACAGAATTTAGATTGGTTGCTGATAACGAAACTAGAACTCCATTAATGGTTGCTAACGTACCTTATGGTGCTATATTATCTGTTAAATCGGGTGATAAAGTAAGCAAAGGTGATACAATCTGTAGATGGGATCCGTATAACGCGGTAATTATTGCAGAAACTGCTGGTAAGGTAGAATACGAGGATATCATCCAAGGTATTTCATTCCAACTAGAAATCGATGAGCAGACAGGTTTCGAAGAGAAAGTAATCTCTGAATCTAGAAATAAGAAAGCCGTACCTACTTTGAAGGTGGTAGATTCTAAAGGTGTTGAGCAGAAAGGCTACAACTTACCGGTAGGAGCCCACTTAATGGTAAACGATGGTGAAAAAATTAAAGCTGGTAAAGTTTTAATCAAGATCCCAAGAAAAGCTGCAAAGACAGGGGATATCACCGGAGGTCTTCCGAGAGTTACCGAATTATTCGAAGCAAGAAACCCTTCAAACCCGGCGGTTGTTACAGAAATCGATGGGGTAGTTTCTTACGGAAAAATCAAAAGAGGTAACCGTGAATTGATCGTTGAAGCTAAAACTGGGGAGAGAAAAATTTATTTAGTTAAATTATCAAACCAAATCTTAGTACAGGAGAATGACTTCGTGAGAGCTGGTTCGCCACTTTCTGACGGTTCAGTTACTCCAGACGACATCCTAAAAATCAAAGGGCCAACTGCGGTTCAGGAATATTTAGTAAACGAAATTCAGGAAGTTTACCGTCTACAAGGGGTAAAAATCGACGACAAACACTTCGAAATCATCGTTAGACAGATGATGACAAAAGTATCAATCGTTGATGGAGGTGATACTCAGTTCCTTGAAGCTGCTCTTGAGCACAAATACGATTTCCTAATGGAAAACAACAGAGTATTTGGTCTTAAAGTAGTAACAGAAGCTGGTGATTCTAAAGAATTTAAGCCAGGACAGATGATTACTGCAAGAGAACTAAGAGACGAAAACTCTAAGTTGAAGCGTGAAGATATGGCATTAGTTGAAGTAAGAGAAGCACTTCCTGCTACGGCTACGCCGGTATTGCAAGGGATTACAAGAGCCGCTCTACAAACGAAGTCGTTCATGTCTGCAGCATCGTTCCAGGAAACAACTAAAGTTCTAAACGAAGCAGCAGTTGCTGGTAAAGTAGACAGCTTGAATGGTCTTAAAGAAAATGTAATTGTAGGACACAGAATCCCTGCAGGTACAGGTCTTAAAGAATATCAAAATGTAATTGTTGGTTCTAAGAAAGAATTCGAAGACCTTAACTAAAATTAATGATTTGAAATTTGAGGTTTGAAATTATTTTTATATTTTCACAATCTCAAATTTCATTTTTAAAAATATAACTTATACAATGGACAATCAAAATCAAAACAACGATCCAAACAACATCAACATCCAACTTAACGAGATGGTAGCTTCAGGGGTTTACTGTAACCTTGCGTTAGTAAACCACTCTCCATCTGAGTTTGTAGTAGATTTCATCCAGTTAATGCCGGGTGTACAGCAAGCTAACGTGAGATCAAGAGTAATCTTGGCTCCTCTTCACGCTAAGAGAGTTTTGGCTGCACTTCAGCAAAACATCACTAACTACGAGCAACAATTCGGAGAAATCAAAGAAGTTGAGCCTTTCGTATTAGGAGGAAACAACGTTAACGCTTAAGATTTATCTTAACTATATAAGAATGCCTCAACGAAAGTTGAGGCATTTTTCTTTTTTACTCAATTATTATTTCCAGTATATTCAACTCATTATCATTGAAATTATAAATATTTAAATTAAAATAGAATACAGATTATTCAATTGTATATCTTTGTTTTTGAAAATAATTCATTAATATGGTAGATAATCAGTTTATTTTAAACAAATTTGGTTTTTTGGGTAATGATTTTTTAGAAGAAATAGACCAGCATTCTTCTCTTATAAAAGTAAAAGGAAAAACTGAAATCCTTGCAGAAGGAAATAAAATAAAAAACATTCCTTTTGTAATCAATGGAAGTTTAAAAGTGTATGCATTAAATGATGAAAGAGAGCTTATTTACAATTATATAAGATCGGGTGAAACATGTTTGATGAGTTTCTCAACAATTTTCAACGATTTTGTAAGCCGTGTATATGTTGTTTCAGAAGAAGACACAGAAATGCTGATAATACCGGCTTCCATTTTACTTGATTGGTTGATTAAATACCCTCAAATCAATAAACTTTTTTATTATGAATTTGATCTCCGTTTTACTGATATTATGAATATGGTGAATGATGCGGTTTTTCATAAATTAGATAAACGAGTTTTAAACTACATCAAACAGCAAATTTCTATCACCGGAAAAAATCCTATTAAACTTACTCATAAAGAAATTGCTAACAATTTGGGCACTTCTAGGGAGGTCGTAAGCAGAGTTTTAAAAAAAGTTGAAAATGAGGGTGAAATTATCCAAACGAAAGAAGGTATAAAAATCCCTGTAAATGAAAATGTTAGAATAAACTAATAAATGTTATTTAATTGTTTTAATAATCCGATTGATAAAAACAATTCACTCGGTGACTTTTATCACCAAGTTTTAGAATCATAAGTCTATAAGTTTGTCATACAAATATTAAACAATACGTGTATGACAAAAACTTTCCTTTTTTTGTCAATGTTTGCTTCAGGTTTTGCCTTTTCTCAGGAAGACCTATTGAAAGATATTGACACCATTCAAACAAAAAATACAGAAAATTCACCGCCCGCCTTTAAGGCTCTTCAGATTGTCACAGGTCAGTCAACAAAATTGACGGCTAAAAACGAATGGTATATTGTAGTTGCCCATCGTTTTAGTGATGTAAGCAGAGGCTTCAAAGATTTCTTTGGCTTAGATGATGCTTCTACAAAGCTAGGTGTCATCTATGGTGTAACCGATGGGATTTCATTAAGCCTTTCACGAGAAACCAACCTTAAAACTTTTGAAGGCGCTGCAAAATACAATCTCGTAAAGCAAAGCGAAAATTTCCCAGTTACTATTGTAGGGTATAATGTGATGGCTGTAAATACAGACCTCAGCAAAGATAATTATCCGCATCTTCAATTTGGGGATAGACTTTCTTATCTTACTCAGGCGCTGATTTCTAAAAGATTTAATGATAATTTTTCTTTACAGTTAACACCTTCTTACGTTCACAAAAACCTTTATGAACCTACAATTGAAGATAAAAATCAATTTTTAACAGGTTTAGGAGGGCGTTATAAGATTTCAAAAAGAATATCGATTAACGCTGAGTATTTTGTGAATTTTGATAATCACAGTTTCTATAAAAATCCGCTCTCTTTAGGGATGGATTTAGATACTGGGGGACATGTGTTCCAGCTATTATTTTCCAATTCCCAGTTGAATTCAGATATTGGTTACCTCACAAACGCTTCCGGAAAGTGGGAGAAAGGCCAGATTTTCTTTGGGTTTAATCTTTATAGAGTTTTTTAATAATGAAATGAGCATTGGCTAAATTGGTTACAAAGACCAATGAAAATTAGCGAATTCTATATGACAATTAAAAAACAAATAATATATACATATGAAAAGATTAATCTATATCATTTCATCGGCAACGGTATTAATTGCCTGTGAAAGCAGAACCTATGAAGAGATTTCAGATAAAACTCCCATTGTGGAATTGATAACTTATAATAAAGATGTAAAACCTATTATTGAAGCCAATTGTATCATGTGTCATTCACCGGGAGGTGCAGCTTCGTTTCAACCGTGGACGAGCTACAACCAAGTGAAAAATAATATTGATAAAATTATTGACAGAGTTAGCAGACCAGTCGGAGACCCACAAAAAATGCCTCAAGGCGGAAGTTTATCTCCTTCACAAATCACAATTATCACAAAATGGAAAGCCGATGGGCTAAACGAAAATTAAAAGAATTAATATGAAAAACCTACTATTATTAATTGTTACGATAAGTTTTTCAAACGTGATTTCGGCTCAGAAATATACGACCAAAACGGGTAAAGTAACATTTGAAGCCTCAGTGCCTTTATTTGAAGATATTTATGCACAGGATGATGATAATATTGCCGTCGTTAATGCTGATAACGGAGATTTTGCATCAATTTCATCTGTGAAAAACTTCCATTTTAAAGTGAAATTAATGGAAGAACATTTTAATGAAAATTATGCTGAATCGGCAACTTATCCAAAGACTACTTTTAAAGGAAAGATTGTGAACTTTGATAAAACAAAACTAACGACAACGCCTCAGAAATATACCGTTCAGGGAACTTTAAACTTTCACGGGGTGGATAGAGCAGTGAGTTCAAGTGCTGCAATTTATTCTAAAGACGGTAAAATTTATATGCAGGGAAATTTCGTTGCAAAACCTGCTGATTTTAAAGTCACTATTCCTAAAATGGTGACTAAAAAAGTAGCCGAAAATGTAAATGTTGAGTATAACTATATACTATCAAAATAATGAAGAAAATATTTTTTATTCTAAGTTTCATGCTGAGTTTTACAATAATGTCGGCTCAGAAAAAAGCAAAATCTATTTTTGATATTGCCAGAAACGGAACAGTAGCCGAAGTAAAAGAACTGATGGTTAAAGATCCTAATATAATTAATCAAACCAATGAAAATAGTTTTTCACCATTGATTTTAGCCTGTTACAGAAGTAATATAGAAGTTGCAAAATTTCTTATTGACAATGTAAGAGATGTTAATTATAAAAGCGAAGAAGGAACTGCTTTGGCAGGGCTTGCAGTAAAATATAATAAAGACTTGGTAGAATATTTATTAAAGAAAAATGCAGACCCAAATATTGCAGATTCTACAGGAGCTACCCCATTATTTTGGGCGGTAAAATTTGGTAACAAAGAATTGGTAGAATTGTTACTAAAATACAAAGCCGACCAATCAATAAAAGATTCACAAGGAATGACTCCTTTTGAATATGCCTTACAAACAAACAATAAAGACCTCATCAACTTATTAAAAAATTAAAATGAAAAAAGTTTTACTTACATTGAGCATTGCTCTTGCCAATTTAGCTTGGGCACAGTTTACGACAGGTACAGTTACTCTTTCCACAGGAATGACTGTAAAATTAGATACCTCTTCCACTTTAGCAACCTTAACACTTACAGGTCCCGATACTTCTTTTCTAGGAGTCGGATTTGGAGGCACCGGAACGAGTGGCGGGATGGGAAACGGAGTAGATGGATTTATTTATAATTCAGCATCAACGACCAATACCAATTTAGATTACACTTTTGCAGGAGTGGGAAATACACCAAACCCAGATGCTGTACAAGATTGGACGATAACTTCGAATACTGTAGCTTCAAGTACGAGAACAATTGTAGCAACGCGCTCACTTTCAGGTGGAACAGGAGATACAGCCTTTACCAACACTGCAGGAAGTATGAATATCTTTTTTGCAAAAGGTCCTTCTACCACTTTAGCGTATCATGGTTCAGGAACTGGAAATAGAGGATATGCCGTGTTAACAAAAGCTGCAACTTTAGGAGTTACCGATGTTTTGACGGAAAATAAAAAAGTTTATCTATATCCAAATCCGGCAAAGGAAACAATTGGTTTTAAAAATGCAGATAAAATTAAATCCGTTGATATTTACGACGCTAACGGTAGAAAAGTAAAAACAGTAAAAGTAGAAGGCGAAAAAATAAGTGTTTCTGATTTAAAATCTGGAAATTATTACTTTGAAATTAATCTAAAAGACGGATCTACGACTTATCAAAAATTAATTAAAGAATAAAATGAATGCCTCAGTGAAAACTGAGGCATTTTTTGATGATGATAATTTAGAACCTGTGATAAGAGTTCTCACTTAATGTCCAGAAGAAAGTTAGCAATTTTGAGTTGCTGTTCCATGTAAGAAAGATTTTTAGTAAAAACTTTATTTATTTAATTTTTCATAAACTTCAGCTAATTGATTTTCGTCTAATTTAAGTGTTGGAGAGGTTAATTTGATACTTTTCTTTGCTGTTGTTTCATAGTCGGTTTCTTTATTTAATCCTGTTTGTAAATATGTTCCTTTTTCTGAGTAATTGTTTTGAGTTACACAAAAGGTTATTTCTTTATCATCTGAAAACCTTTCGTCAACCTGCCAATATATTTTATATGAAAATGTATTTTTTATATTACTAATTAATGTTTTGGTATATCTTGTTTCGTCTTTTGTTTGTTGTTTCAAAGAAGTTAGAGTATTATTTTTATTGTATAAATAAAAAACATTCCAATTTTTTACAATACTTTCATTTTGCATATTCACTGTTGTTATTTTAGCTTTTAAAATTTTAAAATTCTTATTTTTATATTTTGCATTTGATTTGATATATTTTAAATCGTTTAGTTGATAAATATCTTCTTGTAAAAAATCATCTAATAAATCTACCAATTCTGAGATGTTTAGATTTTTCTTTAAATAAGAATAATACGACTGATTTAAAAAAAACGAACTCTTATTAATGTTAATACTTTTTAATTTGTCAGTAAATGATATATTCAAATTTTTAGTGACATTATCATTGTTTTTAATTATCAATTCTGCTTTATTAGATGAATTTTTTATGTATGTATATGAATTATAACTAGTATCGTCAGAATTTATAGGGCTGTTTTTTTTATACACCAAAATTGTATCTTTCGTTTTATTAAACGAATAGGTATAATAAAAAATGGTTAATGGATCTTCATTTTTTAGAACTTCATCTCCATTTCTTATTTCTAATGTACGGTTGTCTTCCCTAATTCCAAGAATTGTTCCTGATTGGCAAAAAGAAACGATGGGAATTAAAAAAACAATCTTAATTAAATATTTTAAAAACATAGCTTACTTGATTAGTTTAGTGGGTGATAGTTTCCAAAAAATGCTTTTTCCGACAATTTTCCTATTTTCAGTAAGAAATGTTTTGTCAATAAAACATAGTTGTCTTACACTTTTACATTACTGAAATCTTGACATTCAGTAAGGGAAAGAATTTGGAAGCCATCATAAAATATAAAATTTGAAATTGTTTTTCTACAATCGTTTCGGTGAGTTTTCCTTGTGTGGTGGGAATGTTATTCAGAACTATGGATTCCTCCAAATGTGCATTAAACTTTATTTTTGTGCCGTCTATTACCGATAATAAACCTTCTTTTTTTGCATAATTTTTTTTCTCATTTTTGGCAAGTTTTGCTTCCATTTTGTTCTCTTACAAAAATCAAATATTTGGCATTACAGTTTTCAAAATTGGTATACTGGTTCATTGCATTAACAGAATTTTGAATTATTATGCTATCATTAGTATATATACCAGCAATTTTTTTCATTCCAAAAACTCTTTGATCATTATCATTGGTATATATTGTTAATTTTCCATTATCTATTCTTTTTTTATTTTTATATATAGTAAAATAATAATTATTAGTCTTTAAGTTTTTTTTATGTTGATTATCATATTCGGGTTACAATAACTCTCTTTGGTAGATTTGTAATTGCCAACAATTGATGTATTATCATTTTCATACATTGAAAAAAATAACATTAATGGAATTATAAATAAATATTTCATTTCATTTTTTGCTTTCCTTGTTTCAATTTTTGTTTTATTTTTTTTTCTTTTGGCGACTCTTTTCCCATCCTTTTATTGATGGGCATTCTAAATAGTCATCTGTTAAATCTAAATATTGTTGATATGATATTTTTGACTCATCTGTTAATCATTATGCATATTTATATATAGCATTTAGTGATTTCCAACATTTACTATCCTTTACAAAATATTAACAAAAAACTCTACTTTTGAATATACCTAAAGAGGGGAAGATTACAATCTATTGAAAATTCTTTCTCGCAAAAACATTTTTTACAGGCACCAGCGCTCCTCTAGTATCAATACTTTACGGCTCATTAATCTGCCCCGAATCTACAAACTCTATCTTTCCTGTTTCGGGTGGGATGTTTCCCGGCAATTTGCCTATTAACGGTAAAAAAGATTTTTTCAATAAAACATAGTTGTCTTACACTTTTGCATTACCGAAATCTTGCCACTCTGTAAGGGAAAGCATCTGGAAGCCATCATAAAATGTAAAATTGGGAATTTGTTTTTCTACAATGGTTCCGGTGAGTTTTCCTTGTGTGGTGGGAATGTTATTCAGAACTATGGATTCCTCCAAATGTGCATTAAACTTTATTTTTGTGCCGTCTATTACCGATAATAAACCTTCTTTTTTTGCATAATTTTTTTTCTCATTTTTGGCAAGTTTTGCTTCCATTTTGTTCTCTTACAAAAATCAAATATTTGGCATTACAGTTTTCAAAATTGGTATACTGGTTCATTGCATTACCAGAATTTTGAATTATGATGCTATCATTAGTATATATACCAGCAATTTTTTTCATTCCAAAAACTCTTTGATCATTATCATTGGTATATATTGTTAATTTTCCATTATCTATTCTTTTTTTATTTTTATATATAGTAAAATAATAATTATTAGTCTTTAAGTTTTTTTTTATGTTGATTATCATATTCGGGTTACAATAACTCTCTTTGGTAGATTTGTAATTGCCAACAATTGATGTATTATCTTTTTCATACATTGAAAAAAATAACATTAATGGAATTATAAATAAATATTTCATTTTATTTTTTGTTTTGCTTTTGCTCTCCTTGTTTCAATTTTCGTTTTCTTTTTTTTCTTTTGGCGATTCTTTTCCCATCCCTTTATTGATGGCCATTCTAAATAGTCATCTGTTAAATCTAAATATTGTTGGTATGATATTTTTGACTCATCTGTAGATAATTGTGCATATTTATATATTGCATCTAATGATTTCCAACATTTACTATCCTTTATAGAATATTTATCATAGTTTATGTATTTTGAATTTTCACACTCAACACTATTTTTAATCATCTTAATTAATTTGGGTTTTCTGTCTTCTACATATCCGTTAAATCCACCATTAATTCTATATGTAATATAAATAATGTCATCTTTATCAGCATAATCACTCAAATTTACATCAAGCTTCTCACTCCAATACCAACCACCAGAATCTACACTGTATGGTATTTCCCCCATTTTCTTATTGTCGGGTTCTTTTGTAAAATCAATATCAATACCTTTACTTTTCTTATATTCAGTGTAGCTTGTATAGTTACACCTACCTGTTATCTGAATTAACCCTCTTCCTAAAAAGCGTTTACCATCTCCTTCCATTTTATGACATAGATCTTTTCTACCTTCATAACCAAGTTGTGTTTTTGTTGGTCCCCATATTTCTTCTTCATATATAAATTCTCCAGATTCGTGCCTCACCTGTGCTAAAAAATGTAGTTTTCTAATACAAGTATTTAGATTATAATTTGTAAAAGTTGAATTTAAAGCATCTTTATACTTGTCCGCATTTTTTTGAGAAATACCAATTTTAGTTAAATCCTCAACTTCCAAATCTCTATTACAAAAACACTTTTCCTCGTTTTTTTGTTCCGACACCGGCGCTCCTCTCGTATCAATACTTTCTGGCATATTAATCTGCCCCGAATCTACAAACTCTATCTTTCCTGTTTCGGGTGGGATGTTTCCCGGCAATTTGCCTATTCCCGGTAAAAAAGATTTTTTTAATAAAACATAGTTATCCTGCACTTTTGCATTACCGAAATCTTGCCACTCTGTAAGGGAAAGCATCTGGAAGCCATCATAAAATGTAAAATTGGGAATTTGTTTTTCTACAACCGTTCCGGTGAGTTTTCCTTGTGTGGTGGGAACATCATTCAATACTTTAAACTCGCCTAAATGGGCATTGAATTTTATTTTTGCTCCATCAATTGATAGCAACAGATTTTCGTCGTTTTTATCTTTTTCGGCTCGTTCTTCTCTTACCTTCTCCATTTTTTGGCTGTTTTGTTCAGTAATTGAAGAAGCCGTTTCTTCTTCGTGATTTAGCCTATCCATAATAATGAATGTTTTAAATGATATTGGTGTTTTTTTATTTCTATAAAGCTTTCAACAAGATTATTTTTGCTGAATATATTGATTCCTCTGAAATACGTAACGTCAGATTGTTCCAGATTTTCTGCTGAAATAATCTGTATTATCTTTCCACCTTTTTTTTCGGGAGTCATTATTTCTACGTATTCTTTTTTTGTTTTTCTTATCCTTCTTTCTTCAAAAGAATTCCATAATCCATTAAATAAGAGCCCGAACATATTATATTCTTGAAGGAATTCTATCAAAGATGGTTCGTTCTCTAATACCATGTTGATTTGATTAAAATAATTTTCCACTACATTTCCCTGATGTAATTTCAGTAAATCAGTCTGTATTTTCGTCCATCTTAACTGAAGAAAAAGCAAATTCTCTACCGAGATTATATTTCCTTCTTCATCTATGGTAAGTATTAATTCGTCAAACAGATAACTTATTTGTTTGATGAGTTTTCCCATGGCGTTGTCATCATCAGAAAAGTTAAAATCGACAATTAGAATTTGATATTTAAAATAATTATTCTCTTTTCCTAAATCATAAACTTCTGCAGTTCTTACATAACTTTTTTCTCTGCTGTAAGAAGTTTCTGGATTAGAAATTACAATAGTTTCTAACCGATACGTTTTGCATGAATTTGTAAGAAACTTTTCCAATATCAATTTAATTATGATTTAAAATTCCATTCTTTTGCGATTTTCGGCTGGTGAATAAGCAAGGTCATCCATCAATGAATTTAATTTTGCCGATCGATGCAAATATCTGTTTCTTAGTTTTCTAAGCAAAATATCAGATTTATAAGAGATAATTTTTACTTCTTCGAGTAAAACTGTAGGTGTTGTGATTTCATCTTTAACTTCGTCCGAAGATTTGTTGTCATCATCTTTTGTACTATCAATTTCATCATCTTCATAGTTAAAATACTTTTTAAGCGACCAATTTTCATTTTTATCAATGATATGTTCTTTCATGTAGGCCTTAACTTGATCTAAAAAACTATCGTTTAAAGCATAATCCGACATTATTTTTGATTGAAGTAGATTTTGCTTTTCTTCATTAAGATATGGCAATGCATAATCACACATGAAATGAAGAGGAATAAAACTATAACCTCTGTAGAGATTTCTGGTGCCCTTTAGAACATAAAAACTTCCCACAAAAGATTTGTAGTTTAATGATGCACTCATTTCTAATTGTTCTTTTTTAAACCAGCCTTGCCCAATCAATTCATTTCTAAAAGGGAGTAATGAATTTTTGAAACGAGCTTTTTCTAACCAAACCATCTCTCTTTCTGTAAAACCTTCTGCAGGGTCTGGCTGGTAATAGTTTTGGCTAATTTCCGTTGCAGAAAGAGCATCATGATTATAACTTCCACCGACGTCACTGTGTACTCCTGGAAAGTTTTTTTCAATTCCTGTATGAAGTTTTACGGGAAGAAATCTAGTGAGAGAAAAATTTTCACGGTGCTCATCGGTTGCTGTAAAATGCACTGCTTTTCTCGGTGAACCCAATTCATGCAAATGAAGTTCACCCACTTTTTTCTTAAAATTTGGAAGGAGAAGACAGGTCGGATCATAAGAAGCTACCGTATCGTAAACACCAATAAACCGTACATCGACCGTCATAGAATCTATAATTTCACGTTCTACACCTGCTTCCAAAAGTGATGTTCCGAGATGTCCGAATTTTGGAAGCAAACCGTCTTTAAGCCACCATTGCTCAACAGACTGAAATTCGCTGGTTGGATGGTCTACATCAATTCTGCTTGCACCTTGTACCGGAGGATAATAAGATTTTGGAGCATAAGCACCGAGCTGAAGATTGTACGCAAAATTTCTCGCAGCCGCCGCACCACGGCTAAAACCAAAAATGTCTATGGTTAATTCTATTGATTTAATTTTTTTCTTACTTTCACTAGAATCAATTGATTTTTTTACCTCTTTCGCCAAAGCTGTACATCCTATCCGTACTTTTCCAATAACTCCCGTTGTACCACGTCCATATTTAAAGCCTTCACCTTCATCATCATTTTTATCGATAGTAGCAATACCTTCTACATAGAGTGAGTATGTATCTCTTAATGTACACATATATTTTCTGGCAACATTGGTAAAATCGTTACCAAAACTATTGTCATCTTTGGCATATTTTTCAAAGATTTCTTTTTCTTCATCGGTTGCGGCAATCAATCCAAATTCTCCTTTTCCCTGAACTTTTTTACGAATTTCTGTGTTTTTTAGGTTGTTTCTAGTACCATCGAAAAATACTCCAAACGTAAATTTTAATTCTCCCTGTTCTGAAAGCTGAGGATTACCCGTGTTATAAACAAATGTCTGCCCCATGATCTAAAATCTAATTTAATTAATTGTTACTTTGTTCTTTTTTAACCAAATCTGCTGTTTGCCTTTGATTAACTGTACCGATGCAAAAGTTCGGGGTTCATTTATTTTAATGAGTACCTGAATTTCGTTTTGGTCTTCTTCATTTAAAGTTTCAAATGCCTTTAAGACTTCAGATTCATCAAATATGATTGTTCCTTCATAAATTTCTTTTCCTTCAAACCAACTGAGATAAATTTTCTTTGGAACTGCTCTTTGCTTTTCAAAATTCCACTTTAAATCTGAAGGAATATTTTTAAATGTATTTACTTCTTTTTCACCAAATAAAAATTCTTTTTCACTATTTATTAAATAATAGTCAACCTCATCCGTAATACCATTATTAGGAAGTTCAACATTAATTCTCCAATTATATTTTTTCCTGTAATCATCCCACAACCCGTACGGAATTGGCTTGCCTTCATTGGTTTCTGCAACTTCTTTTGGAACAATTCCAAACTCGTGTATTATTTTATGTTGGTAATCGGGATTAAACATATTTTTTCTAGGACCAGGGCTCAAAGCATCAATATCTTCTTTCGGAATAACTATTTTTTTACTCTGATATCTTCCGACTTCTACCTGTCGTCCTGCTCCTGAAAGCCAAACGACAACAACGCCTCCCGGAGCAAACCCTACAATAATTTGGTTGAAATTTTCTTTTCTTGGTTGCGGATTATCTTTACTCATAGATGGTACAAAATATCCATCATTAAAAAGTTTTAGCATCTTCTCATAATCAAGATCGGTGTCTATTTCATAAAAGATTTTCTCTGCATAAGAAACCCAAATCGTATGCAGATGATTAGGGATACTTTTTTCCCCGTTGCTCATGCCTCTGTTTGCCGCACCCCATTCTCCGCCAGTTGTTCCACTGAATAAGCTGGTGAATTCTCCATTCGGAGCCGTTAATCCTCCACTAAAAACATCTACAGGATAGCCCAAAGGAGCTGATGTAGCATCTAGCCATTCATATTTCGTCATTTTTTCTGTTTTTGGGTTCTGCTTTTTTTCCTGACACGACATTTGGATTAGAAAAACAAAGCTTACTATATATTTTAGTAATCTGATCATTGGTAAATTGTTTAGGATATTTTTTGTACTCAAATTCTGTTATCCTTTATTAACCTTAGCGTCTATTTTGCCTAATATCTTAGCAACACCTGAACTCTGAAGTAATAGGTCTCCATTTTCTGCTTTGTGCGTTGTAGTGGAAGTTGTTTCCTTTAAATTTCCAGCGATATCCACTGTTTTGTTTTCGTTCACCGTTTGCTGATAATTTTGCGAAGTAAATCGGTGATCTTTTGTTATATTAATTAAATGATCATTACCTACTTGCGTTTTCATATCTTTTCCGACATTGATAGTAAGGTTTTCTCCGGCATTGAAAGTCATATTTTTTGGTGCAGTCACAGTAATGCTTCCATCGCCATCCATAAAATAAGTATTACCACTTGGATCTAGAATGGTTACACTTTTGTCATCATCATTCATCAATATTCTGATTCCGCTTTTGGTTTGAATGGAGCGCATGTGATTGTTTAAACCTCCTCCCAAACCAATCTGTCCATGGAACATTCCGCCCATTACAAAAGGAAAATCAGGATGATGATATTCAAAACCCACCATTACCTGATCTCCAACTTCCGGTATGGCAATATATCCTCTGTTTTGTGTAATCTGATCAGTTCCTCCCGCATCAGGACTCATCATTCTAATAAAATGAGTCGTGTCGTTAAGTTGCCAGTCAAATCTTACCTGAATTCTTCCTTGATTTAACGGATCCGTATTTGAAATTACCGTTGCAATTTGTGGTTCTGCATTAGGTAAATTAAATTCGGGTTTAGGCAAAAAACCTGTTCCTTCTGCAATAGCTTCAAAGGTCCCAGTATAATATCCTCTGATATTTACTTCATGTGAAACCTCGGTAATCATTAACTTAGTGAAATAAGAAGTTTGATTGGTGTCTGATTTTCTCATTTCTAAATCTGCAATACAACCAGGGTGTAAAAAGGGAACAGATGTTGTTCCTGAAACGCCAAATACTTCCACGGCGGCACTTCCGGCAGCACTTTTTTGCGAATCATCTAAATCTATCGGCAGATTGGCATTGATGGGTGATGATATCAAAGAATGAACATTGTAAATACCACTGTTAAGCTGATATGCTTTATCCGCCAGTTCACCTAAATGTTTGATTTCGGAAGCAGAACTTTGAAGCTTTGAATGATTACCACTGTTGTATCCGAAGAATTCGGGCTTGATGTGTACTGCTTTTATTTCAACACAAATGTCGTTGACGTTACTTCCGTAAATAAGACGTATTGATTGTTCTTTCGGTGGCAATTTTCCGAAATGAAGGATTTCGCCATCATAGTAAAACTGTTCACCATAAGCTTCTGCTATTCTCGATAGGTAATTGTAATGAGTTTCTTTGTATTGTGCGCTGTAGCTGATGTAGCTTTTATTTTGAGTATTAATTTGATAATCAAATTTTTCTGAGCTTATAGTTTCTTTGATTATTCTCTCGGCAATAATAGAAGTATTGACGGCCTGAGTTCCTCCAAAACTTTGAGTATGTGGCGCAGAATCCATCAAAATAGTAGGGCTGAATCCTTTTAAAATGACATTTCCAAGGCTCATTTTTTCCTGACTGTATGCAACTTTCGTGATGATTCCTACAAAAGTTCTCTCCGGGCTCTCACTTTCAGAATCTTTATATTTAAAAACTACCGTTAGGCGCTTTCCTAAAAAAAATTGAGCCTCCTGCAAATCATGGTTTTCTACTTCTCCTAAAGAGTCATGTGCCAAAATCAATTCAAAAGCATGGTGCTTTCTGACGCTCTGCTGAAGTTTAAAATGTTTGAAGTGGGCAATGATTTTACCATCAATCACAATTTCTAGCTTTACTATACGCTGTACACCAGAAATATTGTTTTCTGCAATTTTATCTGCATTGGTTATAATATTTTTCATCGTGTTTTGATTTGGTTGTGATTTTATAATTAAAATTACATAAGTTTTATCATATCTTAAATTTGATTTTTAAATATTTGAAAAATTGTAGTAGAACTACGATATTTTTGATGACTAAATTTTTATTTTCAATGTTAATTTTTAATTAAGCAATCCTTTTCCACAAATGAATTTAGAACTTACCTTTGTGAAAAAGAATTAACCTTTTTATATTGAGTGACAATGAGAAGAAGGCTTAAATGCATCATACATCAGTTTTAAAATTAATTTATGGAAATTAGAAATTTAAAAAATAGTAATATTGAGGAGCTTTTATCGGTGTTTAATAGGTCTTTCTCAGATTATATTGTTCCTTTTCATCTGTCACTTGAGCAACTGGAACTAAAAATTGAATTAGAGAAAATAGATATGAATCTGTCTGTTGGTGTTTTTGAATCTGATAAGCTGGAGGGATTTATTCTTCAGGCTTGGAAAGAAGAAAACGGACAACACCTCATTTATAATGCAGGAACGGGAATTACTCCGGAATACAGAGGAAAAGGGTTGGTGAGGAAAATGTATGATTTCATACTTCCTGTTTTAGAAGAGAAAAAAGCAGATATACTTACTCTTGAAGTCATCGAAAGAAATCATCCTGCCATCAGGGCATATGAAAATCTAGGCTTTAAAATCACTAGAAAGCTCCTTTGCTTCAACGGGATTATTGAACTTAAAGAAAAAAATACAGATGTATCGATAGAAGAAATGGATAGCTTTCAATGGAAAGTATTTGAGCCTTTCTGGGATATAAAGCCGTCGTGGCAGAATTCCAGCGCTATCCTTACCGATAGAGAAAAGAAGTATAAAATCTTAGGTGCTTACAAACATCAACAACTTGTAGGATATGCTGTTTACAATCCTAGTGCGAGGAAAGTGTGTCAAATTGCTGTTGATAAAAATTATAGAAGACAGGGCATTGGAACAGAGCTTTTCAGAATCATTGAAAAGTTGTGTGGCGGGCAGGCTGTATCTGTGAATAATGTAGATGATAGTTCAGAAAATATTTCAGCTTTTCTAGAAAAAAGGATTGGACTTAAAAACTGGCTTTCTCAGTTTGAAATGAATAAAGAGATTTAATATACTTTTCATCGTATAAATTTTTATGGGAAAAGGGTAGGCCGTAACTTTGCGAAAAATTTACTAATGAAGCGAGGAATACAAATTGTACTGCTGTTTTTTTCTTTAATGATTTATGCTCAGAATGCCCCTGTCGATACGGCTCAGATAGTCGTTTCAGAACGAATAAATAATGCTGAAGCGATGCAAAAACCATATGTTATTATGATTTCTGCAGACGGTTTCAGATATGATTATGCTCAAAAATACAATGCTCAAAACCTTTTGAAGTATTCGACTAAAGGGATTCAGGCGAAAGCAATGATTCCGAGTTACCCAAGCATTACTTTCCCGAATCACTGGACATTGATTACCGGATTGTATCCTTCTCATCACGGTTTAATAGATAATTTTTTCTACGATTATCAACGTAAGCAAGCCTATGCAATGAGCAATCGCCAAAATGCAGAAGACGGAACTTGGTATGGTGGAACTCCACTTTGGAGCTTGGCAGAAAAACAAGGAATGATAAGTGCTTCTTTGCAATGGGTAGGTTCGGCAAGCGATGCTGGCGGAATGAGACCAACGTATTATTATCCATATCACGAAGAATTTAAACCTTCAGAAAAAATAGATAAAGTAATCAATTGGCTGAAACTTCCGGAAGATAAAAGACCACATTTTATTTCATTATATTTCCCTGAAGTAGATGGAGCAGGGCATCGTTTTGGCCCTGAAACGAAAGAAACTGAAACTTCAGTGCATCTAATTGATGAAGCAATTGGAAATCTGGTGAAAAAAGTAAATGAATTAGGATTAAAAAATGTGAATTTTATTTTCGTTTCCGACCACGGAATGATAAAAGTTGATAAGGGAAATCCTCTCGAAATCCCTCAAATCCTTTTTGATAAAACAAGGTTCGATTATTATAATTCTCAGACTTTATTAAGAGTCTATGTGAAAAATTCTGATGAGGTAAAAAGCGTTTACAAAGAATTGAAAGCCAATAAAACGGAAGACTACGAAGTTTATTTAGATAAAAAATTACCAAAATATCTTCACTTCGGAACGAAAGATGACCGATACAACAGAATAGGGCAAATTTTATTACTACCCAAAGCTCCAAAAATATTTCTGGAAAGAGATAAAAGAACTTCAATAGGAAAACATGGTTACAATCCAAGAGTTGTTCCTGAAATGAAGGCTACATTTTTTGCTTGGGGACCAGAATTTAAAAATAATCTGGTGATTGATGAGTTTGAAAATATTAATGTTTATCCTTTGGTTGCTGAAATTTTAGGTTTAAAAATGAATGAACCGATTGATGGAAAATTGAAAGTTTTAAAAGAAACATTAAAGAAATAATTCAAGAGTCCTGAAGGGACGATTTACTGAAGGATAGGATAAAATCCTATCAATAAAAAAATCAGCAAATAATTTCGGCGAGCCAAAGGCTCGCCGAAATTATTAAATTAACCAAAATAGATTAAGCATTAAACTTACCTGCAAATTCCTTAGCAAAATCTTCCAATTTAACTTTTCCATCAACAACAGAACCGTGCTCAATAAAATCTTTCTGTACAATTCCCGTTCTTATTCCTCTTCCCATTTCGGTGTAGAGTTCGGCCATTTCCTGAGGAAGTCCGGCTTGAAGCATTCCGTTCAGAGAATCTTCATCTTTAAACTCAATCCATGGAAGTTCTGGTTTGCCGATGGCTTTTCCAAAAACTTGGGCAAAATCAGTACCTGTAAGTTCATCACTTACAATATATTTTACATTTTTGCCCTCAGAATCTTTAACTAACTCTTCAGCTGCAGCTTTGGCAATATCTGTAGGATGTACCAACGGAACTTTCGCATCTTGAGGGAAATTAGCTCCGATAATTCCTGCGTTTTTTATCAAAGGAATATCATTAAGAAAGTTTAAGTAAAAATATCCGGCTCTTAGGAATGTTACTGATGTGTTTTCTAGATTATTGTAGAGTTTTTCGATAAAATGAAGACCTTTAATCGGTCCGTTTTCCACAGGAGATTCTGCACCGATACTGCTCAACATGACCACCTTTTTTACTTTAGTCAGATTGATAGCTTCTGCATAATTTTTTCCTGCATTAATGGTGTTTTCCACAATGTTTATTCCGCCCATGTTTGGGGGAGTCATTAAAAATGCTGCATCTGCTCCCTCAAATGTTTGTACTAAAAAATCTAAATCAGTGATAGAGCCAATCGCTGCTTGAGCTCCTAAGTTTTCAATTTCATTTTTTTTAGATTCATTGCTGCTTACAACGGTAATGTCGTGGCCTTCTGCGATTAATTGTTGAGTAAGAGGCTTTGCTACATTTCCTAACGAACCTGTGATGATAATTTTCATAATAATTTTTATTTTTTCGTTGATAAATATTTTTTATTTATGAGAACAAAGGTATATTTGTACATACTTTTATACAAGTACTTACCCTAAAGTATGTATTATGGCAGCTATTAAAGAAAGTTCTACTATTCAACAGAATAAAAAAATTGCATTAGGTCTTTGTCCGGTAACGTATGTGATGGAAAAGATTGGCGGCTATTGGAAACCGATTATTTTATATCATCTTTCGACAGGTGATAAAAGATACAGTGAACTAAAACGGGCTATTCCTGCGGTTACAGAAAAAATGCTCATCCAGCATTTAAAGCAATTGGAAAATGACGGATTAGTCATAAGAACGGCAAAACCTGTGGTTCCGCCGCACGTAACTTATAATTTAAGTGAATCAGGAAAAGGATTAATTCCCGTTATTCAAGCCATGGCAGAATGGGCTTTCAAAGAAATGGAAGGTGAGTACAAATAAAATTCCTCTTCTTTGAAGGAGTGGATTTTGCGAAAGTAAAAAGACAGGATATTTAAAAATAATTAATTAAATCCTCGGAAAAATCAATCATCCAATTTAGGCTTTAGCCAAAAGCTAATAATATTTACTTCAAAAAAAGACTCTCCAAAAAATGAAGAGTCTCCAATATTTTAAAGATTGAAAACTACAAAGACTGCATATCAATCACAAAACGGTATCTCACATCGCTTTTCAGCATTCTCTCATACGCTTCGTTAATGTCCTGCATTTTGATGATTTCAATTTCAGATACAATATTATGTTCACCGCAGAAATCAAGCATTTCCTGAGTTTCGGCAATACCTCCGATTACTGATCCTGCAACAGATTTTCTTCCCATAATCATTGTTGGAGTAAACAAGCTGTCTTCCATTTTACCAATAAATCCTACCAAAACATGAGTTCCGTTGATATTTAAAGTCGTGATATAAGGATTTACATCATGATCGTAAGGAACTGTGTCGATAATTAAATCAAATTTTCCTTTTACAGAATCCATTTGAGAATCATCCGTAGAAATAACGACATGATCTGCACCCAATTTTTTAGCATCTTCCGTTTTCCCAGGAGTTCTTGAGAATAAAGTTACTTCAGCACCCAAACCTTTTGCTAATTTAATCGCCATGTGTCCTAATCCACCTAAACCTACAACGGCAACTTTAGAATTGGCTCCAACTTTCCAGTGTTTTAGAGGTGACCATGTTGTAATCCCCGCACAAAGAAGAGGTGCAACAGCAGCCAAATCTAAGTTTTCAGGAATTCTTAAAACATGTTCCGCATCGACTACAACTTTTTGAGAATATCCTCCGAAAGTATGACCTCCCAAATGCTCATCTTTTCCGTTATATGTTCCTACGAAACCATTTAAACAGTATTGCTCCAAATCTTGTTTGCAGCTATCGCAATGTCCGCAAGAATCTACAATACAACCTACTCCGGCAAGATCACCTACTTTGAATTTTGATACTTCACTTCCTACTTTTGTAATCTTTCCGATAATTTCATGTCCGGGAACAGATGGATATTTCGATCCTCCCCAGTCATTTCTTGCAGTGTGAAGATCAGAGTGGCAAACTCCGCAGTACATAATTTCAATTTCTACATCTTTTGATGTGGTTTCTCTCCTTACGATGGTCATTTCTGCTAAATCGGCAGTTTTAGATTCCGCACCGAAAGCTTTTACAGTGAATGTGTTCATTTATTTTTAAGTTTTAATTTTCTGTTCTTAAGTATATGATATTTTTTAACCGCAAAAGCGACAAAATATTTTATGATGGATAAGTTATTCAAAAGCTAACAAAACAAGCGATAAATGAAAATTTTTCATTTTGTAAACTTTTAAAATTCTATTATTTCAATCATTTCTTTTGATTCTTTTGCGGTTAAAAAACATTTTAAGTTTTCTATTATGTATTAATTTTTTCTATTACAAAATTCGACAGTTTAAAGGTAAAAATACTTATACAAATTACAGAAAGATTTACCAATTTTACTTACAACTTAAAATGTCGATCAGAAAGTTATAATTTTGAATTAAAATTTAAAGTAGATTTCATGGAAAATCAAGTGGTTGAGGTTTTTAATAATGTTTCAGAATATAATAAAATGCTGAAACATGAAACGCTGCACCCGATGGTAAGTGTAGTTGATTTTTCGAAGTCAGATCCTATTTGTCAGCATATAAGGCAGTTTGGTTTCTATACCGTTTTTCTGAAAGATGTGATGTGCGGCGACATACAATACGGAAAACACAGCTATGATTATCAGGAAGGAACTTTGGTTTTTATTGCTCCGGGACAGACTTACGGAATTTATAATGCAGATGCTTACATTCAGCCTGCAGGTTTTGCCTTGATTTTTCACCCTGATTTAATTAAAGGAACCAATTTGGGTAAAAACATCAAAGATTATAATTTCTTTTCTTACGATGTTCATGAAGCATTACACCTTTCAGAAAAAGAAAGAGAGACTATTCTTGAATGTTTTAAAAACATCAAATTCGAACTTGAACAATCCATCGATAAACACAGCAAATCATTAATTGTAAACAATATTGAATTGTTTCTGAATTACTGTATGCGTTTCTACGACCGTCAGTTTATCACGAGAGATCACGTTAATCAGAATTTTATAGGAAAGTTTGAAAAATCCTTAGATGATTATTTAAAATCAGATAAACCTAAGAATTTAGGGTTTCCTATGGTCAATTATTTTGCTGAGCAACTCAATCTTTCTGCCAATTATTTTGGTGATCTTATTAAAAAAGAACTTGGGATTTCTGCCCAGGAATATATTCATAATAAACTGATTGATGTCGCCAAAGATCAGATTTTTGACTCTTCAAAATCCATCAGTGAAATTTCTTATGATTTAGGTTTTAAATATCCACAGCACTTTACAAGATTATTCAAAAGCAAGGTGGGAGTTTCTCCAAGTATATTTAAATCTCTAAACTAAATTTTTGATAGCATACAAGAAACAAAATTTGTAAATTGTATTCGTAAACAGATTTAAAGTTTATTGCTTGAAGAGATAACCAATGGGCACAAATCAAACTAAGGGTACACATACTTTTTACACTTCTTTTGGAAGAATTATTGCTTTCAGAGAAAACGGAATTTTAAAAGCTAAAAATATCCGTTATGCATATTCTGAAAGATTTAAAAAACCGATTGCTGTACAGCCGTCGCTTGGTGAAATTATGTTTCCTGAGAAAACACCTGCTTGTCCGCAAAATATAAGTCCGCTTTTAGAAAAAATGATTGGTAAGACCAATTTAGATAATTTTGAAGTGGATGAATCACCTCAATTTATTTCAGTTTTCAGACCAGAAAATTGTGCAGAAAACGAAAAGTTATCTGTCATTGTTTGGATTCATGGCGGCTCTTACGAAATTGGCTGTGGTGATATCCCTACTGCTGATCCCACCGATTGGGTAAAAGAGCAAAATGTTATCGTTGTAACGGTTTCTTACCGCTTAGGAATTTTTGGATTTCTAGGTGGAAACGAAGAAAAACCTGCTAACTTAGGCTTGTTTGATTTGATTGAAGCTCTGAAATGGATTAAAAATAATATCGAATCTTTTGGTGGAGATTCAGAAAATATTACCCTTTTTGGACAGTCTTCAGGTGGAGATCTCATCGCCCATCTTCTTCTTTCAGACGGAATCGAAAATTTATTCAAAAGAGTAATTATTCACAGTGCTCCTTTGGGTTTAAGGAAAAACCGACAAAAAATGGTTACTGAATTTTTGAAAAATACTCAGATTTTTAATGATAAGTCGGATATTTTAGAAATCATTGAAAACTATAAAAATCTTGCTCCTTCTTTTTTGAAATACGGATTAAAAGCAGCAATGCCTTTCGGGCCGCAATATGGTTTTCCTCCTTTGTGTAATGAATGGGAAGCCGAAGAAAAATGGAAAGAAAAAGCAAAAAAAATTGATGTTTTAATAGGTTTAAATGATGAAGAAACGTCTTTCTATCTAAAAACTTCAGATACGATAAATAAATATTTTCCCGTAAAGGTTTTAAATAGAGCAATTCGTACGACTACAGAAATTATTTATGGAAAACCGGCAGAAGATTTTGCGAAAGACTTTGCCCGTGCTGGTGGAAATTTATATTTATTTAGAATTTATCCACGTTTTATGGTTTCAAATTATTTTTTAGGAGCTCATGCGATTGATTTGCCTTTTATTTTTGGGAATGAATCTGCCTGGAAAAATGCCGGAATTTTAAAAAATATTCCCTGGAAATATATGGATGAAAACGGAAAAAAACTAAGAAAACTCTGGACTGAATTTGCCAATACCGGAAAGATCTCTGATGATTCTGAGAGACCTGAAATACTTGAAGTTTTTAAAGTGTAAGAACCAGGTTAAATTTAAATAATTTATCTCGTAGATTAGCAGGTTTATTTAAACCAAACGCATTAAAATCTGTGAAGTTTATTTTAATGTGAACTCGATATAAAATCAAACTCATTCATCACATTGACTTGAGTAAAATTGGCTTTATCCAAAATTTACACTAAGTTTTGGCTAAAGCCGAAGGAATATTTGCAATGTGTAAATGGGCTGAAGCTCAGTCCTATTGAATTAATTCGATGACAACTAAGATTATAAAAATACGTTAAATGATTCAATAGAGGTAGGCTTCAGCCCACTAATACAATCGAAATTCTTCAATGGCTTTAGCCGAAACTTAATATTCCGCAGGAATCTCTTTATCTTTAAATGGGTTTGGGAACATTCCTCGTTGCGCTTCGTTCTGCTTTATATGACAAAGTCATCATAGAACCAACCTTACAATCAATCTCAACCTTCATTTAATTATTTAGAATTATTCAAAATATGACGAATGTCATAAAAATTTTGTCACGTTGCAAATTCTTTTTAAATTTACACCTAACAAATGTTAGTTAGCTACAAGTATGGATTTTTCAGTTGAATATTTAGAGCTCAACCAATTGAGACAGCTCCAATCGGAAAGATTGGTGAATTTGGTGAGCTATTTAGAGCAGAAGTCAGATTTTTATAAAAGAAAATTTGAAGAATTAGAAATATCAACTGACGTAATAAGGACAATTGAAGATATTACGAAACTTCCGATTACTTACAAGCAGGATTTAAGAGACAATTATCCGTTCGGATTATTTACCGTTCCCAAAAATGAATTGCAAAGAATTCATTGTTCAAGTGGAACAACAGGAAAACCAACGGTTGTAGGATATACAAAAGAAGACGTTGATTTATTCAGCGAAGTGGTTGCAAGATCTTTAAATGCAGCCGGAGCAAAACCTGGAATGCAGTTACACAACGCTTATGGTTACGGAATTTTTACCGGTGGATTAGGACTTCATTACGGTGCTGAAAAATTAGGAATGAGCGTTCTTCCGATTTCTGGAGGAATGACGACAAGACAGGTCGATTTAATTATAGACTTTAAACCGGAAGTGATTTGTTGCTCGCCATCTTATGCATTAACAATCGCTGATGAATTTGCAAAAAGAGGGATCTCGGCAGATGAAATTAGTTTAAAATATGCTGTTTTAGGTTCAGAACCTTGGACGGAGATTATCAGACATCACATCGAAGAAAGATTGGGCGTTCATGCAACCAATATTTATGGGTTAAGTGAAATCATAGGTCCTGGAGTTTCAATGGAAGATTTTGAGGAAAAAGGAGGAGCTTATATTTGGGAAGATCATTTTTATCCTGAAATTTTAGATCCCATTACAAAACAACCCGTTCCATTTGGAGAAGAAGGTGTTTTGGTAATTACGACTTTGACAAAAAAAGCAATGCCGCTTTTACGATATTGGACGAATGATATCACAAGTCTTTTTTATGACGAAAACTCGAAAAGAACAATGGTTAAAATGAAACCCATTCTTGGAAGAGCTGATGATATGTTGATTGTAAGAGGGGTAAATGTATATCCGAGTCAGATTGAAGAAGCATTTTCTCATGTGGAAGGGGTCGTTCCTAATTATTATTTAACACCGATTGAGAAAGAACAAATGTGTGTTGCTTTGGATATTGATGTTGAAATTGATGACGAATTAATTGCTTCAAAAAAATTAAATCAAAATACCGATGATTATGCTATTTTTGTCGGAAACTTTGGCAAAAGCATCGAAAACGAAATAAAAAAACGAGTAGGAATCACCACGAAAGTGAAAATTCATGCTCAAGACAGTCTTCCAAAATGCGAAGGTGGAAAAATTAATAGAATACTAAAAACAAAATGAATTCATTTTATAAATTAAAAACCGTTAGGGTTCAGAAAGATACAACAGATGCCGTGAATGTAGCTGTTGAAATTCCTGATGAGCTGAAAGATAAATTCAGATTCAAGCAAGGCCAGTATCTTAACTTTAAAATGATGATTGACGGTAATGAAGAGCGTCGTTCATATTCAATCTGTAATGCTCCAAGTGAAAAAAGTAACACGCTGGAAGTTTTGGTTAAACTTTTAGAAAACGGAAAAGTTTCAGGTTATTTCAACGAACATCTTCATATGGATGAAATTCTTGAAGTAATGCCTCCAATGGGCGGTTTCAATACGTCTTATCACCCGACAAACGTGAAAACTTACGTTGGTTTGGCTGCAGGAAGCGGAATTTCTCCAGTTTTATCGAATATTAAAGAAAGTCTTTATCAGGAGCCGAATTCAAATGCTTATTTGTTCTACAGCAACAGAAGCATGAGTCAGGTGATGAAAAAGGCTGAAATCGATAAGTTGGTAGAAACTTTTAACGGAAGACTGAAAGTTGTTTATTTGGTAAGTCGTGAAGCACATGCAGACCCAATTTTTGAAGGTAGAATTTCTCCTGAAAAGCTAGACCATCTTTTTGAAAGATATGCAGATATCGATGTAAAAGAATCTACTTTCTTTATTTGTGGACCTTCAGAAATGATTAAAGGAATTGCTGATTATTTAAAGAAAGATAAAAAAGTTCCTGCCATTCAGGTTTTGTTTGAATATTTCTCGGCTCCGGATGAAGAAGATACTGCGGAAATGAGCGATGAATTCAAAGCGATTGCCAATATAGAAAGTATGGTAACGGTAATCATTGATGATGATGAGTATTCTTTCCATTTGAATTCTAAAAAAGAAAGTATCTTAGATAAAGCATTGAAAGACAATCTTCCAGTACCTTTTGCTTGCAAAGGAGGAGTTTGTTGTACGTGTAAAGCGGAAGTTCTCGAAGGAGAAGTTTTCATGGAGAAAAACTACGCGCTTACGGAAGAAGAAGTAGCCAGAGGCTTCGTTCTTACTTGTCAGTGTCACCCAACAACGAATGTGGTGATGCTAAATTATGATGTTTAATAGAATTTGAAAATGAGGAAATGTGCTAATTTGAAAATGCCATTATTGTGTTTCAATTTTCAATTTACCTAATTCTCAAATTTTCAAATTAATTAATTTTCAAATTAAAAAGAGATGGATTTAGAAAAATTTGTACAATATGTACACGACGAAAATAAAGTAGAACCAAAAGATGTAATGCCCGATGATTACAGAAAACTATTGGTTCGTCAGATTTCACAGCACGCACATTCTGAAATTGTCGGGATGTTGCCTGAAGCCAATTGGGTTTCAAGAGCGCCTTCATTGAGAAGAAAAATGGCTCTTTTGGCTAAAGTTCAGGATGAAGCAGGCCACGGTTTATACTTGTATTCTGCAACTGAAACTTTAGGAAACGGAACAATTAGAGCTGATAGAGACGCAACTTATGACGATATGTTGGAAGGAAAGGCGAAATATTCAAGTATTTTCAACTATCCGACGTTGAGTTGGGCAGATATTGGAGCAATCGGATGGTTGGTTGATGGTGCTGCGATTATGAACCAGGTAATGTTGATGGGGAATTCTTATGGTCCTTATTCAAGAGCGATGGTAAAAATCTGTAAAGAAGAATCTTTCCACCAAAGACAAGGGTATGAGATTTTAATGGCGCTTTGCCGTGGAACAAAACAGCAAAAAGAAATGGCTCAGGCTTCGTTAAATCGTTTCTGGTGGCCAGCTTTAATGATGTTTGGTCCAAATGACGACAGTTCTCCAAACTCTAAAATCTCTATGAATTACAGAGTAAAAAGAGAAAGTAACGACAGTCTTCGTCAAAGATTTATCGACGTTACGGTTTCTCAGGCTGAATTCTTAGGATTAACCATGCCCGATAAAGACTTGAAATGGAATGAGGAAAGACAACATTACGATTTCGGTGAACTTCCTTGGGATGAATTCATGGAAATCTTAAAAGGAAATGGTCCTTGTAACAAAAAAAGATTACAGACAAAAGTAAAAGCGCAGCAGGAAAACCTTTGGGTAAAAGAAGCGGCGATAGCTTTTGCAGAAAAACAACAACAAGAAGTAATATAAATAATGTGCTAATTTGAAAATGTGCTAATTTGAAAATGCCATTATTGTGTTTTAATTTTCAAATTGCGTAATTCTCAAATTTTCAAATTACCTAATTTTCAAATTAATTATGGCAAATTTAGATATGTGGGAAGTGTTTATTCAGACTAAACCGGGATTATCTCACAAACACGTTGGAATTGTACAGGCTCCAACAGCAGAAATGGCTTTGCAGAATGCAAGAGACGTTTATACAAGAAGAAAAGAAGGAACTTCTGTTTGGGTTGTTCCAAGTAAATATATTGTGACTTCAGAAGGAGTGGATAAAGAAGCTTTCTTCGACCCGGCTGATGACAAATTGTATCGTCACCCGACGTTCTACGATATTCCTAATGATGTAAAAAATATGTAATAAAAGACTTTGGAGATAATAGACGAATAGATAAAAGACATTAAGGTTTGTTTGTCTATTTTCTATCAGTCTATCAGTCTATCATCTATTTGTCTTTAAATTGATTAACAATGAACCCATTATATAATTATTTATTAAAACTAGCAGACGACAGTTTCATTATGGGACAGCGTTTGTCTGCGTGGTGCGGTGAAGGTCCTTATTTGGAGGAAGATATTGCATTAACGAACATCGCTTTGGATGAACTTGGACAGGCGAATAATTTTTACGTTTACGCTTCAAGAGTGATTGATAACGGTAAAAGTGAAGATGATTTAGCATTTTTAAGATACGAGCACGAGTATGTAAACGCACACTGGACAGAACTTCCAAACGAAGATTATGCTCAGACGATTTTAAAAGTATATGTTTTCGCAGTATATCAGAAATTAATGTACGAAGCATTATCAAATTCTGCGAATGAAGAGCTTTCTGCACTTGCTCAGAAATCTTTGAAAGAAGTGAGATACCACTATACTCACGCTGCATCTTGGATGAAAATTTTCGCTCAGGGAACAGAAGAAAGTAAAGCACGTTTGGTAAAATCTCTAGACAATATCTGGGAATACACCAAAGGTTTATTTGCAAAAACAGAAGGAGAAGATGATTTAGTAGCTTTAAATATCGCTCCCAATACAGATGTTCTTTACGAAGATTTTCTTGCCATTACACAGAAAGATTTTGCAGATTTCGGTTTAGAATATCCAGCAAACCCTTTCATGCAACCAAAATCAAGAACAGGTTATCACACCGAATATTTCGGATTTATGCTTTGTGAATTGCAGTATATGCAGAGAGCGTATCCTGGTTGTACTTGGTAAAAAAAATAATGAGTTAATTTGAAAATATGTCAATTTGAAAATGGCGAAAAGTCTTCAATTTTCAAATTCACTTATTTTCAAATTTTCAAATTAATTATGAAAAATCCTTTAGAAATATTAGAATTAGTTCCCGATCCGGAAATTCCGGTCATCAATATTGTGGAATTGGGTATTGTAAGAGAAGCAAAAGTTACGAGCGAAAATTCTTGTGAAGTAACGATTACGCCGACTTATTCTGCCTGCCCCGCTATGTTTACCATTGAGGAAGACATCATGAAAATCATGAAAGAAAATGGGTGGGATGCGAAAGTAGTCACCAAAATGTTTCCGATTTGGACGACAGATTGGTTGACAGATGAAGCGAGAGAAAAACTTCGTGTTTACGGAATTTCACCTCCCGAAAAAGGAGCCGACGAACATCACATTGGGAAACCGAAAAAATGTCCGCGTTGTGGTTCTATGAATTCAAAACAGATTAGCAGATTCGGGTCTACTTTATGTAAGGCTTCGTATCAATGTTTAGACTGTTTAGAGCCATTTGATTATTTTAAATGTCATTAAAATTAATTTGAAAATGTGCTAATTTGCTAATTTGAAAATGAGTAAATTAGTTGTGGACTAAAAATTTTCAAATTCTCTAATTTTCAAATTAAAAAATTATAAACTATGTACACACAACTTGATATTGAATCACACTTTGACGGAAAGCTTAAAATCGCTTACCTGAATCAACCGGAAACAATGAATGCATTGACAAAACCCTCTTTATCAGATTTAAGAGATTTTGTTAAAGAATGTAGTGATGACCCTACAGTAAGATGTGTGGCAATTTCGGGTAGAGGAAGAGCTTTTTGTTCTGGTCAGAATTTGGATGATGCATTTGTTCAAGGTAGTGAGCATCATGATAACGATATTATCAGAAGAATTGTAACAGATTATTATAATCCTTTGGTAATGGAAATTACACGTTGCAAAAAACCTGTCGTTGCATTAGTAAATGGTCCTGCAGTAGGAGCGGGTGCTATGTTGGCGTTAATTTGTGACTTTGTTTTAGCCAATAATAAAGCCTATTTTTCTCAGGCATTTTCAAATATCGGATTAATTCCTGATACGGGAGGAACTTATTTCTTGCCAAAATTATTGGGAAGACAACTGGCCAATTATTTAGCATTTACAGGAAAAAAATTATCGGCAGAAGAATCAAAATCTTATGGTTTGGTAGCTGAAGTTTTTTCTGAAGAAGAATTCAATTCAAAATCATTAGAAATTTTAGAAAAAGTTTCAAATATGCCAACTGTTGGTTTAAAATTAACCAAAAAAGCTTTCGCTAATTCTTATAACAACACCTTAAAAGAACAGTTGGAATTAGAAGGTGATTTACAGCAGGAAGCAGCAGAAACAGAAGATTTTAAAGAAGGAGTAAGTGCCTTTTTAGAAAAAAGAAAACCTGAATATAAAGGAAAATAAAAATTATAGAATTTAGAAATTAGAGGTTAGAAATTAGTTTATAAAAGTCTAACTTCTAACTTCTAGCTTCTAATATCTATAAAATATGAATGTAGGAATTATCGGTGCCGGAACAATGGGAATCGGCATTGCACAAGTAGCCGCAACGAACGGATGCAAAGTTTGGGTCTATGATGCCAACGCAAAACAAGTAGAAACGGCAACCGTAGGTTTGGAAAAAACATTGACCAAATTGGTTGATAAACAAAAAATTTCGTCTGAGAAAATGACTGAAATTTTAGCTAATATTTCCATTGCTACAGAATTGAAAGACTTCAAAGATTGCGAATTAATCATTGAAGCCATCATTGAAAATAAAGAAATTAAAACTAAAGTTTTCACAGAATTAGAGAAATATGTTTCAGAAAATTGTGTGATTGCTTCCAATACATCTTCTATTTCTATCACCTCTCTTGGTGCAGAATTACAAAAACCAGAGCGTTTCATCGGAATTCATTTTTTCAATCCGGCTCCTTTAATGCCTTTGGTTGAGGTTATTCCATCTTTACTTACCGAAAAATCTTTAGCGGAAAAAATCTACAGTCTGATGAAAGATTGGGGGAAAACTCCTGTGATTGCGAAAGATATTCCTGGGTTTATTGTTAACAGAATCGCTCGTCCTTATTACGGTGAAGGTCTGAGGATTGTTGAGGAAAACATCGCAACTTTAGAACAAGTTGATGATGCAATGAAAACATTAGGAAACTTCAAAATGGGACCTTTTGAATTAATGGATTTAATTGGTGTTGATGTTAATTTCTCAGTAACAAAAACGGTTTATAACGAATATTTCTACGACCCGAAATACAAACCGTCTCTTCTTCAGCAAAGAATGTCTGAAGCAAAACTTCACGGCAGAAAAACGGGGAAAGGTTTTTACGATTATTCTGAAGGAGCTGTAAAACCAGAACCTAAAAAAGATGATGCGCTTTATCAACAAATATTTTTGAGAATTATATCAATGCTAATCAACGAAGCTGTTGAAGCTAAAAGATTAGGTATTGCAAGCGATGAAGATTTAGAGTTGGCAATGCAGAAAGGTGTTAATTATCCAAAAGGATTATTGGCTTGGGGAAAAGAAATAGGATATGCAAAAATCTCCGAAACCCTACAAAATCTCTATGAAGAATATCAGGAAGAAAGATACAGACAAAGCCCGTTGCTTCGTAAGCTGAATTAGACAATTTGAAAATATGCTAATTTGAAAATGAATTACAACGTTTTTTTTTAATTTTCAAATTCTCAAATGGATTAAATTTTCAAATTAATATTATGGATATAGATAGTTTCAGAGCCGAATTGGAAACAAGGCTTATCATTGAAAAAGAATATTTAATTCAGGCACTTTCTTCGATTGAAGATGATAAGGAAAAACTTGATTTATTAGGAAGATTTAATGAAAAATATAAAGAGTTAATTAAAAGAATTGCCAATGAAGAAGGCATTGATTTGGGAGTTCCATTTCCAACTGAAAATTTATCAGATTCAGAAAACCTCACTTACGAACAAATAATTCTAGGGAAAACCATGAGCGTTTACGACAATCTGGCTGATGAATTATATGAAAAAATAACAAGAATACATTAAAAATGAATCCAAGACAGGTTGTAGATTATATGATGGAGAAAGATTATTTCTCCCAATTTTTAGGAATAAAAATCATCGACATCAAAGAAAATTATTCTTTAATCGAGATGGAAATCACCAAACAGATGCTCAACGGATTAAAAACGGTTCATGGAGGAGTAACTTTTGCTTTTGCAGATTCAGCATTTGCTTTTTCATCAAACAATGACGGAAATGCTGCCGTTGCGTTAAGCGTAACCATCAATTTTACTAAAGCCGGAAGAGAAGGTGATATTTTCAGAGCAGAAAGCATTTTGGTAAATGATACCAGAAAAACTGCGATTTATGACATTAAAATCACCAATCAAAATAACGAACAAGTTGCGAAATTTGTAGGTACAGTTTATAAAATAGGAAAAAAAGTAACAGAATTATAAATTTGAAAATTTAGAAATGAGGCAATTTGAAAATTAATTTTAATGCTTTATTTCATTCTCAAATTAACACATTTTCAAATTAATAAAATGAACAACGTATACATCATAGATTACATCAGAACTCCCATTTCAAAATTAAGCGGAGGTCTTTCAGAAGTGAGAGCAGACGATTTGGCTGCCATTGTTTTAAAAGAAATTGTTGCAAGAAACCCTGAAGTTCCTGTTGAGGAAATTGAGGATGTTATTTTCGGATGTGCTAATCAGGCAGGTGAAGATAACAGAAATGTTGCAAGAATGGGACTTTTATTGGCTGGTCTTCCTTACAAAATTGGAGGTGAAACCGTAAACAGGCTGTGTGCTTCAGGAATGTCTGCAGTAGCCAATGCTTTCCGTTCGATTGCTTCAGGAGAAGGTGAAATTTACATTGCAGGTGGAGTTGAGCAAATGACGCGTTCACCTTATGTAATGTCAAAACCAAGTTCGGCTTTTGGAAGAGATAGTCAGATGTTTGATACGACTTTCGGATGGAGATTTGTTAATCCAAAAATGAAAGAAATGTATGGCGTAGATGCGATGGGAGATACTGCTGAAAATTTAGCAGAAATGCATAACATCAGCCGTGAAGACCAAGACAAATTTGCACTTTGGTCCCAACAAAAAGCGACGAAAGCTCAGGAAAGCGGAAGATTAGCAGAAGAAATTGTAAAAGTTGAAATTCCTCAAAGAAAAGGCGATTCTAAAATATTCGATACAGACGAATTCATCAAACCAACTTCTTCAATGGAAGGTTTAGGAAAACTTCGTCCAGCTTTCAAAAAAGAAGGCGGAACGGTAACTGCCGGAAATGCTTCTGGAATGAATGACGGTGCTGCTGCATTAATTTTAGCAAGTGAAGAAGCTGTAAAAAAATATGGATTAAAACCTAAAGCTAAGATTTTAGGGTCTTCAGTTGCCGGTGTTGAGCCAAGAATTATGGGAATTGGACCTGTTGAAGCGACTCAAAAATTATTAAAAAGACTGAATCTTTCATTAGAAGATATGGATATCATTGAGTTGAATGAAGCTTTTGCAGCTCAAGCTTTAGCAGTAACAAGAAGTTTAGGTTTACAAGATGATGATTCAAGAATCAATCCAAACGGAGGAGCGATTGCAATTGGTCATCCACTTGGAGTTTCCGGAGCAAGAATCGTTGGTTCTGCTGCAATTGAACTTCAAAAACAAAATAAAAAATATGCATTGTGTACCCTTTGTATCGGTGTCGGACAAGGCTATGCAATGGTGATTGAAAAAATTTAATTTGAAAATGGGCTAATTTGAGAATTTGAAAATGTTTCTGAGCGTTTAATTTTCAAATTTTCTCATTCTCAAATTTCCAAATTGATTTATTTTCAAATTAACTCATTCTCAAATTTTCAAATTAAAATTATGAATATTTACTCATACCACGGAATTCGTCCTATCATAAAACCTTCTGCTTACATTCATCCACAAGCGGTGATTATTGGCAATGTAGAAATTGGAGAAGACGTTTATATCGGTCCCAATGCGGTTATTCGTGGCGATTGGGGGAAAATTATCATCAAAGATGGCGCAAATGTGCAGGAAAACTGCACACTTCACGTTTTTCCGGGCATTGAAACGATTTTAGAAGAATCGGCACACATTGGTCATGGAGCAATCATCCATTCCGGACATATCGGTAGAAATTGTTTAGTTGGAATGAATGCGGTGGTGATGGATAAAGCGGTTATCGGTGACGAATGTATTATCGGTGCTTTAGCTTTTGTTCCTGCAAATTTTAAATGTGATGCAAGAAAACTTATTGTTGGAAGTCCAGCAAAAATTATCCGTGATGTTTCTGATGAAATGATTAAATGGAAAACGGAAGGAACAAGATTGTATCAGGAGTTGGCAAGAGAAGGAAAAGATGCAATTGTACCTTGTGAGCCGTTTACAGAATATGTAGAACAAATTCCTACAAAGGTTGTTGATTACAGTATTTGGGATGATGTGAAATAAAAAATAAAAGATGACAAAAAAACTTCTCATTTTCTGCAGTATTCTCTTTACATTTTACTTTATGGCTTTTGCCCAAACGAATAATGTAAAACCATTAACAATCGGAGAAATCAGAACGATAAATTCTAAAATCTTAAATGAAGATAGAACGTTAAACATCTATCTTCCACAAAATTTCGACAAAACAAAATCTTATCCTATTATCTATCTTTTGGATGGAAGTATGAATGAAGATTTTATCCACGTTACCGGATTGATTCAATTCTTTAATCAAATGTATGCTATGCCGGAAACCATTGTGGTGGGGATTGCGAATATTGACAGAAAGAAAGATTTTACTTTTCATACAGATTTAAAAGATTTGCAGAAAGATTATCCTACAACAGGACATTCAGATAAATTTATCGGTTTTCTTGAAAAAGAATTAAAACCTTACATCAAAAGTCAGTTTAAAACTACAAATAACTATTTATTCGGACAATCGTTGGGCGGACTTTTAGCAACAGAAATTTTGCTTAAAAAGCCTGAAATGTTTGATAACTATTTTATCATTAGTCCGAGTTTGTGGTGGGATGATGAAAGTCTTTTGAAACAGGCTAATCAGTTATTATCTAAAATTCCGGATACGAAGAAATTTATTTATGTTTCTGTTGGAAAAGGGGAACATCCGGTAATGATTAAAGATGCCGAAAATCTATATGATATTCTTAAAAAGTCAAATAAAAAAAACTGGACAGTAGAATATAAAATGATGGAAACAGACAATCATGCAACGATTCTTCACAGAAGTTTGTATGAAGGTTTGGTGAAATTATTTCCTTATCAAGAACCGAAATAAATGTAACAATATACCAATGTAAAAATCTAACATTTGCATAATGTCATACTGAGATTTTCGAATCATCATTGGTAAACTGCTAGATTGATACATTGTTAAATTAAAGTATTAAATATTATATGGAAAAATTAAAAAACTATATCCACGGCGAATGGATTGAAGGTACTGGAAACGGAATTCCTTTATACAATGCCGTGACGGGAGAGCAAGTTGCTGTTTCTGATACTGAAGGTCTGAATTTTGAACAGGCTTTGGATTACGGGAGAACAGTCGGTTACAAAAATCTTTCATCGATGACGTTCTATGACCGTGGAGAGATGTTGAAAAAAGTAGCGCTTTACCTTTTAGAAAGAAAGAAAAAATATTACGAATTATCATATAAAACCGGAGCTACGCACGCAGATTCTTGGGTAGATATTGAAGGAGGTTTTGGTACTTTCTTCACGTATTCTGGTTTAGCAAAAAGAATGCTTCCGAACACTCCGTTTTGGGTAGATGGAGAAACTCAGAAAATTTCGGCGAACGGAACGTTTTTAGGAGCTCATATTTTAACGCCGAGTGAAGGTGTTTCAGTACAAATTAATGCGTACAACTTTCCGGTTTGGGGAATGTTAGAAAAGTTATCCACATCTTTATTGGCAGGTGTTCCGTCAATTGTGAAGCCTTCTCCGTTTGGTTCTTATTTAACGAATGCGGTTTTCCAGGATATGATTGAAAGTGGAGTTCTTCCGGAAGGAGCGCTTCAATTGGTTTGTGGAGAACCCGGAAATATTTTAGATTATGTTCAGGATGGAGATTCTGTATTATTTACGGGTTCTGCAAATACGGGTAGAAAATTAAAATCTTTGCCTTCAATTTCAGGAAATTCTGTTCGTTTCAATATGGAAGCAGATTCTTTAAACTGTTCGATTCTTGGATTGGATGCAAAACCGGGAACTCCGGAATTTGATTTATTCATCAAAGAAGTTCGTACAGAAATGACTACAAAAGCGGGACAAAAATGTACGGCAATCAGAAGAATTATTGTTCCTGAAAACTTAATCGGAGATGTTCAAAATGCTTTGTCTAAAGCTTTAGACCAGACAAAAATAGGAAATCCGTTAAGTAGAGAAACAAGAATGGGTTCTTTGGTTGGAAAACAGCAGTATGACGAAGTTTTAAGAAAAGTTGATATTCTAAAAACTGAGAATGAGCTTATCTATGACGGAAAACACGAATTGGTAGATGCAAACTATGAAAATGGAGCATTTATGAGTCCTAAATTATTCTTAAACGATTCTCCGTTCACTAAAAATATTTCTCACGATGTCGAAGCTTTCGGTCCCGTTTCTACGTTGATGCCTTACAAAGATGCAGAAGAAGCTGCAGCATTAGCAAAAAGAGGAAAAGGAAGTTTAGTAGGTTCAATTGTTTCTCGCGATGAGAAATTTGTTGCCGAAACTTCTTGGAAAATGGCCTCTCAACACGGTAGAATTTTTGTGTTAAACAGAGACAATGCGAAAGAAAGTACAGGTCACGGTTCGCCGCTTCCTACTTTGATGCACGGTGGTCCCGGAAGAGCAGGAGGTGGTGAAGAAATGGGTGGATTAAACGGTCTTCATTTCTTCCTTCAAAAAACAGCAATTCAAGGTTCTCCCGATATTTTGACCGCGATTACAAAAGTTTATCAGCAAGGAGCCGAGAAAAAATTTGCAGATAAGCATCCTTTCCAAAAATATTTTGAAGATGTTGAGGTTGGAGATTCTCTAGAAACAGCAGGTAGAACCGTTACCGATGCAGATATTGTAAATTTCTCTAATGTTTCTTGGGACCATTTCTATGCACATACAGACGCAACAAGCTTATCGGGAACTATTTTCGATAAAACCGTTGCTCACGGATATTTCATTCTTTCTGCAGCAGCAGGATTGTTCGTTTCTGGTAAAAAAGGACCTGTTATCGCCAACTACGGATTGGAAAACTGCTCGTTCTTCAAACCAGTTTACGCAGGAGATACGATTACAGTTTATTTAACGGCAAAAGAAAAAATCAATCGTGGAGTAAAAGGAAGAAATATTCCTTCTGGTGTTGTGAAGTGGTTGGTTGAGGTTGTAAATCAAAGAGATGAAATCGTTTGTGTAGCGACTATTTTAACATTGGTGGCAAAACATTCTCCTTTTATCGACCTTAAAAATGTTCAGAAAATTGTAAAAGGTTTGACTGAAACAACTCCATCAATTTGGGGTAAAATGTCTCCTCAACAGATGATTGAACATCTGGAACACGGAATTTTGGTAAGCTTAGGCGAGCCAGAAGCTGATAAATGTTTCACACCAGAAGAACAGTTAGAAAAATGGCAAGATTCTCTTTACAGTCACAGAAAAATGCCAAAAGATTTCTCTGCGCCTTTCCTAGTGGAAGATGGAACTTTGTTAGAATTGAAACATAAAAATCTGGATGCTGCAAAACAGTCTTTCTTAGATAATTTGAAGAGATTCTCTATTTATTATAAAGAAAATCCACAAGCTGAACATATGAATTTTGTGTTTGGAAAACTGAATAAAGAAATGTGGGAACTGATGCATAAGAAGCATTTTACGCATCATTTTGAACAGTTTGGATTGATTTAATTTTTAAAATTTAATAATATACCAATTTAACAGTGTAGCAATTTTGCTACGCTGTTTTTTTATAATCTTTTGTTAAAAACTTATTGATATTTGATGTGTTTGTTTTTATTTCCTATTTTCAAGCTTAAATTAAATCATAAAAAATGAACGATAGCTGGATGAAAAAATGGGAAGAAGTAAAAGATATTCTTACTTGCCCTACCGATTTGGAAACCTATTTTACTTCAAATGAAATTGCGGGTCAACAATTGGAAACTATGGAAATCGGAAACGTTTCTCTTCCTTCCGGAAAAGTAGTCGTGAGAGACCCATTGGTTGCTTTGGATGCGAATCAATCGCCTTATTTTGTTCAGGCTCCGAAAGGAAATTTCCCCGTTACAATTGCAGTGGTGAAATCAGAAGATTGGGGCGACAGGTATGCTGTAGTAAAAGTAGAATTTACCAAAGAAAAACCGATTGTTTACAGAGAAGCTTTAGTCGGAATTGAAGAATTGGAAGATGTAACTAAAGATGATTTTTTCGGTTTTGGAGTAGATGCAGGGTTAGGATGTATCACCGATGCAGATGTGCTTCCGTTTGTGGATAAATTTACAGATGAATCTGATGTCGATAATCTTTACGATGATTATTTTGCTGAAATTTTTGCGCAGAGCTACAAAGATAATCCCGACAATCAAAGGGATGCCGGAGATTGGATTAATTGGAAAGTTCCGAATACAGAATACCAGATTCCTATGTTTGCAAGTGGTTTTGGCGATGGTGAATATCCTGTGTATTTCGCTTATGATGCAAATGGAGAAATTTGTGGCTTATACATTCAGTTTATAGATATTGAATTGGCTTTAAGTGAAGAAGGAGACGAGGATGACGTAGAATAAAGATGGATAAAAGTTTTGCCCATCAAATCATAGAATTTAATCGGAATTTACAATATTCCGGGAAGTTGCCGGACGATTTTCAGGTTATCAATCCATATTTAGATAATCCTGAAACGATGGTTGTTATGAAAAAGTTTTATCATAAATATTACAACGATTCAAACCAAAGAAAATTTTTAATCGGAATTAATCCAAGCCGGCATGGAGCAGGAGTTACTGGAGTTCCATTCACCGACACAAAACGTTTGGAAAGTATTTGCGGAATTAAAATGGAGTCGGCTCATACCCATGAGATTTCTTCAGTGTTTATATATGACATGATTGAAGCTTACGGCGGAGCAGATGAGTTTTACAGAGATATATACATTAATTCACCTTTTCCTTTGGCGATTGTCAGGAAATCGAAAGGAAACTGGATTAACGCCAATTATTATGATGATAAAGAACTTTTTAATGATGTAAAAGATTTTATGATTGATTCTTTGAAAAAACATCTCAGCTTAAATCTTGATACTTCTGAAGTCTTTATTTTAGGAACGAAAAATGCAGATTTCATCTCAAAATTAAATAAAGAAGCTCATTTGTTTGAAAAAATGACCGTTTTAGAACATCCAAGATATATTCAACAATATAAATCCAAAGAAAAAGATTTGTATATTGATAAGTATATTTTAGCATTAAAGAACAATAAAATTTAAGATTGAAAAATTCAATTCGTGATGAAATTAAATTTAAGGAATAATATTTATTGAATTGTTATAATTAGATAATAGCGATAGCGTTCCTACGGAACGCGCTTCATTGTAATATTCTAATTTTCTACACAGATAAGGTTCCTCTGGAATCTGTACTTAAATGTAACTGTATGAAATCAAAGTTACCTGAAATTTATTGTAAGAGGGAGCATTCCATAGGAATGCAATCTGTGTAGAAAATTAAGTTTGAAAAAATGGCGCGTTCCGTAGGAACGCTATATAAAAAAATAAACAATGTTAAACACATATACGTAAGTTTACATTCCGCTTATTTTTTTGCTACAAAAGAAAGAAACAATGAAATCATAGATTCAGTTTATGATAAATTTAAGGAATAATATTTGTTTGAATTTTATAATTAGATGTTAGAGATAGCGTTCCTACAGAACGCGCCTCATCGTCCTATTCTAATTTTCTACACAGATAAGATTCCTCTGGAATCTGTACTTAAATGTAACTCTATGAAATCAAAGTGATCTGAAATTTATTGTAAGAGGGAGCATTCCATAGGAATGCAATCTGTGTAGAAAATATCAGTTTGAAAAAATAGCGCGTTCCGTAGGAACGCTATCTAAAAATCAACAATGTTAAACACATATACGTAAGTTTACATTCCGTTTGTTTTTGCTACAAAAGAAAGAGACAATGAAATCATAGATTCAGTTTATGATAAATTTAAGGAATAATATTTGTTTGAATTTTATAATTAGATGTTAGACTATAGCGTTCCTACGGAACGCGCCTCATTGTCTTATTCTAATTTTCTACACAGATAAGATTCCTCTGGAATCTGTACTTAAATGTAACTCTATTAAATTAAAGTTATCTGAAATTTATTGTAAGAGGGAGCATTCTGTAGGAATGCAATCTGTGTAGAAGATATTAATTTAAAAAAATGCAGTGTTCCGTAGGAACGCTATATAAAAAAATAAGAAATGCCAAATACGTATACACAAATTTACATTCAGCTTGTTTTTGCTACAAAAGGGAGAGACAATAAAATCATAGATTCAGTTCGTGACGAAATTGAAAAATATATTTGTGGAATTTTTAAAAATAAAGGGCAAAAAGTTTTGGCTATTTATGCTAATCCGGACCATATTCATATTTTTTTTAGTTATAAAAATTTACAAATCACTATCTCAGATTTGGTGAAAATAGTCAAAACAGAATCTACAAATTTTATTAATGAAAAAAAACTGTGTTTAAATCACTTTGCATGGCAACAAGGGTATGGAGCATTTTCTTATGCAAAAAGCCAGAAAGAGCAAGTTGTAAATTATATTTTAAATCAAGAATTGCATCATAAGAAAAAAACTTTTAAAGATGAATATATAGAATTTTTAAATGCTTTTGAAATTGAATTTCAGGAACAATATTTGTTTGAATTTTATGATTAGATTTAGTAGATAACGTTCCTACGGAAAACGCCCTCATCGTCATATTCTAATTTTCTACACAGATATGATTCCTCTGGAATCTGCCTTTATGATTCAGTCTAATAATAAAAAATAAAAATATGCCCTGGAATCCCGAAGTTTACAACCAATTTAAAAATATCCGTTATCAGCCTTTTTTTGATTTAATGCAGCTTATTTCATCAGACGGTTTAAAAAAAGCAATCGATATTGGTTGCGGAACGGGTGAACAGACGCATATTCTTTCAGAAAAGTTTACTGATGCCGAATTTTTAGGAATTGACGCTTCTGATGAAATGCTTCAGAAATCTTTAGAATTTCAAAATAAAAATTTAAGTTTTCAGCAAAAAGCAATTGAAGAATTGTATAATTCCGAAGAAAAATGGGATTTAATTTTTAGCAATGCCGCTTTGCAATGGTCGGACAATCATGAAAAATTGTTTCCAAAATTGCTTTCTCTATTAAGTGAAAACGGACAGTTTGCGGTTCAAATGCCTGTACAATCTGAAAATATACTCAATCAAATTCTGTTTCAGCTCGCTTCGGAAGAACCTTATAAAACACAGCTTCAAGATTGGAACAGAGTTTCTCCGGTTTTAAATTTGGATGATTATACTAAAATGATGTTTGATAGTGGTTTAAAAGACTTACAGATTTCTATTAAAGTCTATCCGATTATCGCTGAAGATGCCGAAAAACTGTTTCAGTTTATTTCAGGTTCGGCTCTTATTCCGTATTTGGAACGATTGAGTGAAGCGAACAAAGAGACTTTTATTAATGAGTATAAAAATAGAATTGCTGAGAAATTTAATACTTTTCCTGCGATGTATGCATTCAAAAGAGTGTTGCTATACGGACGAAAATAGAGTAAAAATTTCACATAATAAATTCCCTGCACAACAGGGAATTTTCATTTATGTCTAGAATCGTTTTTTGAAAACCTTTATTGTTAATAAAAAGTTTTCATGATAATTAGTTTTTGTTTCTATCGCAAAATAACGGCTTTCAGGGAGAGTAAAATAGAGTATAAATACCAATTTTTAAAATCAGTATTTATACTGATGGAATTTTAATTTAAATATATTTAAGTCTAAAAACTCTAGGATTAGTTTTCTCAAAAGTCCTTTATTTAGTACTTTTGTATAAATCGAATATACACTAAGAATGAGTGATTTTGTAACATCAGAAATTAAAAATAATATTGCCGAAATTACTTTCGGAACGGCAAAAAGTAATGCGCTTCCCGGAGCTATTCTTGAGAGCCTGGCTCAAACTATTTTAGATGAAGGAGCTAAAAAAGAAGTAAAAGCGATTCTTGTAAAAAGTGAAGGCGAAAAAGCTTTTTGTGCAGGAGCAAGTTTTGATGAACTTTTAGCCATCGAAGAGTTAGAAGCTTCTACAAAATTTTTTGGAGGTTTTGCTAAAGTTTTAAATGCAATGAGAAATTGCGGGAAAATTGTTGTCGTAAGAGTTCAGGGAAAAACAACTGGCGGTGGAGTAGGATTGGCTTGCGGTGCAGATTATTGTTTTGCAACCAAAGATTCGGCATTAGCTTTAACTGAAATTAATTTAGGAATTGGGCCTTTTGTAATAGGGCCTTATGTTGAAAGAAAAATTGGGAAATCTCAGTTTTCGGCAATGGCGATTGATGCAGATTTCAGGTCGGCAGAATGGGCAGAGCAGCATAATGTTTACCACTCAGTTTCAGAAAACATTGCTGAGATGGATTCTAAATTGGAGAAATTCTTAAATACTCTGGCTACAAGAAGCGAAGATGCTTTGGCGCTTATCAAAAAAGTTTCTTGGGAAGGTACGGAACATTTTAATGAATTAATGCCTGCAAGAATTCATATGAGTGCAAGTTTAATTCTCGAAGATTCTGCTAAGAAAAATATTGAGGCGATTAAAGAAAGATTAAGAGCTAAATAAAAATAAAAGCGTTGAAATTTTCAACGCTTTATTTTTTGTATTCAGATTGTAATAAAGAATATAAAACTGAATCTTCAAATATTCCGTTTACTAGATAATGACCGCGCATCACACCTTCCCAGTTAAACCCAAAATGTTTTAGTAATTTTTTTGAAGGGATATTATTTTCGTCAATTAATGCTTCAATTCTGTTGAGTTTCATTTCTTCGAAGCCAAACTCAATTATTTTTTCAAGAGCTTCTTTCATAAAACCTTTATTTTTAAATTCATCAATATTCAAGGCATAACCAATCTCTGCACGATGATGTTGAGGATTCCAGGTGTGAAAACCACAATTTCCAATAATTACTGAGCTTTGTTTTTCAACAATTTGAAAATTCAGCATTGTTCGGTTGTACGATTCATACCCTTTTTGGTGAATTTTTTTCTGTCGGGTAAATTCGTCTTCTGTAGTAATGCCTAGTATTTTCCTGATTTCGTCATCATTATTCAAATCAAAAATTTGATTCATTGTTTCTGAATCTAGTTTTTGAATCAGAAGATGCTCAGTCTCTATCGTTTGAAATGTCATTTTTTATTTGTTTAAATTTTATCAATTTTAAATTATTAATATTGATTTGTACAACTTTTTACTTCTCGCTGATTATGCAGGTTTAGCAGATGTAAAGTTGTGAAAAATCTGCTTAATCAAAATAATCTGCGTGAGATTTTAAAATTTTAGCTCTTCAATAAATTAATTGAAACTGTAGCCAAATCAGAATTTGGAAACTTTCTGAATAATTCTTTATCAATATTCAGTCCTGTTTCTATACAAATTTTCTTAAAAACATCTACTTCCAAAATATATTGGTCAGAAAAACCGTGGGTAGCTTCATACGCTGTAGCCGGAGTTTTTCCTAAATTTTCAGCAGTGAGTTTAGAATCTAAAGCATGAAGTTCTATAATTAAGAGCCCGTTTTTTCTGATGTAGGGAAGCCAAAGTTCGAGATGTTCTTTTAAGCTTTCTTCCACCAGGTTATTCGGAAGTCTTTTTCCACGATGAGCAAATGCTCCGGTTGAAGTGCTTACTCTCTTTATATTACTATTTTCTGGAGCTTTCCAAACTCTGTTGTGGTCGAGAAAAGTTCGGATATTCAATAAATCTGAAAGGTCAATTTCGTAATTTTCCTTTAAATCATCCGCCAACTGTTTTGGGTTTCCAATGTCTCCCCAGATTACTTTTGCCCAAATATCATTGTTGATGAGATTAGCTCGTGTTACTTTCAAAGCAGCTTGGTTGTAATCTGCTCCTACCAAAAACAAAGGATGTTCTTCCAGCATTTTTCCACGAACTGTATATCTTTCTATGGTTTCAAAAATGTGTTGAATAAAAGCGCCGTTTCCACAACCCATATCCAAGACACCTTTTGGCTGTAAATGAATAGGTTGATTGAAAATTTGAATAATAAAATCATTAGCCACCTTAAAATAATTGGAGTGAGAGCCCCCACTTCCCCAAACATTCATTGCTCGGTCTACATGAATTTCATCTTCACCTTCTGAAATTTCTCTTATTTTTGAAGCATCACCAAATAAAAGGTCATTCATTTTGTTGAGCAATGGAAGATAAGAAACCGTGACTCCATAAGACGGAGCTCTTTTGGCAAAGTAAATTCCGGTATCGGTAAATTTATAATTGTCACCAGTCTTTTTAAACCATCCCAAATAAGTAAGGAAATCTAAAACCACCTCAAAATTCTCTGAATTTTTATGAAACTCTGCTGCCTGAAATGAGGTTTCCATAAAGTATTTATGAAACATTCCTGTCATTCCCAGATAGACGATAACCGGACCGATAATACAACCTTCGATATGTTTTAAAATCTGTTTCTGAACCTCTTTTTCTAAAGAATCTTCAGAAAACTGAATTCCAAAATGGTCTTTTACAGCATTGCTCAATTGGGTAAACTCTTCAATAAAAGAATTTTCTTTAATTTGATTTTTAATATCTGTGGAAAGTCTTAGAAAAGAAATTACTTTAAGATAGAGCAAACTGTATTTTTGTAGAAATTGAGTCTTATCATTCGCTGAAAATAGAATAAGGTCGTTTTCGTTATCGACTTCATAATCTAAAAATCCCTGTGATGCCAAAGTGCGAATCGCTACATTCAGATAACCTTCATTGGCTTTAAATTCTTCAGAAAGTTCACTCATAGACATACTTTTTCGCTGGATAATAAAAGCGATGATTTCTTTTTTTATCAAGGAGGCTACAATAGGAGCGGTAACAACGCCATCCAGATGACGGAATATTTCTGAGCGTAAAATATCTTTGTCCATACAATACATTTTTCTAAAGTTAAGAATTTGAACAAATTATTTGAATAAAAGTTTTGCTATTTCAAAATTAAATATAACTTTGCAATTCAAAGTTCTTTTATATGGAATCAAAAAACTATCACGAAGACTTATCACACATTCGCTCTATGATGGAGCGTTCTTCAAGATTTATTTCATTAAGTGGCTTATCTGGAGTTGTTGCTGGTTTAGCTGCAATACTTGGAGCGGCGTATGTCTGTTTCGTTTTTGAAAGAGAAGGGCTGAATTATTTTGATGGTGAAAGAGGTATTTCAAATTCAAAGGTTATCAATGAATTGGTGATTACTGGAATTGTAATTCTGATTGTTGCCGTTTTGAGTGGATACTTTTTTACCGCCAATAAAAGCAAGAAAAAAGGTCTGAAAATTTGGGATGCGACTACTAAAAGACTTTTGTTTACCTTTGCAATCCCTTTGGTGACAGGTGGATTTGTTTGTTTGGGATTATTATACCATCATCTTTTTTCACTGGTTGCTCCTGCTACCTTGATTTTTTACGGATTGGCTTTAGTGAATGCAGAAAGATATACTTTGACAGATGTAAAATATTTAGGGTTTTGCCAAATTGCTTTGGGATTGATTTCCTTGTTTTTTCTCGGATGGGGATTAATTGCTTGGACTTTTGGGTTTGGGGTTTTACATATTGTGTATGGCTTGATTATGCACAAGAAGTATAAGTAAACAATGAAGAAGTTTTATACTTTTCTTTTAATTATACTTTTGATTGTTTTGTTTAGGAGCTTTTTATTCAATTTTTTATTTTCATATAAAATAATTGATGAAAGACAAGTTTTAAAATTAGAACAAAAAATGTCTGGTGAAAATTCAATTGTTGTAGAAGATATTATTCATGATGAATTAAATAAAACTTCTTCATTATTAAGATTTACGTTTGATAAATGCGATAGTGAACCTAACGAGCTTTTGAAATCGAAAAAAGCAAATTGTATTGGATATTCAGCTTTTTTAGCAGCTTCAATTAATAATAAACTTCATTCAAACAGTTTAAATAATGAATGGAAAGCTAGGCATAAAGTAGGGGAGATTTATTTGTTAGGGTATAATATTCATCCGCTTTTTAAGTCAGGATTTTTTAAAAATCATGATTTTGTAGTGATTGAAAATAGAAAAACAAACGAGGTAATTGCAGTGGATCCTGCATTGTATGATTATTTCGGAATTAATAAAATTAGATTAAAGTGATTAACATCAGTCAACTCAATAAAGAATTCGAAAGCCGTGTAAGATTGGGCATTATGTCCGTTCTTATGGTTAACGATTGGGTTGATTTTTCTGAAATGAAAAACCTTCTTGAAATTACCGACGGAAATATGGCAAGTCACAGCAATGCGCTTGAAAAATCAAATTATATTGAAGTTAAAAAAGAATTTGTAGGCAAAAAGCCTAAAACTTCATACCGAGTAACGCAGTTGGGAAGAACTGCTTTTACAGAACATTTAAATGCATTAGAAAAATTAATAGGCAGATAAAAGCTATATTTTTTTGAAAATTTACTTTGAAATACAAAGTACTTTATCTTTTAAAATTAAATATTATGATGACACAAAAACAAAAAACAACAGTGATTTATGCTGTACCAGCCATTTTAATGGGGATTGCAGTACTCGGAAATCTATTTTCTAAAGAATTCAGCTGGTCTTCTTCTGATTTTCTTATTGCCGGTATACTTTTATTTGGTACCGCAATGATTGTCGATTTAATTCGAAGAATTGTTAAAAACAAAACTTACAAAATACTCCTATGCATCGTGGTTTTATTGGTGCTTATTCTTACTTGGATGGAGTTTGCTGTAGGACTTTTTGGAACTCCATTCGCAGGAAGTTAATTTGATTGATATAGATAATGACTAGGAAAAAATTTCTAAAAAGATTGTTGCAGCTTTCTGCTGTTGGAGCCTTACCTTTTTTGTATTCATGGCAGATTGAGCCATTTTGGGTTGAATTTGTACAGCGAAAACTACCCATCAAAAATTTGCCTCAAGAATTAGAAGGTAAAACGTTGATGCAGATTTCAGATTTACATGTGGGAAACAGATTCGACTGGAATTTTCTCATAGAATCTTTCCAAAAAGCGCAAGATTTCAATCCTGATTTTGTGGTTTACACAGGCGATTACGTTAATCATGGAACTCCTGAAGACCACAAAAATTTAGAAAAAGTAATGCAAAATGCCATTTATGGAAGATTAGGAACTTTCGGAATTATGGGAAATCACGACTATGGAAAAAACTGGAAAGACCTGGGTTCATCAGAAGAAATCTGTCGCATTCTGGAAAATAATGGATTGACAATGCTTAAAAACCAACAAACAGAATCTCATGGTTTAAATATTATTGGTTTTGATGATTTGTGGTCGCCCAATTTTGACCCGATGAAAGTGATGAAAGATTACAATCCCGAAAAAGCCAATCTTGTACTTTGTCATAATCCTGATGTTTGCGATAAAGACGTATGGAACGGCTATCAAGGCTGGATTTTGAGCGGGCATACCCATGGCGGACAATGTAGAATCCCAGGTGTGATTACCCCAATTCTTCCCGTAGAAAACAGAAAATATGTTTCAGGAGAGATTGATTTGGAAGATGGAAGAATGTTGTACATCAACCGTGCTTTGGGACATTCTTATCAGGTGCGTTTTATGGTGCGTCCGGAAATTACTGTTTTTACTTTAACTGAGGCTTAAAAATATAATGATGAAAAACGAAAGTATTATTTATTTTGGAAAATGTGTCTTCGGACTTTTTTTCGTATTGGGAAACATCTGCCTTTTTGGATATTTATTAACGAAAGATGATGGTTTTGCAGTTTTCGGTTTCTTACTTCTTATTTATGGAAAAGTTATTAATCTTTTACTAGTCATAATTCTATTAGTTTATGGTTTTTTAATGAAAGATCAATTGAAATATTGCTTAAAGGCAGTCTGTTTTATCTGTTTAAATATTCCGATAGCAATTGCTTATGCAGCAATTGGTTTAAATCTAAATTTATAATATAGCTATGAAAAAAGTACGCGTTCAATTCCTTCTTTTCGTCTACGACAAAACACAAAAACTCTACAGAAAATATTTCAAAAAGAAAAAAAGACAATGGCAGTTTAATGAAAAACAATTGCTGGAATTTCACAAAGATTCTTTAGGTAGAACATTGGGTGAGTTTTATAGAAAACATGGTTTTACAATGATTCCTAAAATGGAAAACCACGATGTACATCATTTGTTGACAGGTTGTGGAACTAATTTCGAAGATGAAATCGCCATGCAGTTTCTTCTTCTTGGAAACGGAAAACTCAATGCTCATCTCTTGGCAGCCATTATTTTAGGATGCATTATTCTCCCCGAATATTATAAAATGTATACACAAGCTTATAAAAAAGGGAAAAGTATGAGAGCATTTCACCACATCGATTTTGAATCTCTATTGTGGCAGAATTTTGAAAATATTCAGGATTTTTTCAAACAAAAAGAAACCCCGGTTTTATATTAAATTTCCATTAACCATTAACCATTAACCATTAACCATTAACTAACAACCAACAACCAAAAAATGAAAACACATCACTATATATTTCTCAGCACCATCACATTTATCGTTTTGTTTTATAACGAAAATGTAGGATTGAATCTTGGTATTTTAGGCGTTTTATATTCAGTTTTAACGCTTATAAAAACCCCGGAAAGAAACCGCAGCAAAAGTTTCCTGCTACTTTTTGCAACAAGTATTTTGTCGAGCATGGCTTTTGCTTGGTTTGGAGATTTTAGCTCTTTTCTCGCATTGGTAATTTCGCTTTTGCTGCTTTCTTTCCGGTCTAAAAACAGGAGGTTGAAGAGTCTTTTTCTCGTTCCTGTTTTTGTAGTTACACTTTTTACATTTATCTGCAGAGTTTTTAGCTTTAACGAATGGCTTCCGAAAAGCGAAAACTCAGGTTTAGGGAAGAAAATATTTGCTTTTGTTTTTATTCCTTTTGTTTTTGTAGCCATATTTTTCGGAATTTATGCTACCGGAAGCAATCACTTTGCAAGTCTTTTTACCGATTACGAATTAGATATTAATGTTTGGCAGATTTTCTGCCTGGGAGCTTTAGGATTTTTCATTGCTTTCAATTTTTTCAATTTCGTGGTTGAAAAACAAATTTATAAGCAGAATCATTTTTTAGATAACGATTTTAAAAAAGAAGATACCATTCAAAAACAAACATTTTCCTTTCTTGATTTAGATTCTGAGAGAATGGGTGGCGTTATTTCTTTTATCTGTTTAAATGTTTTGTTGATATTCTTTATTATCACCTACAATTACGAACAGTTTTACGAAGCCGTTAAATCTCCCAATCAGCTTTCTGAAGAAACACACGAAAGAGTAAATGCTGTAATTATGTCTATTATAATGGCAATTTTGGTGATTATGTTTTATTTTAAATCTAATTTTAATTTCGATTCTAAAGCTGGTTCTTTGAAAATTTTTGCTAAAATCTGGATTTTTCTGAATGCAGTTTTAGTCCTTTCAGCAATGTTAAAAAATACAGAATACATTACAAGTTACGGTTTTACCTATAAAAGACTTGGGGTTTATGCTTTTCTGCTTCTGTCTTTAATCGGTTTGATTCTTACCTTTTACAAAATACAGTTTAAAAAGAAAAACGCATTTCTGTTCAACTCGATGAGCTGGTGTTTTTATGGAATGGTTTTAGTATGCAGTTTTATTAATTGGGGTGGAATAATCACTTCACAAAATATGAAGCGTCCTGATTTTGCAGTAAATTATCATGTGGTCTCCATCAACTTTAGTGAAAAGTATCTTTTAAAATATGCTGAAGAAAAGAAAGATTTAGCGCTTAAAAAAGAAGTTTTAGAAAATGTGAAAGCTGAAAAATCGCCAACCTTTTTATCTAAAATTCTTTATTACGAAACCATTCAAAAATAAATACGATGAAAAATTCAGTTTTATTAATAAGCCTTTTATTAATTGTATCCTGTAAAAAGGCAGTTTCTTCACAAGAAAAGCAAACGGATTCGGTGATTGTTTCCGAGCAGTCTTCAAATGCTTTAAACTCAGATTCTGCCAAGGTGAAAGTGAATAATGATACTTTAATGAAGCAAAATGTAAAATCAGATACTCTTTTAAATAAACAAAATGGTGAAGCTGTAAAGTTGATTGATGGAGAAAAACTTCCATCTACGTTAGAGTATGAGTTTACAGACAAGATTCAAAAATTAATTGTGAGAATAACAAATTATCATAAAGCGCAATTAAAGGCAACTATTATTCCTGAAAATAACCAGATGAACATCCGTTTTAATCAAATAAAATTAAAAGATGGTCAATATGACGGCCCGTTTGGAAGAGAGATTTCTTATAAAATTTCAGGTAAGGGTGAAGTTTGGCTTATTATTGGGAAAAATCTAATGGCTGATGGTGAAAATACAGGTAGATTTTCTGTAAGAATAGAATAAATTGGTATAGTTTATGCAAATGTAATTTTCAAATTTTTATAGTATGAAAAATATATTTTCATTAGCAATAGCTTCCACAGTGATTTTAACGAGTTGTGGAGCGGTACAGTCGATTGTACAGAATACTTTTCCGTACACAACCAATGTTTTGGTTTCTACGGGAGTTCCTGCAGATAAAGAAGTTTCCTCTACTGCAACTGCATCAAATGTGCAGACTTGGGTAGGCGGAAATAATAATGCACAGATAAAAGATGTAAGAATTTCTGATGCTAAAATCTCTGTAGCTTCACCAAGCGGAGGTAATTTAAGTGCCTTAAAATCTGTGAAAATCTATATTTCTTCCAACGGAACTGGCGAAAAACTAGTAGCGTCAAGGTCGGCTATTGATACCAACTCATCAAGTTTAAATTTAGATTTAAATAATGATACCGGTTTTCTAGATACTGTGGTGAAAAGTTCTGGACTTACAGTGAGAACAGTATATGAACTTAAAAATCAGACCAGCTCTGATATGAATCTGAAAGTAGCGCTAAACTTTAGCAGTGTACCTGTGAGATAATTTTAATTAATAAAAACAAAAAAGCTTTCTTAAATTTTTAAGAAAGCTTTTTTTATACTATGAATTTGTTTACTATTGGATTTTATAAATACTTACATCTGCTTGAATAGCAGTTAAAAGATCTGCCGAAAGTAAAGATTGCCTGTTAATCCCGAACTGAATTTTATCACCTGCTGTAAGATTGTAAATATGACTAATTGTTGTTTGAGTTATACTGACTGTAAGAACTAAAACAACGCTTACTCCGCCAAACCCTCTAGAATCTAAAGCTGTTGCTGTACTAGAGCCAACAGGTGTTCTGTTGATGACAATTCCTGAATTTGTAAGTAGGGAAACACTGGCTCCAGAACCTTCTTTATAATTATAAGTAATGTGATATATACCACTCGATGGAACTGTATAGACGCCGTTGCTCATGCTTGTAGATGGAACCTCTACTGTAGTGGTCGTATTCGCTGTGCTTCCTCCAATATTTAAATTGAGAATTCCCCCACCAACTGTTAATCCTATTGCACTTAAACTGCCGTTGAACTTTGCTGAATAAGCACCATCTCCGGGACCTTGTGCTAGTTTTGACCATGCGCCTACATTTGAAAATGCTGTAGAGTCAAAAATATACAGACCTGTACTTGATATATTTGCTGTTTTAGAGTCTGTTGTTCCCGTTGTAACATCTGTTACATAGACTATAGCTCCGTTTTGAGCAGCTCCATAAGCTGAATTTTTTTGCCTAAGAGAGTCTCTTGAAGTTCTGGGAGGAATAATACCATCTGCATAAGTAAGGTCGGCTTTTTTTTGAACATGCAGTGTCGATTTGGGATTGCTTGTGTTAATACCCACTTGTGCATTGGTATTGTAACCCATTACAAATAGGACTACAATTAGGTAGTAGTTTTTCATGGTAATTTAGTTTTTGGTGTTATAAAGATATATAAAAAATATGCTATATATCCAAAAATAAATAACTTTTAATGTGAATTTTAATAAAATGCCGTATTTATACGGTGTTTTATTTGTTTTTAAGCGGGTTTTGTTACGGATTTTATAGTTATAATCTATTGAGGGGTATTAATTCATTAGAAAGAGACAATTATTGCAGAGGTAGGGATTGCTATTGTTTTGTAATACTGTCCATTATAATAGTGACAGGACCATCATTGGTAAGCGAAACTTTCATATCTACACCAAAAATGCCACTTTCAATTCGTAAGTCTGATTTTGAAAGTGTTTCTTTAAAATATTCAAAAAGAGGAATGGCTTTATCGGGTTTTGCTGCTTTTATAAATGATGGGCGATTGCCTTTTTTGTAATCTGCAATTAAAGTAAACTGGCTGATGCACAAAATTTCCCCATTGATATCTTTAATAGATAAATTGAGCTTGTCGTTTTCATCACTAAAAACTCTGAGGTTTAAAATTTTCTGTACAAGCCAGTCAGCATCTGTTTTTTCATCGTTTTCATCAATTCCAATCAGAAGCATAAAGCCGGTGTTTATTTTGCCTACGATATTTCCGTCTACTTTTACAGAAGCTTCGGAAACTCTTTGAATCACTACTTTCATTAATTATATAAGCTTAAATTTTTTGTAGATGGGTCGTAGTTCCAGAAGTAGGTTTTTGGAGGAAGGGTAGAAACTGCTGTCGGCTGTCCGGTGATTAAAATCCATGTCGCATTATCTTTAGGGCAAAAAATACTGTTGCCGTTTTTTATTTCCAGAGTAGTATTGGTATCGGGACAAAGATGTGGTGCATTTCTGTCATATACTTTAAAAGTAGCCGGATTGTCAACGGTTCTTACAACAATTAATCCTCTTGTTCCAGATTGCTGTTCATCAATATAAATAGGGAGTCCCACAAAGTTAAGATTATTATAAGCCGCAAGATTCAGATTTAGATTTACATTGATTGTTGAAATGGGAAAACAACTCACGGTATCATCGCGGTTACTGCATGAGTTTATATTTAAAAAACTGAATGCCAGTAAGATGAAAATTGATATGATTGAGAAAGTTTTTTTCATTACTATATAAATTTTTATATATTTGTAAAACAATAACGATTAACACACAAAAACATTGTCCGGCAAATGTCGGATAATTTTTTTTATACCAAAACTAAATTTTAAAATTATGGCGAGCTATGTAACTAAGGTAGGATTAGATAAAATGAAAGCTGAGCTGGAGCAATTGGAAAAAATAGAAAGACCAAAAATTACTCAACAGATTGCTGAGGCAAGAGATAAAGGAGATTTGTCGGAAAATGCAGAATATGATGCAGCCAAAGAAGCGCAGGGAATGTTGGAAATGAGAATTTCTAAACTGAAAGATGTTGTTACTACTTCAAAAGTGATTGATGAAACGTTACTTGATACTTCAAAAGTTTCTATCCTTACTACGGTAAGATTGATGAATAACGATACAAACAAAGAACAGACTTTTAAATTGGTTCCAGATAACGAAAGCGATTTGAAAACAGGTAAGATTTCTGTAAATACTCCTATTGCAAAAGGCTTATTAGGAAAAGTAGTGGGAGAAGCGGCTGAGATTGTTCTTCCAAACGGTAATAAATTATCATTTGAAGTGTTAGAAATTACACTTTAGAAAATTTAAAATTTTTAACTTTTATAAAAATGAGTTCAATTTTCACAAAAATAATCAATGGAGAAATTCCTGCTTATAAAATTGCAGAAGACGAAAATTTTGTGGCATTCTTAGATGCTATGCCTTTGGTAAAAGGTCATACACTCGTTGTTCCCAAAAAAGAAGTAGACCTTATTTTTGATTTGGAAACCGAAGAATACAAAAATCTTTGGGCTTTTGCTCAGGAAGTTGCTCAAAAAGTGAAAAATGCAATACCTTGTGTAAGAGTAGGTGTAGCAGTGGTGGGACTAGAGGTTCCCCATGCTCATATACATTTGATTCCGCTAAATAAAGTGGAAGAGATGAATTTTCGAAACGAAAGACTAAAGCTTTCAGCGGAAGAGTACTCTGAAATACAAAATTTAATTATTAATTCTTAACAATTACAGAAGGTCGTAAAAAAGAAATTTTTTACGACCTTCTTTACATAATATATTATATAACAATGAATTCAAACCAATGTTCTTTTTGTGGTAAGAAAAGAAATGAAGTGCAAATGCTGATTTCAGGAAAGGATGGCTTTATTTGCGAAAATTGTATCGAGCAGGCGCATTCTATTGTAAAAGATACCGTTTCGCCAGCCGGATTTTCACCAGCTGAGTCTATGGGGGAGCTTAAAAAGCCAAAAGAAATAAAAGAATTTCTGAATCAGTATGTTATAGGACAAGACCAGGCAAAAAAACAACTTTCAATTGCGGTATATAACCATTACAAAAGATTGTTACATGCAAAAGATGAAAACCGTGAAGTAGAGCTTGAGAAATCAAACATCATCATGATTGGTGAAACAGGAACGGGAAAAACGCTTTTGGCTAAAACAATTGCTAAAGAGCTTAATGTTCCTTTCTGCATTGTTGATGCAACGATTTTAACGGAAGCGGGTTATGTAGGGGAAGATGTAGAAAGTATTCTTTCGAGACTTTTAATGGTTGCCGATTACGATGTAGAAAAAGCGGAAAAAGGAATTGTTTTTATTGATGAAATTGATAAAATTGCCAGAAAATCTGATAATCCAAGTATTACGAGAGACGTTTCTGGTGAAGGTGTACAGCAAGGCTTATTGAAACTTTTGGAGGGGAGTATTGTAAATGTTCCGCCACAAGGGGGGAGAAAACATCCTGACCAAAAATATATTCAGGTAAATACTCAGAATATTTTATTTATTGCAGGGGGAGCTTTTGACGGTATTAAAGAAATTATCGAAAGAAGAATGAATAAGCAAGCCATTGGTTTCAGTGCTGAAAAAATTAAAAAAGTAGAAGAAGATGAGTATATTTTAACAAATATTAATGCTATCGACCTTCGTTCATTTGGATTAATTCCTGAGCTTTTAGGAAGGTTCCCAATCATTACTTATCTTGAAAAATTGACCAAAGAGACGATGATTAGAATTATGAAAGAACCTAAAAACTCTATTGTAAATCAGTTTGTGGAGCTTTTTAAAATGGACGGTACAAAATTGGTGTTTACTGATGAGGCTATAGAGATTATTGTTGATGCGACCATGGAGAAGGGGTTGGGCGCTAGAGGTTTACGAGGAACTACAGAAAAAGTCTTAGAAGACTACATGTTTACCGTGGGTGAGCATGATGAGATTATTCTTACAAAAGATAATATTTTGATTCTTAAGTGATTTTGTGTTTTTTTTAGAAAAAATTTATATCTTTACACTGAATATTTTTTTTGACACAAAAAAACAGTATACAATGAAAAAAAGTTTATTAACTATCGGAATTTTAGCAACCGGTTTATCTGTTCAGGCGCAGACTATTCTACTTCATGTAGATGATACCGCTAAAATGTATGTAAGTAATGGTGCTCTCGTTTACAACGGGGGAGGAGTACAGACCAGAGGCAATGGTAACATTGATCTACATGGTAATATGATGGTTGTAGGAAGTAATGCGACTGATGTTTTCAGGACAATTGATACCAATGTAACACCTGGTCTCAAAACGACTGGTGCAAATATTATTTTACGATTAAATTCCCCTGCGATAGCAACTTATGCAAATTCTACCTATGGACAATTGTACATAACGAATTTGGCGCAAGATAAAATTACAGGTATTGTAGATAAGGAATATAAAGCTGTTAACCAAGGAAGTTTTCAGCAAATGGCATTGCCTTTTTCTAATAAGACCATTTTATCTTTATCACAAGATTTATTACAGGCTTCTAATTTTACAGGTAACAGATCTACTTCGTCTTTAGCATATTGGGATAATGCAAAGACCGTAATGAGAATTGTTAATCCTGCTACCTCTACGGATTTAGGAAACTCAACCGTACTGTATGGCCCAACTACTTATTTCGCAGTAGGAACTAGTGGATGGAATCCTACTCCTGCAAATTCAGGTGTTCTTACTTTAAAAGGAATTCCTTTTTCAGATGCTGTAGCTTCTACAAGTAGTGTAAATCTTGCAAATGGAGGTTTAGGAATTAATTATGGAAGTTCGGGGCAAAACCTTAATGTTTTTGGTGAAAGATATTACTCTTATATTAATGACCCATTTGATACAAGCTGGACCACTAATTATGGAAAAGAACTTTATCAGTATGGAAATCCTTTTTTAACCAATATTGATTTAAGCTGGATTGGTGCAGATGTAAATGAACCAGGAGCAACAACAGATGGTAATCGACTTCCGATTAAAGGGATTAGATTCTCACAAGAAGGTGTAAATTATACTGCCTCAGGAGGAACAACAACGTCCACCAATAGAACCGTAACATTTAGCCGTAATACTTCTACAGGTGCTACTATTCCTGCAGGTGATGTGAATAGCTTAGTGATTAAGCCTTTAGGAGTTGTTTATATTAAACTTGATGCCAGTTTAATCACTACATATGCTTCTGCTAATTTAAATAGATCATTAAATTTTAATACGGTAAGACGTTTTTCAAGTACTGCAAGAGCTACGGGATCTTATTCTGTTACAGCTGCAAAGAATAGCCCTTCACCAACGTTGAAGCAATTAGGTGTTATTGCTTTAGATAGTCAGGATAATGAAATTTCTAGAACGTATTATGTAGTTCGTGATAATGCAACGACTGGATATAGCTCAGTGGCTACTTTACAAGCTAATTTAGGATATAATAGTAGCAATGCACCTATCAATGGACCTATTTATACCAATGAAGAGTATATTACTGGTGGGATAGATCCTACTTACGCTTCTCAATATAATTTATATATTAATGAAGCTAATGAGGTAAACTTTTTACATAAAAAAATACCATTAACACTTAACTCTCCTGAGATAAGTAAGCTGAAATTTGAAATTAGAGAAGATGCTGCTTTAATTCCGGCAAACCAATCTGCATTAAGTGCAGGTGAAAGCTTTTGGATAAAGATTAACGGAGCCAACGTTATGCTATCTCAAAATCAGGTTATAAGCGCAGGATCAGTAACTCAAGCAGGTCTTTATTATGGAGAACCTCAGCCTGAAACTGTTTTAGGAACTTCAGATTTAGCTAAAAAGAATGGTACAGTTGTAACTTATGAAAAATCTTCAGATAATTTTGTAGTAATATTTGACAAAAATTGGAAAAATGCAGATATTACAATTTTTGATATGAGCGGCAAATTAATTAACTCGGAAAAAAGAGTTAATACGACATCTAATCATACGTTAAGCATCCCGAAACAATTAAATAATGGTTATTTGATTACAATTAAGGCTGATAACGGGCAAGTATATAACACAAAAGTAATGAGATAAAAAATATTTATGAAAAACAAATTAATTATTCTATTCGCATTGTTTGTATCTCACCTATCTTTGTTTGCTCAAGGGAATTCGGGGCCAATCTTAGGGGGTCCTAATACTCCTCCTGATCCGCAAACTGAATCTGATGGTCCTGGTGCATTCGCTACTTCTCCCATCGATATGTACGTTTATGTATTAGCGATAGTAGCAATTCTGGTAATTGCCTATTTTGCTAAAAGATACAAAACTCAAAAAATATAAAAATAACATTAAAATATTTGAAACTCTCTGATTAATCGGAGAGTTTTTTTATTTTTACATTATGAAAAAGTTATTTGTATTGTCAGGAATGCTGTTTGCATTTTCAATGAACGCACAGTTTTCTGTAAGTATCCAGTCGCAACCGGATTTTAATGAGCAAGAAGCTATTCTATATACATTGAATGGCTCAAAAGATATTATTGTTACCAAAGAAAAAAGTAAAGGAAATACCTGGACTTTTAAATATCCCAAAAATTATTCTGGGATGATGAAAGTTTATTTCCCTAATACCAATAATTCTGTAAGTTTTATTTCTGAAAATAAAAATATAAATATTCAGCTTGATACAAAAGCAAATAAAATTCAGAACATAATTTATCAGGATGAATCAAATGAGTTGATGAATAGCATTCAGGAATCTTCTCAGAAAAAAGAAATTATTCTTCCCGCATTAGTGCAAATTAAAGAATATTATAAAGACAATACAGAGTTTGGGAAAGCGCTAACCAGCGAGATGGGTAGATTGTCTGGAACGAGCAGTATAGACCAGTCAAAACATCCATTTGTGTATTATTATAATACCAATTATAATAAATTCCTTTCAAACAATCCTGCAAAAAAAGTTACGCAAGAGGAAATCGTAAATTTTATAGATAAATCAAATGATATGTTGGAGAGTTCTTCTCTTCTGCGTCCAATTCTGGTGTCGTATCTTAACGTAGGTGGTAATACCAACGTCAATGCTTCAGTAGATACATTGATCAATAAACTGAATGTGGAGACACCGAGAGGTCAAACTGTACTTTCTGAATTGATTGATATTTTTGATGTGTACGATATGAATGAATTTAAAACTAAATATCTTACGCTAGCAAAAGATTTAAAATGTACCATAAATGACCGTTTGGCTTCTACTTTGAAGTCTAATGCTGCTACAGACATTGGAGCTGTTTTTCCGGACTATAAATTCCACGCTGCGGTCAATACCAATGCCAAGTCAATTGCTGAGGTAAAAGCCGATAAAAAAGTGATTGTTTTTTGGTCTTCCACTTGCTCACATTGTGAAAGCGAATTGCCACAGCTTTTAACTAAATATAAAGAACTACAGGCAAAAAATATTCAGATAATCGGGATGTCTTTAGACACGGATAAAAATGCTTATACAACGAAGATTGCTGCATTTCCTTGGATTAATGATTCAGAATTAAGAGGGTGGAACAGTTCTTTTGCTGAAATTTATAATATTCATGCAACACCAACGTATTTTATTTTGGATGCTAACAACAAGATAATCAGCAAGCCTAGCCATGTTGGCGATGTTTTGCAATATTTTAATGTAAAATAATTTTGGAGGTTGCATAATATTTTATATATTTGCACCACCAAAACGGCGAGGTAGCTCAGTTGGTTAGAGCGCAGGATTCATAACCCTGAGGTCACGGGTTCAATTCCCGTCTTCGCTACAATATTAAACCGCAATCATTGATTGCGGTTTTTTTATGTCCAAAATGTTCTTAATTTTTTTAAACCTTGAATTAATACTTCCGATTAAAAAAAAAATGATAAATTTAGATGAGAATTACTGATTTCAATCTGAAATGAGACTATTTTTATATTAAATGATGAAAAAGAAAGTGTTTTTTGTTTTTTTATTTTTAAATCTTATCAATTTTTGTATTGCGCAAGATAAAAAGTCTTATGTTGCATACATAGATTCTGCGAATGCCATAAAGTATAAAGACGGGGAAAAGGCAAATCTATATATTCAAAAAGCTAAAAAAGCAGTTCCTGAGAAAGATTTGGGAGATTTTTATCTTAAAACTATTCAGATTTATATTGACATTAATCATTTTGATGAAGCATTAGAATACTGCACCAAAGCTCATCATGCATTTACTGAAAGCAATACCCCTGAAAAATTGGCGATTGTTAATAGTTATTTTGCGTTCATTTATGGACAACTCAATGATCCTCACAGAGCGATTAAATATTATAAAATAACGTTAGATTTTTACCAAAAGAAAAATGATAAAGCCAGAATTATTAAGTCTCTGAATAATTTAGGAAATGCATATTTCTCGTTATCAAAGTATGATTTGTCACAGTATTATTTTCAGAAAAGCCTGCTTGTTTTTAAAGATTATGATGATCCGGCTTTAAAGGCATTTGTCATGTCAAATTTGGGGAAACTCTTCTTTAGTAAAAAACAATATGTACAATCGGAAAAATATTTACTAGAAGCAAAAAATATTTTAGAACAAAATAAAATTACCGATGTAGATGCAAATTACAATGTTATCTATAATCTCGCAACTTTTTATGTTAACCGAAAAGAGCCTATAAAAGCGTTATTGTATGCTAAAAAAGCAGGTGAATTTATTGAGGAAAAATCTGTAGATTTTGATAATATAAAATACTTAGATAATCTGTACAAAGCCTATCTCTTAAATGACGATTATAAAAATGCTGCATTTACCTTTCAAAAGTATGATTCTATTCGGGAGATGTTGAATATTGAAGAGAAAGCAGTAAATGTAGAAAGAATCAAAGCTCAGCATGAGTACGAATTAAAGCAAAAACTCACCAGCTTAAAGCAAGAAAAAAAGAATCTAATCTACATTATCGTCTTGGTGGTTTTTCTATTAATCGTTGTTATCTGTATTCTCTACACAATTAATTATCGCAATAAAACGGAAGCGTTGAATCTTGAGAAAAAATTGATAGAAGCTAGAGAAAAAGAATTGGAGTTTGATAACCACATGAAAGAGAAGCTATTGGTGTATCAGTCGATGGAGCAGCAAAAAGTTGATTCTATTTTTAAATCTATCTTGGAAAAAGTAAATGCTCTAAAAATAAAATATCAGCATGCGGAAGAAATTTCTGAGATTATTAATGAAATTAAAATAAGCGTGAAACCCAATACTTGGGAAGATTTTGAGTATCACTTTTTACAGATTCATGAATCGTTTTATAAAAATTTAGAACAAAAACATCCGAACCTTACCAATTATGATAAACGGTTAGCTGCTATGCTAAAACTTCGGCTATCGACTAAAGAAATTTCAAATCTATTGAATGTTACTCCTAAAACAATAGAGAATTCACGCACAAGACTTCGGAAAAAACTAGAACTTACCAATACGAAAGAAGATTTATCTAAATATCTGGATGATTTTTAAGTTTCTGTATTTTAGTTGTTTATGTTTATGTGTGTGCTTAGTATGGGGATGGTTTTTAAGGTGTAGGTGGTAACTGTGTAATGTTTTTTAATCAGACTTTCAGAATACTTTATTCCTTTGTTTCAAACAAGAAATAATAGAGAGTATGAAAAAATTAATTACATTATTATTGACAGGATTCATGATATCTGCAACATCTGCACAATGGAATCCTAATACAGATCAAAATCTATTTGTTGCCGATCCAGGAAATGGAGGTTCTTTTTCTGCAATGACTAAAGATGGGAAAACGTACATCGCATTTTGGAAACAGGTAGCAGCACCCACAAATTTCGAGCTGTGGTTGCAAATATTAGATCAAAATGGAAATAAATTATTAGACAATGGCGTAATGCTTAGCAACCAGATTCCAATGTCTAGTTATACAACTGTTGGAGATATTGTAGTTGACAGTGCTGATAATCTTTTTATAGGAGTAACAGGTACAGGAGCCGGTACTCCATTACTTGTTTTTAAAGTAACTCCACAAGGAACATCAATATGGCCAAACGGAATCAACGCTGGAGAAGGGTATGCTCCAGAGATTCTACCATTATCGAATGGAGATATTATTGTTGGTAATCTTGCAACTACTCAAGCTCAAATGAGAGTACAAAGATACAATGCCGCAGGGCAGCCGGTTTGGGCAGCACCAATAAGTATTGCGTCTGATGATCCGGCTAAGCAAACAGCTCCTTCTGATTTTTTTGAATTACCAAACAGCGAAGTAGCCCTTTTATTTCATAAAAAAATATCAGCGCAAACTACAAGTTATTTATTTGCTCAAAAAATAGATTTTAATGGGAATATTATTTGGTCAGATGGTCCGTTGCAGGTAAGTACAAAAACATTGTCTTATAATACCAAATATTCTGCTGTGCTAGATGGTAGCGTGGTGTATTACGGGTACAGTACAGGGCAAGGGAATAGATTTGACTCTTACTTGCAGAGAGTTAATTTTTCTGATGGTACTAAACCTTGGGGAGTTGATGGGGTAGACTTTGATATTAACCAAACTAGCTTTGAGAAGAATACAAGAATAGCATTTGCTACAGGCTCTCCATATATTTGGGCTGTAGCGAATTATACCACTACCGGACAAGGTGCAGGCGGGGAATATGTTCAAAAATTTGATAAAAACACGGGAAACAGGTTATTTACAGATAATGCCAAGCAGGTTTTCCCTATCACAGGTGAATTTATGATGCATAGTGGTGATTTGCATTTAGCGCAAGGTAAACCTTATTTTGTCGTAGAAAAAAGAATTAATACAGCATTGTTGCCTACCTCTTTAAACGCTGTTTTGCTTAATGATAACGGAGATTTTGCATGGACACAACAATACATTCCGATGGCTACCTTTAATGGCTCTAAAACTTCTATTGATATTTTAAAGCCTATTAATAACCAAGCGGTAATTGTATTCAAAGAGCAAAAGCCTAGTGATGCAAACTCTGTAGTGTATGCACAGAATCTTGTTCTTCCTGCTGCTGCATTAGGAACTCGTGATATTGTAAAAACAAAGTCGATTAGTTTGTATCCAAATCCGGCTACCGATGTTATTCATTTGGATGGAGCAGATAATTCTAATTTTGTTATTTATAATTCAGTAGGCCAATTGGTGAAGTCTGGAGAAATGAAGTCTGGAGATATCATGGTACACGAACTTGTAAAAGGACAGTATATTCTGAAACTAAAAGGCGAAGAAAAAGCAATCAAATTCATTAAAAAATAAAAAGTATAATCAAAGAATGGTAGCTGTACAATTATTAATAATTTACAAAATTTAGTAATAAAACGTTTTCGATTTATTATTGAATATTAAAATTTACGAAGCCATATTCCATGAGACCTAAAGTCATTTAGGTCTCTTTTTTATGAAAGCTTTCGAACGGCTTAGTCTAAATGTTTGAACTAATTTTTAGGTTCTGAATTGTTGTTAGGAATATATTTTTTGCTCTTTATTTGTAAAATCACTTTGTTTATGCTTCTATTAGAAACAAAGATTCAGATTTCTATTTTACTTTTTAATATTGTTGAAAGATAATTCACTAATCGATAGGGGAAAATTCTATTAAAATTAGTTAAGATTTTCGCCATAAAATAATTTACTTGTTTTTAAACTATTTTTTATTTTTTGAATGATTTCTTCCTTAAAATTCTTTTATAATCAATTTTCACAGCATATGTGTAAATCATATTGTCGGGAAAAGTAAAAAGGGGAATAGTTTCAAATCATAAAGTTTTCATAAAACTTGAATAAAAAGAGGGGCTATATTTTGATTTTTAAAAAAAAATCGTACTTTTACAGTGCCTTGAATGAGGGAACAAGTCAAGGTAATAAATTTTTTTTCATCATTTGTGTTTTTAGAATCGTATCGCCTGATACGATTCTTTTTTTATGGATTCATTCTTTTGTAGCGCACCAAAAGTTCAATAAAATAAGAATAGGTAATCGAGCCTTCTTGTTGATTACTTTTAAGAAAAATATTGTTAGTAAATCCAAAAAACTCATTAAGAAAACCCTGATGTTCTGTTATGAATTTCTTTTCATTTAAGCGGTCTCTTTTCATTTCTTCAGAATAATTTTCTAAAGCGGTCTTTACAAAATTCTCATCTTCATTAACGATAGAATTCAATAGACTTTTTAACGTAAAATATTCTGTGCTGTATCTGAGTTCAGAATTTTTTGATGTTGCACCAATCAGATAGCCTATAAAATTAGCTTCCTGTTCTCTTGCAAATCCCAATTGATGAGAACTTTCATGAGAAAGAGTAAATAAGAGGTAAGAAGATGGTAATTGTGCGTTGAACTGAGCTTCTGCAGTAAAAGGATTGTAATATCCTAGAATCCCAGTAAAACTCATTGTTTTCCCAAATAAACTAGGTTTGAAAGAATTAATATCATTGCTCTTTTTTTGATTGATAAAAGAAGGAAGTGTTTTTTGTCGATTTAATATTTCTTGCTGAATGGCATTTAAATCACTGCTTAGAAAAACTCCGTTTTTATTTTCTTTAACGAGCTTTCTGGTCGCTTTAGATTTTTCAAGATATTCTAATGCCAATGCTTTTCTTACTTCCAGCGTAACTTCTGTTTTGGGAAGTTTTGCGATAATTGGTGTCTGGAAATAAAGCATTCCCCAAAATATTTGGTAGATGAAATAAGTGATATTTAAAACGATTAATATTTTAAATAAAGCGGTACTTCTTGTTCTCTTTTTTAAAAGTTTAATGATTAGATAAACCAATAAAATTCCTAATAAGATATACATCAAATCTCCAAATGAAAAAGGAACCCACGCAAAGAGCTGTTGATGGATTTCTTTCTGAAATTCAAATAATTTTTCAAAAACAGAAACCATGATTTGCAGTTTTGAAAAAGTATAGAACAAAAGAAATTGGGCAAGTAAAATACCCGCCCAAAATCTCTTTTTTTTATATGTTTTTGTAGTATTAATGCGCACCTTCAGATTCTAAAACGTCAACATCAATTCCTTGTTTGCTTAAGGTCTTCTTTGCAAGATATGCAAATAGTGTAATATAGGCAAAGCAAAGTACCGGGATAATATACGAACTGTGGATTCCAATTATATCAGAAAGCTTTCCTTGTAATGGAGGGATAATTCCACCACCCAAAATCATCATGACCAAAAATGCAGAACCTTGAGCAGTATATTTTCCTAAACCTGTAATGGCAAGTGTAAAGATTGACGGCCACATAATGCTACATGCTAAACCTCCTGATAAGAAGGCATAGATTGCAAAATTTCCGGTGGTCATTAACCCGACAATCATTGCTGTCACCCCAAAAATTCCGAAAATAATAAGCGTTAAAGCTGGTTTATTTTTACTTATAAGGAATAAAATCACCTGGATTACGATGCAGATTGCATAAAAATATAGGTTAGACATGTCTTTTTGCGCAATCATGTTAATTCCTATAATGACCAAGAAAGCAATAAACGGAACCACAATAGTAGCAATCATTTGCTGTTGCTTATTAAGGTTGAAAACAGTGATTGCACCGGTCCATCTTCCAATCATTAAACTTCCCCAATACATCGAAATGTAAGGTGCTAAATCTGAAGACTGATGTCCCCCGAATTCTGGTAAGCTTAAAAGTTCACCCAAGTTACTACCAATGGCAACTTCCACACCTACATAAGCAAGAATGGCGAGCATTCCCAAAACAAGTTGTGGATATTTCATCGCTCCCCATCCTTCAGGATTTTTTTTAGAGCTTGTGTTAGCATAAACAAGACATAGAACTACGGCTAACAAAGCACCGCCTAAATAATACATTCTTGTTTTTTCTAAAGGATGTTTTACCTCTTGTAATTCTGCTTTTTTAGCATCAATATTTTGTTGAATATTTTCTATCGTGGCAGCATTAGTTTCAGCTTTTTTACTGGTGTCTAAAGCGGTTATTTCTTTATTTAAATCCTCAATTTTTAGAGCTGCATCAGAATTATAACTTGCAAATACTGGGATGAAACACAGGATGACCAAAACAGTCATCGCAATCAAATTCTTTCTTGCTTTTCCTGCTTTTTCCATCGGTTCTGTAGAAATTCCGGCAGGTAGTTTTTTAGAAAAATAAAAAATTCCCGCGGCAACTAAAAATAAAGCTCCTACAGCGGTATACAATAAAATTACTTTGTCTAAAGCTAAATGTTTAATCTGGTCGTCATCTACACTGGCAGTAGTTCCGAAAAGAGCTAAGCCTACAATGATAGGACCTATTGAGGTACCAAAAGAGTTTACTCCGCCTGCAAGATTTTGTCGGCTGGTTCCTGTTTTGGGGTCTCCCAATAACACGGCGAAAGGATTGGCTGCTGTTTGCTGGATAGAAAAACCAAGCGCTACAACGAATAATCCAATCAGCATTCCGTAGTAAACGTTTGCTTTTACCGCAATTATCATAATAGCTGCTCCGATTGCGGAGAGGAGAAGACCGTAAACAATACTTTTTTTGTAGCCCCATTTGCCAATGATATCGATGCCTTTAATGGTACTGAATATGAAAAGCAATAATGCTCCCAAAAAGTACGCGGTATAAAATGCAAAATCGATAAGCTGCGATTGAAACTGGTCGAGTGAGAAATAATTTTTACAGAAAGGAATAAAAATGCTGTTTCCTGCTGCAATAAAACCCCAAAAGAAAAACACTAAAATAAGTGTATAAAGTGCGGGGTAATTAGTAGGTTGAGTAGTTGTTTTTGACATATTTGTTGAAAATAAATTCGTAATAACAAATATATATTTTTTATGTGATTAACTGTGTTCTGTTAAAGTTTTTTTTATCATCTCAAAAGCAGACTGTTTCAAGTTTTTTGGTGAGTCGGTGGGTTCTAAGATGCCGTTGAAAAATACTTTTACTTTCCCGGGATGTCCTTTAGAATTGTCAAAAGGAAAGATTTCTTTTAAACCTACAAAAGTAAAGACTGCGATAGGAGAGTTATGTTTTGATGAAAGTGTAAAAGCTCCATCTTTAAATTCATCTAGAACAATTGACGTGTCATCAGGAACGCCGCCTTCAGGAAAAATAACAATGCTGTTACCTTCTTCCATTTTTTCGGCACATCTACGGTAGACATCGGCACGGCTTCTGGCACTGCTTCGGTCTACCATCACACAGATTCTTTTGTAGATGGTTCCAAAAATCGGAATTTTCATCAGTTCTTTCTTTCCAACATAACAAAGTTGATGGTTAGGAAATAAAATACAGGGAAGCATAATATCCATAATCGAAGTATGGTTTGAAATAATAACATACTGCTTGTTTTTGTCAATCTTTTTATCAGTTAGATTGATGAGCTGGTATCTTAAACCCATTCCGAAAAACATTCCGTAGCACCAAATTCTTATTAAGATATTGGCATATTTAAAGGTACTTTTCTTTAAAGATAAAATATAAACGGGTAATCCCAGAATAGTAGTGAGAATAGTAGCCAATATAATCAGCCAGAATCTCCAGAGGTAATTTAAAATTTTAGTCACAAATCAACCGTTAAATATTACTTTTTTCTTTACAGAATAATTAAGAATAGAAACCAGCAGTATAGCAGCAATCTTACTCGTCATTTCCGGACTCAAGGTATAAAAAATTAAATCAATATTGTCTTTAAATATAAAACTGTAAAATACCTGAAAGAAAGTTAAACTTAAAATGGTTGACATAAAAGAAACCCCCATAAAGTAGACAAACTCTTTTCGTTTAGAATGTTTTCCGCGCTCAAAAACAAACCAGATGCTCAGGAAATAATTAAATAAAATTCCGCAGCTTGTCGAGAAAATATTACTTAACGGATAATGAATTCCGTGAAAATTCTGTTCCTGAGAAATAATTTGCGGAAGATAGGTGCTGAAGGTTTTGAAACTCCCGATTTCCACAATCGCACTGAGTCCGCCTGCAACGATAAATAAAAGTACTTGTTTGTGGCGTAGTAATAATGCTGTCATCTATTTTAATAATATGCAAATTTATAACTATATGTTAAACAGTGAAAAAAGTTGTTAATTTTTTTTTTCGTGTTAAAATAATTTCTAAATTTAATTTTCAGAACGAAAGAAACTGTACCTGATAAAAAATTCATTTTCAACTTTTTCTGTTGATGGTCTTTCTATCTTGTAATGCACGATAAGGAGTATCTGCACAAGTTTTATAAACCACATTTAACCCCACTATTTGTATGAAATCTCAAAACAAATACAGAAAATTTCAGCTTCAACAGAAAAATATTGAAGTTTTAGAAAAAGAAAATACCCGTTTCAAAAGGGTATACTCAGAGTACGAAAATATGTCAGACGACCTTTGGAATCTTGAAAATTCAAACGGCGATCCTGTACCCGACGATTTTATCAACGCCATGGTGATGCAAGCCACTTATCTTGAAGAAGAGATAGAAGACTGGTTGATACAGTTTAATCAAAATAAAAACGAAATCAAAAGCTGAACTTAATCATAAATGAAAGTATCTGTACCCGTTTTTGAGGGCTAATTAAAGATAAATTCATAATTTAGCCCTTTAAAACTAGAAATATGGTTGCTATTGTTGATAGTGGTTCTACTAAATCTGACTGGGTAATCTTGGATGACTTCAAAAACGTTTTCTTAAAGACCGAAACCATTGGTTTCAACCCCAATTTTATCAGCAAAGAGCTTATCGTACCCGAAATTGAAAAAAATAATAGCTTAATATCAGTTAAGAATTCTATTACCAAGATTTTTTTCTATGGCTCAGGATGTGGCGTGAAAAAAAACTGTCAAACGATAGAAGAGGAAGTAGGTAAAGTTTTTACCAATGCTCAAATCGTTGTAAAAGAAGACCTTTATGCCGCTGCTTATGCTGCTTATAATGGTAAGCCGACGATAGTGTGTATTTTAGGAACAGGATCAAACTCATGCTATTTTGATGGAGAAAATTTAAAAATAAAACTTCCTTCGTTAGGATATCTTATGGGAGATGAGGGAAGCGGAAGCGCGATTGGAAAACAATTGGTGCGCAGATTTTTTATGCAAAAACTTCCTCAGGATTTACATCTTGCGTTTAAAGAAATATATGGTTTAACGATTGACGAAGCGTTAAAAAACATGTATCATACCACCAGACCAAATGCTTACTTGGCCAATTTCAATAAATTTGTAGTCGAAAGAAAAGAGCATCCTTACTTCCAGAATATGGTTTTGGAAGAGATGAAAAATTTCTTCGATTATCAGGTTCTTCCGTATGAAGAATCTCAGAATGCCGAGATTAATTTTATAGGCTCAATTGCTTATTATTACGAAAATATTTTACGTTCTGCTGCGTCAGAACTCAATTTAAATGTGGGGCATATCGTACAGAAACCCATCGAAAGTTTAGTCGATTACCACATTAAATATATTTTATAGTAGATAATAAGTTTAAGTAAAAAATAATATATAAATAAATGTCAAATTAAGTAATAAAACTTTCTAAACGACTTAGGAGTTCGCAGCGTAAAGAAATTTTAAAAAATTCCGTAAAGAAATTTCCACTGTTTGAGTGGCGGCAGAAAATAGGATTAGCATCTGAAATATTGTTTCCGCCCGAGTTTGGAAATTTTAGGAAGTTTTTTAAATTTTAGCGGAGAAATCCAGTCTTGAATTTTTGGTTCTTTTGTTTTAAGACAAAAGAACATTTATAACTTCTAATTTGATAAATATTAAATAAAAAACAGAAAATTCTATGTCAAGTAAAACTCATCGCGACGAAAAAAACTTCAATCAGGCCGCGTTAGATTATCATAAAGCTGAACCTAAAGGAAAAATTGAAGTTATTCCTTCAAAACCGCACTCTTCACAGAGAGATTTGTCGTTGGCATATTCTCCGGGGGTTGCTATTCCGTGTCTGGAGATTGAAAAAAATCCTGAAACAGTTTACGATTATACAGGAAAAGGAAATTTGGTGGCTGTAATTTCAAACGGAACAGCAGTTCTTGGTTTGGGAGATATTGGTGCTGAAGCTTCAAAACCTGTAATGGAAGGGAAAGGTCTTTTGTTTAAAATCTTTGCAGACATCAATGTTTTTGATATTGAAATTGACGAAAAAGACCCTGATAAATTTATACAAATTGTAAAAGGAATTGCTCCTACTTTTGGAGGAATCAACCTTGAAGATATCAAAGCTCCTGAAGCTTTTTATATTGAGCAAAAACTAAAAGAAGAATTAGATATTCCGTTGATGCATGATGATCAGCACGGAACAGCGATTATTTCTGCAGCTGCTTTAATTAATTCTCTTCAGATTGCCAATAAGAATATTGAAGAAGTGAAAATGGTGGTCAACGGAGCAGGAGCTGCGGCAATTGCTTGTACCAATCTTTATATTTCTTTAGGTTTAAAAAGAGAAAATGTATTGATGTGCGATAGTAAAGGTGTCATCAATCATAAAAGAGAAAATCTTACTCCGGAAAAACTAGATTTCATTGCTCAAACAGATATTGAAACTTTAGAAGATGCCGTAAAAGGTTCAGATGTTTTCATTGGTTTGTCTAAAGGAAATGTGATGACGCCAGAAATGTTGAGCAGCATGACTGAGAACCCAATTGTTTTTGCATTGGCAAATCCTGATCCTGAGATTGCTTATGATTTGGCACTTTCTACAAGAAAAGACGTCATCATGGCAACTGGAAGAAGTGATTATCCTAATCAGGTGAACAATGTTCTTGGTTTCCCATATATTTTCCGTGGTGCATTAGATGTTCAGGCAAAAGGAATTAATGAAGAGATGAAATTAGCTGCGGTTCATGCTATTGCTAATTTGGCGAAAGAGCCGGTTCCAGAAGCGGTAATTTTAGCATACAATGTTAAGAATTTGCAGTTTGGAAGAGAATATTTTATTCCAAAACCATTTGACAACAGATTAATTACCAAAGTTTCGAGCGCAGTAGCAAAAGCTGCTATTGATAGTGGTGTGGCAAGAAAAACAATTACCGATTTCGACGAATACGAAAATCAACTTCTCGACAGAATGGGAAGAGATGAGAAGTTGGTAAGAATGATGCAAAACCGCGCAAAAGCTAATCCTAAGAGAATTACTTTAGGAAATGCTGAAGAATATAATGTTCTAAAAGCTGCACAAATTTTATATGAAGAAGGTATTGCGCATCCTATTCTTTTAGGAGACAAAAAATATGTGAAAGAACAAATGGAGCGTTTCGGAATCGACATTGACGTTCCGATTATCGATCCTAGTGACGACGACCAGAAAGAAAACAGAAAAAAATACAGAGAAACCCTTTGGAAACTTCGTCAGAGAAAAGGGATGAACGAGTACAAGGCAAAAAGATACGTTCGCCAGAGAGATTATTTTGGTCCTTTGATGTTAAAACATGGGGATACAGACGGATTGATTATTGGTTTTTCTAAAAATTATGTTTCTACTTTAAGACCTGTTTTAGAAGTAATCGAAAAAGAGAAAGGTGTTGATAAAGTGGCGGCAATGATGATGATTTTGTCTGAAAAGAAACCTATTTTCTTTGCAGATACTTCTATCAATCAAAATCCTACTGCTGAAGATTTGGTGAATATTGCTAAAATGGCAGAACACACCGTAAAATCTTTCGCTATCGAACCAAGAATTGCAATGTTAGGTTTTGAAAACTTTTCTGCCATTTCTGATACGTCTAAAAAAGTAGCAAAAGCAGTCAATATTCTTCATGAAAAATTTCCGAAAATGATTGTGGATGGAGAAATTCAGCCGGATTTTGCGATGAATGCAGATCATTTAAGTGATTATCCGTTCTCAAAATTAGGAACTACTCCAGCCAATACATTTATTTTCCCAAATCTTGAATCGGCTAACTTGTCGTACAAAATCATCAGAGGAATGAAGGTTGCACAAGTAATCGGACCAATTTTGATGGGACTAAAACAACCGGTTCACGTTTTACAGATGCGTTCAAGTGTTGATGAGATTGTAAACTTAGCAACGGTTGCAGTTTTGGATGCACAGAGAAGAGAAGGTAAAAAATAATTGTTAATAGAAGTCCCGAAGGGACGACTTAACAAAGGATAGGATAAAATCCTATCAACAATATAATAACATCCAACAATTAATAAGAAAAAAGTCGGGCAGAATTTTACGAATTCTGCCCGACTTATGTTTTTACGTAAGTTGCATCTTCGTTTTCACAATTCCTTTCCTTAATATAATAAAAGTAGTCACCCCAACAATGACCTCTATCAAAGCACTTCCCCAATAAATACTTTTCACTCCGAAATAATAAGGAAGGATAAGCATTAATGGAATGTAGAGAATCAATTGTCGTAGGAAAACTAAGAAACTTGCTTTTTTGCTGTCATTTACGGCAGGGTAATAGGAGAGTGCCAAAACCGTAACTGGTAGTAAAGGAAGCACAGAAAAAAATAATCTGAAATCCTGAATCTGACTTGCATTTACAATATATCCCGGAAGCATTAAGCCAATTAACTGTTGCGGAAATAAGAGAGCAATCAAAAAGAATGGTGAGAGTATTGCGACGCCTGCCAAAATATAGGTTTTTAAAAATTTTCTGGCTCTGTCAAATTGTCCCGCGCCGAAATTGATTCCTACAACGGGCTGTAAACCTCGCATTAATCCAAATAATGGAGTTAATAAAAACAGAAAAAATCGATTCAAAACAGTAAAAAAAGAAATGTCATCTTCAGTTCCGTAAGAAGCGATTGCATTAAAAATAATGATACTTTGTACCACTCCCATTACCGATAAAATCATTTCCGGAAGTCCTAATTTTAAAATTCTCTTTCCTATTTCAGGATGATAAGAAACCGATTTCCAATTGGTTTTAAACGAGCTTTTTCCTTTAGCATAATAATAAAAACCGAGTAGGGAATAAATCAGCATTCCGCAATTGGTTGCCCAAGCTGCACCGGAAACTCCCATATTAAAGGTTGAAATAAAAATAGGTTTTAAAATAATATCGATGACTAATCCAACGGCAATCATCATTGCAGCGGTTTTCATTTTTCCTTCTGCACGAATCAACATATTTAAGGCTAAACCATAAATCCAGAAAATTGTTCCAATTAAAGTGACCCTAAAATATTCTACTGCAATCGTTTGTAAATCTCCTTTTGCACCCATCATTGCCATCAACTCGTGTGCAAAAATATAAGCAGGAATGGTACAAATTAAAGAGAAAAAAATACACAGAAAGTTGAAACTTCCAAATAGATTGTATAGTTTGTTTTGTTTATTTTCGCCAATCCACATACTTACTGCGGCACCGGCGCCAATTCCTACCAATCTTCCGAAACCTAAAACGATTTGAGACAGTGGAAAAGCGATTCCCACTGCGGCAAGAGCTTTTGTATTAATTAAATAACCAACAAAAATGGCATCTAAAAAATTATTAATTCCGTACAAGACGATTGCTGCAACGGCTGGCCATGAAGTTTCCCACATGACCTTTTTTAAGTCACCTTTTAAGATGAAGGTTTTGCGATCCATTCTTTTGAGGTATTGAATTGCTGAAAGGCAATATGTTTTTCAATTGTATAAATTTCTTTTCCGGCTAAAGCATTAATGATAATTGCATTTCGATAAGCGCCCATTCCTAAATCGGGAGTGACAAAACCATGGGTGTGAAGTTCTACATTTTGTACAAAAATACTTCCATCATTATCAATGGTGTAGTAACGGCTTACATCAAATAATCCATCTTCGTTTCTATTGATTTTATTTTCAATTCCTTTCAGAAACTTAGGTTCTTTGTATTTGTAGCCTGTCGCCAGAATCACATAATCTGAGATATTGGTAAAGGTAACTTCATCCTGAATATGTGTGAAATTTAACACATAAGAATTTCCTTCAGGAGAAATGTTATCCAGTTGGCAACTTGGTTTTAATGCCACATTTAACGGAATATTCCCAACACTCATCTCATACATCGTATCAAAAATATCATTGATGAGGTCAAAATTAATTCCTTTATAAAGCGGATGTTGTTTTGCTAAAATATTTTTACGTTGATTAGATGGCATCTGATAAAAATGATCTACATATTCTGGCGAAGTTAATTCCAATGTCAGTTTCGAATATTCCATCGGGAAAAAACGGTCGGGTCTTGTAAACCAACTCATCGATAAATTATCATTGGTTTCAGGAAGTAAGTCCTGAAAAATTTCTGCTGCACTTTGTCCGGAACCGATAATAGAAACTGATTTTGCATTCAGAATATCTTCTTTATGATTGAGGTATTCTGAAGTATGAATAATATTCGGATAGTTTTTATCTTTCATAAATTCAGGTAACTTCGGCTGAGTTCCTGTTCCTAAAGCCAGTTTTTTAGTATAATATTTTTTAACATCATTGTTTTTTAAATCTAGAACCTCGATGATATATACATTTTCAGATTCATTAAAAGTGATATTCTCAACCTTTTTTCCGAAAAGGCAATTCTCTAATTGATTGACGGTCCATTGACAATACAGATTGTATTCTTTTCTTAAAATAAAGAAATCTTCCCGAATGAAAAATTTATATAACCGATCTGTTTTCTTTAGAAAATTTAAGAAACTGTATTTACTTTTCGGATCTGCCATTGTCACCAAGTCTGCCATGAAAGGAACCTGAAGTGTAGCATTGTCAAGCATCAACCCGGGATGCCAATCAAAACCTTCTGCCTGATCCAGAAAAAGTGACTGAATAGATTCTATGGGCTCTAAAAGTGCAGCTAAGCCAAGATTAAAAGGACCGATTCCGATTCCGATGATGTCGTATATTTTATTGTTTTCCAATGTTTTTATTTTTTGAAATTAATATTGTAAAGATCCTTCGACAGGCTCAGGATGACACCGCTAATACTAAGTGTAAAAATCAGCAGTGTCAGGCTGAGCCCGTCGAAGCCTTTATGAAAGAATGTTTTTAAATACTTTTTGCTTCCAATCTGCTTTCAGGGCATTTTTCCCAATATCCTTCACGGGTACAGAAAGTAAGATAAGCCGTTTTGTGAGGCATTTCAATTACACCTTCACGAGTGTACCCTAATTTTGTAATGATTCTATCAGTAGGAACAGCATCAACAGAGGCTTCACCAATACATTTTCCCACTTCCGGAAGCATAAAAATATAATCTAAAGCAACCTGAAATGACTGAAAAGAATATTTTTTATCCTTCTGTGTTTCTGCAACAAAAAAATGGGTTCCGTAATCAGTCGGAAGCGCGTCATAATAGGCTCCTACGATATCTCGCATTGGCCAATACGGTTCAAAACTGAATTGTGGAACATCATTTACATAACCAATAAAACTATGTTGCTCATCACTTGGAAGAATTGTTCTGAACCAAAGTTCTAAGTCTTTTTTGGGTCCATCCATTTTCCAAAAAGGTTTTGCATGTTCCCTATTAAACCATTCGTGAATCATTTCAAAATCATTGTCGATGTTGAAAGGACGAATGCTGATGTTTACATTCTCTTCTTCAAAATATCTTGAATAAACAATTTCTTTAGTTTCGGGCTTAATTAATTTATGAGAGAAAAAATATTTGTTTAAAGGATTTGGGGTGTCTAGAAAAACCGCAGGATATTCCAGGTTTTCGTCTGCTTCATTGATGTTTTGAAGGCTTGTAATTAAATTTCCTTTCGTGTACCAATTTCTTTTGTTGATTATGTAATCTACTAAACCTGTTTCATCTTCATTTTCAAGTTCTTTGAATGATTTATAAACAAGATTGATTAATTTTCTTTCATCAGCTAATTGATTACAGCCTAATGCATTCACAACCCCTAAAATATTATTGGTCACCAGATAATACGTGTATTTTGGAGCCAAAGATTCTTCATCAATAATCGACTGACTTTTATCTGCAATTCCGGGAAGCGCATTAGAAACCAGTGCTTTTCTGCCTTCTCTGAAGAAAAACCCTTGATTGTCTCTAAAATAAATTTTCGCAGGAAAACCTTTTTTATCAAGCTCAATCATGACGTTTTGCTGATGAAATTCACAGGCTAATCCATACGTATTCAAAATTCCGACGATAGGTCTTACGCAGATATGAAGATATTGTTTAAACCAGTCTAAAGCGACCTGTTCTACTGATAAATCGAGATTTCTTGCAGTGTTGACAATAATATTTTGAAGTCTCGAAGGCTGACCAAAAATTCCGTCCTGACAAAGTGCTGCTAAAAGCGTTACGTTTTTAGTCTTATTTTCACCCTGAAAAGGGTTTCTTCTGATGCTGATATTAAACCCATTAATTACTTTATCATTAAACTTTACGGCAATAAAAGCTGGGTCAACCATAAAATCAATTTCAGGATGGTCTTTTTGTAAATTTTTTCCCCAATCTGTTTTTAATAAATTGCTGATGTCGTGACCACGATGAAGCTCAGGATATAAATTAATTCTCTCCGAGTTGGTAATTTTTACATGAAGAGAAAATTTGTACATCCATTTGCTGTTTTCACTGTAGACCGTTCTTACCGATGAAGTAGGAGTGAAGAATTCTCCATAATGACCTAAAGCAAACAAAATTCCCTGCTCCTGCATAACCTGAACATCTTCCTGAACCAGCAAATATTCTGCTTCCCAAGGATGCATCGGAACAATCTGATAATCCGGAAACTCATCCCATAATTTTTTATGTTCTGAATTTAAAAGTGGATATATTTTTTCGCCCAATTCTTTAGTAACAAGCTTTCCGTCTGCATTTTTCTCAATGACATTTTCAGGATTAATTAAGAAATAAAACAACTGAAATTGCCCGGAAGTTTCAGGCGAATATTTCAACAAATCTTTCTGATCAAAACCTTGCTTCGATTTTGGAACCGGGTGTAAAATGTGGCCTAAAACAAGGGATTGTTCAGCTTCAATGAAAGACATTTCCAAATCATTCACCGATTTATTGTTTTCAGATAAATAATCTAAATATGTTGTAAGATTTTCAATGCTGTTATTCAATCTTTTTAAAACTGTAGAAGCATCAATATCGGAATGAATTCCTCTTGAATATTCTGCGATTAAGGTCATAAAACCGTAAATATCAACTTCCGAAACTTCATCCGTTTCTAAAACTCTTCGCAAAACTGGAAAATCAAAAAGATGCCTTCCCGTTTCAGAAAAATAATTTACAGGAATATAAACATCGCATCCTATCGAAGAAAAATCGATTCTGATATGAAGATTTGTCGATGTTTTTCTGATATTTTTAGCAATGGCAATATCATATTTAGGGATTCCCAGATAACGGCTCCAGTTGGTAAATTCTCTCATATAGCAATTAATGAGAGCGGTATAATTAATATTTTCTGCGTATTCCTGATTAGTTAACTTCAATGTATTCATTTCCGTATTTTTTTATTGTGATTAAAATAGATTTGATGTCTTCAACTGTTGTTAAAGGATTTAGAATAGTAAATTTCAAGTAAAACTGCCCATTTACTTTTGTTCCTGCGACAAGCGCATTTCCGTTTTTATAGAGTTGTGATTTGATGTAGGTATTGATTCTGCTCAGATCAAAAGTTTTGAAAGGGTCCGCAGAATAACGGAAGACCAACGCTGAAATATCAGAACGGTTTAATAATTCAAAATGAGGGTCATTTTCAAGAAGAATGGCAGCTTCTTTTGCTGTGGAAATAATTCTTTCAATATAATTTCCAAGTCCTTTTTTACCGATAATTCTTAAAGTAAACCAAAGTTTCAACGCATCAAATCTTCTTGTCGTCTGAATTGATTTATTTACCTGATTCGGAATTTCATTTTCGTCGTGATCCTTTGGATTTAAATAATCTGCATAATGCGTGATTAAACTGAAATAATTTCTGTCTTTTACCAAAAATCCGCTGCTGCTTACAGGCTGGAAAAAAGATTTGTGGTAATCAACGGTCACAGAATCTGCATTTTCAATTCCATTGATTAAATGACGGTGTTGTTCAGTTAAAAGTAATCCGCAACCGTAAGCTGCATCTACGTGAAACCACATCCCATATTGTTTTGCAATAGCTGAAATATTCGTTAAAGGATCGATGTTTCCAAAATCTGTGGTTCCTGCTGTCGCTACCACTGCAATAGGAATATTGCCATTTTCAATTTCTTTCTGAATAGCATCTTCCAATAAAATACTGTTCATTTTAAAAGAGCGGTCGGTTTTGATTTTAACTACAGCTTGCTCTCCTAATCCTAAAATTGATGCACTTTTCTGAATACTGAAATGCGCCATTTCCGAAACAAAAATCCTGAAACGATGTGCATTTTCTGGCAATCCATCTTTTTTGATGTTATGATTAAAATTTTTGATTGAATAATAATCTCTCGCCAACAACATTCCCATCAGATTACTTTGAGAACCGCCACTCGTGAAAATCCCGTCTGAATTTTTTCCATAACCGATTTCATTGCACGTCCATTCGATGAGTTTTTGTTCCATCAAGGTTCCTCCTGCACTTTGATCCCAAGTGTCTAAAGATGAATTAATAGAGCTAATCAACATTTCAGCCGCAACTGCAGGAATAACAACCGGACAATTGAGATGCGCAACATATTTTGGATGATGGAAAGCAACGGCATGTTGTGTATAAAGTGTTTTTACTTCTTCAAAAACCTCTTCGTAATTTTGAGGAGCATCGTTAAGATTGATGTTTTCAAAATGTTTTCTCAGTTCTTTTGGAGAAACTCCACTGAAAGGTTGAGTGTTATCTTCTAAAAATGCAATCACTGTTTCCTGTGTTTTCTGCATTACATTTTGATACTCGTGAATATTGATATCACAAAATAAACTCTCCAGATTTGGGAAAAGACTTTCCTTTTCCGAAACCAATTGTTCGGTAATAAATGTATTCATAAAAATTTTTGGTTGGTGTTTTTTACTTTTTAATTAGTACTTCTAAGATTCTTTAATTGAACCATTAAGATTTATTAAGGAGTTAAGAATTATTAAAAATAGCTTCACGTAAGTAAATCAAAATGATTAATCTTAATTAAGCTGGCGCTCTTTATAAAATCTTAATGGTTTTTAAAAATTTAATTCTAGTATAAAACTTCTCGATACGTTTTTTTTCAAAATCTACTCGAAGTGACGGAATGTTTCAATTTTATTTTAAATAATTAATAATTTATCGTGTATCCTACAGAAAATGTAGTTCCTCTTCCTTGATAAGCGAAAGCTTTTTGAGGAGCGCCGTAGAAAAATACAGAACGTTGTCCCCAAATGGTCGTGTATTGTTTGTTGAAGATATTTTGTACTCCGAAATTGATGACTCCTTTGTTTAATTTTACATCTCCAACCAAATCAAATAAGGTGTAACCCATCATTTTCATGTCTGCTAAATCGGTGTAATTCATAGAATTTTGCATTTGTAGTCTTAATGAAAAACTTTTCGCATTCCATCCTGTAAACACCATAAATTTTGAAGGATTAGTCGTGTAAACCGATTGGTTTTGCCAACCTTTATCAACGGTTTCTGTTTCAGACTGCATTAATAAAACATTTCCTCCTAGTTCTAAACCTTGAGAGAATCTATAGCTTAAAGCTCCTTCAAAACCATAGTTTCTTAATTTCTGATCAAGCAAAGAAATAGTAAAAGCTGCGTTATCTATTTTCAAAGTTTTGTTGGAAAGTGCGTAGAAAACTGATCCTTGAGCAGAAAGTCCTTCTTCTGAAGTTCTGTTGTGTCTGAAACCAAGCTCCATCTGATCCGTTTTAATTCCGCTTAAAGGTTGTTCTGCGATATTCATGCTGTTGAGTAAATTCCAACGGTTGTTCGTTAATTGATATTTACCGAAACCATACGATTTTGCAGCATCAGGAACGGCAAATCCCTGAGAAAAATTAAACCAAGTCTGCCAAGAAGGATTGAATTTGTACAATAAACTTCCATTAAGCAAAGTAACATCGTAATTGTTTTTGCCTCCTTTCACGGCATCTGCAGAATTTCCGTATCCGAAATGCATATAAACCTGCTCTTTGAATCCTACAAAATCATCCAGTTTTACATTAATCAACTGTTGACGTACACCTCCTGAAAAAGTTAGTTTGTTGGTAATATTCCAATCTGCCTGAATAAAACCCGAAAGCGCAGAAGTTTTGGTGTCGGGATATCTTCCTACAAAAGCATCGGTCTGATTGACTAAACCTCCAGACTGTGCACTTTTTTGTGGATTAAAAATGGCCTGATCTCCTGTGAAATTTTCTAAGTCAACATCAACTCCGTAAGTAAAATTGAAAGCGCTCCATTTTTTATTTAAAACCAATTTTGCGCCATATGCATTTGTATTTCCTCTTGCTGAAGAAAGAAAAACGGGAAGTACAACTCCAGCTGGTGGTTTTGGTACTTCGGCAAAAGAGGCTCCGAAGTCTACTTCTTCACGCCTTCCGTAAGCTTGTAAAATTAAGTTTTGTCCGCCCCAAATATTTCGTGCATTGTAATTAATATTGGCCATAAAACGTTCTGTTCTTGGAACGAGATCCGAATCGGCCCCATCTGAAACATTTATTAAATCAGGATTTTTTGTGGTAAACCCGACAAAATTCTGTCCGAAAGAAAGCCACTTCTTGTTTCTTACTTTTGAATTGTAATATTGCAAATCTACATTCAGGTCTTGATTAGGAGCCAGTTTAGCACTAATGCCTCCCAATAAATCTATGGATCTGTTGTATTGAAAATCTGCCTGTTTTACATCGGTGATTATTTGGTCGCCATTCGCATCAAAAGCTCCTTCATTTTGTGTGAAAGCTGCTCCCAGTCTGAATTTTATCTTATCATTTCCACCCGAGATAGATTGCGCGATTCTTTTATCGAGATCATCTTTATGAAAACCTGATTTTAAACCCACAGAAGTTTCGAAAGCCAGTTTGTTTGATGTTGGCTTTTTAGTGATAATGTTGATAATCCCTCCTGTAGAATCACCTCCATAAATAGAAGAAGCTCCAGAAAGCACTTCAATTCTGTCGATGTTGAAAGGATCGATTGCATCAAACTGTCGGCTTGTTGCTCTTGTACTGTTAATAGAAATCCCGTTGATCATTACCAAAACATTTCTTCCACGCATGTTTTGGGCATAATTTGTGCGTCCCTGATTTCCAAAATCGAATCCGGGAATCATATTTCCCAATACTTCTTTTAATCCGGCTCCACCTCGAATCTGAGTTTTAAGTTCTTTATCGCTGATGACCCAAACTGTACCCGGAATATCACTGATTTGTTTTGGCGAACGGGAAGATACCATAATCACTTCGCTAATTTCTTTGGTTGTGATACTGTCTTGTTGGTTTTGAGCAAAAGTATTGGTGGCTAAAGTTGCCAATAATAAGATTGAAAGTGCGTATTGCTTTTTCATTTATTTAGAATAATTAAAAATAATGAGGTAAATATAAATTATTATTCATGGAAAAATCAACCTGACTTTTGTCACTTAAATGCTTTAAAAGCAATCAAACAAGATTTTATTAATTGCTGAAACCGATTAACCCTCTTTAGATGTTCTTTAAATGCAGTCTCAAAATGAGATGATAAAATGAGATGAAAAATAAAATTTTAAATATTTTTTTATTGTGGAGCTCATTTATCTCTAAAAACTATCGATTTAACAAGGCTAAAAATCCCCAAAAATGATAGACGAACTGGATGATTTTAATTTTTCCGGAAAATTGTAAGGTATATTTTGAGTATTTTAATCATTAAAAAAGAGAATATTGAGTGCGAAACCAGAATGATTTTAATTGATAAGATGAAGAAATCTTATTTTGGAGTTTATTGGTGTAAAAGCTGTTTTTATTGTATTTGCTGTTTAAAATTAAGTTAAAACTCATTCTTCTTTGAAATGAAAACATTACTTAGTTTAAATTACTATATTTGGAAGTTATAAAAATAAATAATGATATTTTCCTTACAAGGCATCGTTCAGGAGCTTACCCCAACTTACGCAGTAATCAACGTAAATGGAGTAGGATATTATACCGGTATTAGCCTCATGACTTCTCAACAATTGACTCTAAATAAAGAAACATTTTTATTCATTCAGCAGATTATCCGTGAAGACGCGCATTTGCTGTTTGGGTTTCATACCCGTTTAGAAAAAGAAATGTTTAACCTCTTAATAAGCGTAAATGGTGTAGGTGCTGTTTCGGCACTTATTTTATTATCAACATTAAGCCTTGAAGAGATTGCAACGGCAATACTTTCTGGAAACGGAGCAGTAATACAAAAAGCCAAAGGAATTGGTGCAAAAACTGCCGAAAGAATCATCGTTGATTTGAAAGATAAAGTTCAAAAATTTGCAACTACTGAAGCGAATATTTCTTCGTTTGAGAATAATAAAGTGAAAGAAGAATCGTTATCTGCATTAGAAGTTTTAGGAATTCCTAAGAGAACAAGCGAGAAAATTGCAGATCGTATTTTAAAGCAAATTCCGGAAATTACTATAGAAGAATTGGTAAAACAAATTTTAAAAAACATTTAACATTTGGTGAAAAATAATAAGTTTCTCAGCATCTATATACTCTTGTTGTTTTTATTAAGCTCAATTAATATTTTTGGGCAAGAACAAACACAACAAGGTATCTCTATAAAAAAGAATTACGAAATTACCGACCCTACTTATTACGAAGCATATTACGATGTAAAAATCGGTATGTACTACGTGTATCCTAAGATAGGTAATACAATTACCGGACCACCTGTTGCCATGTCGCCGGAAGATTATAAAGAGTTTATGCTTGCAGAGCAGTCTAAAGCTTTTTATAGAGAAAAATCTGACCAGTACAATCTGATGTTCAGAAAAGATAAAACGGACGCAGCTAAAAAAGGTTTGATTCCTTCGTTAACGATAAACAACCGACTTTTTGAATCTATTTTTGGAAGCAATAAAATTGAAATTATTCCTTCTGGTTATGCTTCATTTGATTTTGGAGGTTTATATCAAAAAATTGATAATCCTTTAATCTTACCGCAAAACAGAACGAGTTTTACCTTTGATATCGATCAAAGAATTCAGTTGGGATTAATTGGAAAGGTTGGTGAAAACTTACAGCTTAAAGCTAATTATGATACGCAAAGTGGTTTTGCTTTTGAGAACAGAATGAATTTAGTTTGGCAGTCAAAAGGTACCTGGAAAGACCTTCAGACTAAAGGATTAAATGATGTAAATAAACCAAACGCAGGAGGTGAAGATAAAATCATCAAAAGAATTGAATTTGGTAATGTAAATATGCCTCTTTCTACTAGTTTGATACGTGGTTCTGAATCTTTATTTGGGGTAAAAAGTGAATTTCAGCTGGGTAAAACCTTCGGAACGGTGGTGCTTTCTCAGCAGCAAGGTGAAGCACGAAATATCGTAGTGCAAGGGGGTGGAACAATGAGCGACTTTAAAGTAAATGCTATAGACTATGAAGACGATCAACATTATTTTATCGGCCAATATTTCTTAAATAATTATGATAATGCTTTGCTTAATTATCCTCAGATCAATTCAAGAATCAGTATTTCCAGAATGGAAGTTTGGGTTTTGGATCAGGGAAATTCAAATTTGGCATATCAGAAAAGTATTATCGGGATTAGGGATTTGGGAGAAGGAGCTTCAGGAACACCAGATAATTCTCAAAACGGTTTATACAATGAGGTTAATAACGCAATTGGTAAACCTAGAGAACAAGGAAAAAACTATAAAACGAATTTTCAAGGGAAGACTTTTTCAGGAAGTACAGTTGCTTATGATGACGGTGAACAATTTGCCTTAAGTAAGAAAGCCAGAAGAATGGATGCGAATGAATATACTTTTCATCCGCAATTGGGATATATTTCATTAAATCAAAAACTAAATCCTACTCAGCTTTTAGCGGTCTCATTTTCATATACTGTAAACGGAACCAATCAGGTTTATAAAGTAGGTGAATTCTCGGAAGAAAGTCCAGTTATAGTTACAAAGTTGCTAAGATCAAATACCAAAATGAGTGTTGAGTCACCAATGTGGAATCTAATGATGAAGAACTTTTATTCTTTAGATGCAGCACAGGTAGACAGAGATGGTTTTATTTTAAATGTATATTATCGTGATGCACAGACAGGAGGTAAAGTAAATTACTTACCTGGTACTCCCGTTGAAGGTACCAATTTGCTTAAACTTTTCAACTGGGATCGTCTTAATGTGAACGGCGATTTACAGAATAGTAATGGGGTTTTAGGGGATGGGGTTTTTGACTTTGTAGAAGGAATTACTATTAGAAAAGATCAGGGACGGATTATGTTTACCAAAGTACAGCCATTCGGAAGTTATATAGCCGGTTTGGTAGGAAACGACCCTAAATATGTGTATTCAGATCTTTACTCGAAACAGAAATTGCAAGCTAGTCAAAGTGGCCTTTCTCAGCGTTATACGATGGAAGGTCGTTATAAAGGAGCTCAGGGACAAGGGATTTCTTTGGGAGCTGTAAATGTACCTCAGGGTTCTGTAAAAGTTTCGGCAAACGGAGTACAGCTTACCGAAGGTATTGATTATACGGTAGATTACATGTTGGGATCTGTTACCATTATTAATGAAACAGTAAAACAGTCTGGTCAAGCGATTAATATATCATTAGAAAACCAGTTAACGTTCAATACCCAGAGAAAAAGATTTTTAGGGGTAAATCTAGAAAGAAGAGTGAGTGAAAACTTTATCTTCGGAGGAACTGCAGTCAATTATTCTGAGTCTCCGCTTACCCAAAAAGTAAATTACGGTCAGGAAGCCGTAAACAATACAATGGTAGGGGTGAATATGATGTATAATAATCAGTTGCCATTCCTTACCAGATTAACAGATAAAATTCCGGGAATCAATACAGAGGCTCCTTCGAATTTAAACTTTAAAATGGAGGGTGCTTATTTAATTCCGGGAATCAATAAAGGAACAAATAATCAATCGTATATTGACGATTTTGAGCAGACGACCTCAAAGATTTCATTAAAAGAACCTACAGCATGGAGCTTAGCTTCCAAACCAGAGAAAAGTCAAAGTAATCCTATTTTTGCAGGAGCAGGATTGGATGATGATTTGACCAATGGATATGGAAGAGGTTTGCTTTCATGGTATAATATTGATCCGAGATTTTGGGGAGTAGGAGGTAAACCGCCACAGGGAATTACGCCAGCTTCAGTTTCCAATCACGCATCGAGAAGGGTGCAGTTTTCAGAAATTTTCAATAACAGAGACTTTGTAGCGGGAGAACAAACTTTTACCAATACTTTTGATATTTCTTATTTCCCGCAGGAAAAAGGACCTTATAATACCAATCCGGGAACGGAGACTACAGCAGAAAGATGGGCGGGAATTATGCGTCCGATCAGTGTTACCAATTTTACGAATTCAAATATTGAATACGTAGAATTTTGGATGATGGATCCTTATGCTGACGGTAATACTTTAGGGACCAATCCTAAACTTTTATTACAATTAGGAAATGTCTCGGAAGATATTCTTAAAGATGGCTTTATGCAGTATGAAAATGGTTTGCCTACGGGTGCTAGCCAATCTACTACAACAAGCTCCAACTGGGGAATACAGCCAAAACAGCCGCCGATTTTATATGCGTTTTCAAGTGAAGGGGCAGACAGAACAGCGCAGGATTTAGGATATGACGGATTAAGCTCAGATCAGGAATCGATGAGGTTTGGGAATACTTTTGTAAATCCGGTAACCAATCTTTCAGATCCTGCAGTGGATGATTTCATATTTTATATGTCTGATAAGTTTACTGGAAGTCAGGCTTCATCAATTATTCAACGATACAAATATTTTAGAGGTCCGGAAGGAAATTCACGAAGTGGCTCATTAGAAGTTTCTTCACAGACTCCGGATGCTGAAGATATCAATAAAGATTATAACTTAGATCAAGTCGAGAATTATAACGAATACGTTGTTAATCTAGATCAGGGAAGTTTAGGGTTAGGAACAAATTATATTATTGATCAGAAAACAGTAACCGCTACCTTCCAAAATGGTTCTAGCGATGATGTAAAATGGTATCTTTTCAGAATTCCAGTTGCTAAAGTTGGTGATCTAAATAGTGCAACTATACTTAATAATGTACGATTTGCAAGATTATTATTAACAGGATTTGATCAAGTTTCAACTTTGAGATTTGGTACCATGGATTTGATTAGATCAGACTGGAGAAAATATACGAGTAAAATTGCAAGTCCAGATGTAAGTTCAAATCAAGAAGGTATAGGAGATGCTACCGGAAATGCTCAACTTGAAGTAGGTAGCGTAAATATTGAAGAAAATGCACTTAACCAACCTCCTTATGTAGTACCTCCAGGAATTGACAGACAAGTTCTTAGTGGTAATGCGGGGGCGCAAAGACAAAATGAAGCTTCATTATATTTAAAAGCAACGCAAATTACAAATCAAGCTAGAGGAGTATTTAAAAATACATCTTTAGATATGAGAAGGTATAAGAAATTAAGATTATTTGTTCATGGTCAGAATTTAGATCGTCCTACGTCTTCAGATTATGATCCTAATACAAAATTTTTCATCAGATTTGGTAGTGATGCAACAGATAATTATTACGAATATGAAGCTTCTGTTAAATATACATCCAATTCTGCTACAACTCCTTTAGAAATTTGGCCTGCAGAAAATGACGTTGATTTTAATATTCAAGATTTTGTTGATGCAAAAATTAGAAGAGACAGAGAGTCTCCAACGAATATTATTGAGAGAAAAAAAGACTCGAAATTTGGTGATAGTAATAAAGGGATTTACATTAAAGGTAGACCTTCATTAGGAAATATTACTACGATCATGATTGGGGTAAGAAATACAGGAGCCCGTACTAACAGTCCAAGTAATGTAACTCTTTGGGTAAACGAAATCCGTCTTTCTGAAATTGATAATGATGGTGGGTATGCAGGAAATGCAAGCTTAAATTTCAACTTGGGAGATTTTGCAACGGTTAATACAAGTGCTTCTTATTCATCAGTAGGTTTCGGAAATATAGATTCTAAGCCGGCAGAAAGAAGTCAGGCTGCGCAATCGGCTTTCAGTATCAATACTGCAGTGAATGTAGATAAATTCTTACCCGAAAAAACAGGAATGAAAATTCCGGTCAATTATTCTTACTCGCAAACTATTGAAGATCCAAAGTACAATCCTTTAGATACCGATGTTGAATTTAGCAAAGCCGCAAACAAAGAAGAACTGAAAAAAGTCGCTCGAACGTATACACAGCAAAGAAGTATTGGAGTGGTTAATATGCATAAAGAAAGGGTGAAACCAAACAGTAAACCTAAGTTTTATGACGTAGAAAACCTTTCACTTACCGCTGTTTATAATGACGATCATTACCGAGATATTTATACCAAGAAAAACTACAGACAGTATTTCAGAGGATATTTAGATTACAATTACACATTCAAACCATGGGTAGTAAAGCCATTCAATAAAATGATCAGCGATACGGCAAAATCTACAAAATATCTGAGATGGGTAAAAGAGTTTAATATCAATCCGGTTCCTACAAGATTATCTTTCAGAACTGAATTAGACAGAAATTACAATGAGCTTGAATTTAGAAATATTGATGCTATTCTCAGCGGAAATCTTAATGATGATTTTGCTGCTTTAAAGAACAGAAATTTCTACTTCGGCTGGCAATATGGTTTAGGATTTAATTTTACTAAATCTTTAAAACTGGAAATCAACTCAGCTACAAGAACATTGAATGATCAAGTTGATGTGAATACAATGGATAATTCTTCTATTTTTGGAAATATTTTCAGAGCGGGAAGACCAGTTTTGTATAATCACAAAGTTCAGCTAAATTATAAATTGCCGTTCCAATATCTTCCTTATTTGGATTTTATTGATGCAGAATTAGGATATGGCTTTACCTATAATTGGAATGCAAGGTCTACGGCACTTCTTGCAAGTCCTGAAGGAAGTTTAGGGTCAATTGGACAAAATTCGAATGTTATTTCGGCGAATGCTACAGCAGATCTTCCGAAATTCTTTGGGCAGTTCAGTTATTTTAAAAAGATGTCTACGACGCTTCAGAAACGTAAGCAGGAACAAGACTCACTTAATACGGCGGTTAATCAGGCTTGGGAAAAAAACAGATATGCTTACAAGAAATATAAGTTTAAAAACAAATTGTCTATTTTACAGAGTGCGGCATTTGTACTTACTTCTATGAAGCAATTAAATGTAACGTACACCGAAAATAACGGTACTGTACTTCCAGGTTTATTATCTGCACCAAACGGATATGGATATGGTCAAACTTTGGGAGGACCTTCTTTAGGTTTCCTTTTTGGGTCGCAGGCAGATATCAGACGTACAGTGATGGAAAGAGGCTGGGTGAGTGATTCGCCATTTATGATTGATCCTTATATGAAGATGTCTACCCGAGAGTTTAGGTCAGATTTACAGGTCTCCCCGATGAATGATTTTAATATAAGCTTTAATGTTTTACAGACCTATAACCGTAATTTCTCACATACAGGATTCAATTATGTAGACGAGCAAACAAAAATTGCAAATCCGAATCTTACATTCGCAAGTGATATGGTATCCTATTCCAACACGGTGGTGCTTTTAAATTCATCATTTAAAGAAAGTACGGTGATTTATGATGCTATCAGAGCCAATGCTCAATTGATATCACAACAAATGGGCGGAGTTTTAAAGCCGGATGGATATACAGACGGACACGGTATTTCTAATGCTTATGTTCTAATTCCAGCATTCCGTGCAGCAATGGAAGGTAAAAATCCTGAGCGTATGGGGAATGCAAAAAAAGCAGGACTTCCGATTCCTAACTGGAGAATTATTTATTCGGGGCTTAGAAATGTTCCAATCATTAATGGGCAGTTTACCAAATTTGATATTCTCCACAGTTATACTGCAACGTATACCGCAACGGGAGTACAATCGAATATTGATTACTTCAACAGCCGAGTAGACAAAACAAGTTCTTTAAGAGATGTTAATGATAATTACATCAATCCTTATACATTCTCTCAGGTAAGTTATACAGAATCTTTCTCACCACTTATCGGAGTTGATGTTACGATGAGAAATAATATGCAGTTTGGGATACAGTACAACAAAACAAGAAGTATGATTCTTGGTTTGGTTAACCATTCACTTACCGAAGATGCCTATTCAGAATATGTTGTAAGACTAGGATATATTGTAAGAAATTTCCGTTTAGGAACCAATAATCAAAGAGGAGCAAGAGCTAAAGGATCAGATTTAAATATCCGAGGTGATATTTCTTTACGAGACAGCCAAACAAGTATTATGAATATCTTACTCAATGATTCTCAAATTACAGGAGGGCAAAAATTAATGAATATTAAGCTTTCTGCAGACTACAACGTTTCAGAAAACCTTAACTTAAGATTATTCTACGAACAGATGACTTCCAAGTATAAGATTTCTACAGCCTTCCCGCTGTCAACAATCAGAGCAGGAATTTCTGCAACGTTTACGTTTGGTGATTCCGGAGGTTTATAGATAAACAATTAGACAAATCCCTTTCTATTTTTAGAAAGGGATTTTTATTTCACAACTATTGGATGATAACGTTTCAATTACTATCTTTGGTAGGTAATAATAATTAATTTAAATAATAATAAAAGATACACAGCATTGTGTGTCTTTTATTTTTTAGTTTACATATTAGGATATTGTTCCATAATTGAATTGGTAAAAGGTATTTTTCATAGGTTTAAATTTTCGTAAGGTTGAATTTCAATATGAAAAAAATAATAATCTAATGAATAATTTCAATCAAAATATCACAATAAATTTTTAACCTGTAACTTGTTGAAAATTTCCTTTGAGCATATCTCTATTTTGAATAAATTTGTCATCATAAAAAAAATAAAATGAATACACCGTCAGAATTAAAGTACACCAAAGACCACGAATGGGTAAAAATCGAAGGTAATGTTGCTACAATTGGTATCACAGACTTTGCACAGGGAGAGTTGGGCGACATTGTTTATGTAGATGTAGATACAGTAGATGAAGATATCAACGGTGGAGATGTGTTCGGAAGTGTTGAAGCTGTAAAAACTGTTTCAGATTTATTCTTGCCAATTTCAGGAAAAGTAATTGAGTTCAATGCAGGTTTAGAAGATCAACCAGAATTATTAAACTCAGATCCTTACGGAGACGGATGGATTATCAAGCTAGAAATTGCAGAAGATGCAGATCACTCAGAATTGCTTACTGCTGAAGAATATCAAGCAATCATTGGATAAAATTTCAAACATATTTATTAAGATACTGCCCATTTATTGGGCATTTCTTACTTATATGCTTCTGCGTCCCGGTGTCGAAAACCACGAATACTTCTTTATGTTTAGTGGGATTGACAAGGTTTTGCACCTAGGCATATTTGCGGCATTAGGCTTTTGCTTTATCGCAGCCTTTCCAAAAATCAGATTTTCATATTTCTTTCAAATCATGTTGATTTATGCATTCCTCACAGAAATTCTCCAGGAAGAAATGAAACTCGGCAGATCCATGGAAACACTAGATATCATCGCCGATACCCTTGGTTGCTTAATAGGATACTATATATTTAAAATATTAGCCAAACGTTTTCTATGACTCTTTCATAAAAAACTTAATACAAACACATTCTACCTCCGACTTCCTTCGGAGGTATTTTTTTTCAGGAGCTATTTCCCGCTGTCCACTATATCTTTTTTTGCCAAAGCTTTTCCCCCCGCAAAAAAAAGGATGCCGTTCCCATCGGGGCTAGGAGATACTATATAATTAGGAGATACTATATAATAAGAAGCTTTGGTATACCGAATCAATTTTCAGCAATCATCAGAACCACCCTCCATTTTTTCACCAGCCTTACGCCACCCTCACTACCACCACCAACAAAAACAAAAACACAAAATGGCATTACATTCCCCTCCATCGGAGGGGTGTCGAAAAATCTTTGATTTTTTGACGGACTGGTTTTCCGTTTCAACCCTCCATAAAACGTTATTTTTCCTAAACCTAAACCTAAACCTAAACCTAAACCTAAATCTCCAATCTCTATCCATCACTCCATAGGAGTGTTATCTGTGTAGAAAAAAGCAATAAGCACAATTGAGCGCTTCGTAGAAGCGCCATCTTTGTAACCCAACGATATGATTATAGAATGAGCTCCGTAAGAGCGACTCCAACCCTAAAACCCTAAAACTCTCCAACTCATTTACTAACTTTCAGGAGCTTAATCCCGCTGTCCACTATATCTTTTTTTGCCAAAGCTTTTCCCCCGCAAAAAAAAAGGATGCCGTTCCCATCGGGGCTAGGAGTAATTTTGTATTAGAATTCCTTGTTCTTTCGATATTGAGAAGGTACTTGTAGAGGATTTATCGTTCCATTAATTATTAATTGATATCAAGAGAATCTCAACCCAGTATCATCATCAAAATGAAATTCATTAATTGAGAAGGTACTACATGCAGAGTATTTATCATTCCATTAATTATTAATTGATATCAAGAGAATCTCAACGTCATATTTTTATCAAGTAAAAACGATTACTTTCTTTCCTATTATCTATAAGCTCCAGAGGAGCGAAAACTTTGTAGAATAAATATGAGCAAACCAAGATAAGAGCTCCATAGGAGCGATACCAACACTCGAACACTCGAACACTCGAACACTCGAACACTCGAACACTCGAACACTCCAACTAAATTATTCCTCCACCCAGTCAGTCGTTTAAGCTTCAATATGAATTGAAATTAAACATAATGTTAAATAAATTAGGATTGTGTTTATAAAAAGTACTACTTTTGCCCCACTGAAAAACGAAAGAGATTCGGTAGCGCAGAAGCCACTATTTATATAGTTTAAAAAGAAAAAACTAATATCCACTTTAAGATATAAAATCAAAAAAAACTCTTTAAAATTTTTAGCGATAAAGATTGTGAGAATTAAAAAGATTAGTATCTTCGCAGTCCGGTAAAACGGGAAGCGCAGGAGTAGATAGATTAGGTGTTGATAGAAGGATTTAGGGTCATCAAAAAACTTTAAAATTTCTTCAAAAAACATTTGGTCAGTTAGTAATAATTTTTTACTTTTGCACACGCAAATCGATACTGAAAACGACAGAAAATGTAGGTATCGTAAAAAGCGAGAGAGAAGAGATCATTGAAAAATAATATACAACCAAGTAAGGAAAAACTAAAGCGTCAATTAACTTTGAGTGAGTCAGACAAACATACAATGGAGAGTTTGATCCTGGCTCAGGATGAACGCTAGCGGGAGGCCTAACACATGCAAGCCGAGCGGTATTTGTCTTTCGGGACAGAGAGAGCGGCGTACGGGTGCGGAACACGTGTGCAACCTACCTTTATCAGGGGGATAGCCTTTCGAAAGGAAGATTAATACCCCATAATATAATGATTGGCATCAATTATTATTGAAAACTCCGGTGGATAGAGATGGGCACGCGCAAGATTAGATAGTTGGTAGGGTAACGGCCTACCAAGTCAGTGATCTTTAGGGGGCCTGAGAGGGTGATCCCCCACACTGGTACTGAGACACGGACCAGACTCCTACGGGAGGCAGCAGTGAGGAATATTGGACAATGGGTGAGAGCCTGATCCAGCCATCCCGCGTGAAGGACGACGGCCCTATGGGTTGTAAACTTCTTTTGTATAGGGATAAACCTTTCCACGTGTGGAAAGCTGAAGGTACTATACGAATAAGCACCGGCTAACTCCGTGCCAGCAGCCGCGGTAATACGGAGGGTGCAAGCGTTATCCGGATTTATTGGGTTTAAAGGGTCCGTAGGCGGATCTGTAAGTCAGTGGTGAAATCTCATAGCTTAACTATGAAACTGCCATTGATACTGCAGGTCTTGAGTAAAGTAGAAGTGGCTGGAATAAGTAGTGTAGCGGTGAAATGCATAGATATTACTTAGAACACCAATTGCGAAGGCAGGTCACTATGTTTTAACTGACGCTGATGGACGAAAGCGTGGGGAGCGAACAGGATTAGATACCCTGGTAGTCCACGCCGTAAACGATGCTAACTCGTTTTTGGGTCTTCGGATTCAGAGACTAAGCGAAAGTGATAAGTTAGCCACCTGGGGAGTACGTTCGCAAGAATGAAACTCAAAGGAATTGACGGGGGCCCGCACAAGCGGTGGATTATGTGGTTTAATTCGATGATACGCGAGGAACCTTACCAAGGCTTAAATGGGAAATGACCGGTTTAGAAATAGACTTTTCGCAAGACATTTTTCAAGGTGCTGCATGGTTGTCGTCAGCTCGTGCCGTGAGGTGTTAGGTTAAGTCCTGCAACGAGCGCAACCCCTGTCACTAGTTGCCATCATTAAGTTGGGGACTCTAGTGAGACTGCCTACGCAAGTAGAGAGGAAGGTGGGGATGACGTCAAATCATCACGGCCCTTACGCCTTGGGCCACACACGTAATACAATGGCCAGTACAGAGGGCAGCTACCAGGCGACTGGATGCGAATCTCGAAAGCTGGTCTCAGTTCGGATTGGAGTCTGCAACTCGACTCTATGAAGCTGGAATCGCTAGTAATCGCATATCAGCCATGATGCGGTGAATACGTTCCCGGGCCTTGTACACACCGCCCGTCAAGCCATGGAAGTTTGGGGTACCTGAAGTCGGTGACCGTAACAGGAGCTGCCTAGGGTAAAACAAGTAACTAGGGCTAAGTCGTAACAAGGTAGCCGTACCGGAAGGTGCGGCTGGAACATCTCATTTTAGAGCGTCTTCGGACGATAAAAAATAAGGACACAATGTGTCCATGCACTTACTTAAAGAGAAGCTTTAGTTTTTATTTGGTTGATATATAAGTATAAGTAAAAAGGTTAAAGTAAAAAGAGCCAAGTGTAACAGCTTGTATTAATTACTCATTACCAATTATTTATTACTTATAATATATATAAGAAATACAAAACCCACTAGAAATTAGTATTAGGGAAGAGAGATTGAGTATGAAGAAGAGAAAAAAGAGATATGCAAATATTACTTATTACTCATCACCCATTACTCATAACAAAGTCTCGTAGCTCAGCTGGTTAGAGCGCTACACTGATAATGTAGAGGTCGGCAGTTCGAGCCTGCCCGAGACTACTAATTTAAATAGAGGTTAGAATCTAGAAATTAGAAGTTAGTTTTTTACTAATCTCTAACTTCTAACTACTAACATCTAAACTAGCGGGGAATTAGCTCAGCTGGCTAGAGCGCCTGCCTTGCACGCAGGAGGTCAAGGGTTCGACTCCCTTATTCTCCACATTGTTATAGTAATATAACATGATTTATGGTTTAATTTTAAGAAGCAAATAGAGCCAAAAACAATATTTTGCGAATTAGATCAGAAATAGCATAAAGATCATTGACATTAACGGTAAAAATATCACAAAGAGAAAACCGAGCGCAATTAAGCGTTTGAGTTTACAAAAATATTTTAGCAGCAATGCTAAAGCAAAAATACTGAACTAATTAATAATTAGGAAAGAAATCGTTAAGGGCGTATGGCGGATGCCTAGGCTTTCAGAGGCGACGAAGGACGTGGTAAGCTGCGAAAAGCTGCGGGGATTGGCACACACGAATTGATCCGCAGATGTCCGAATGGGGCAACCCGTCTGGTTGAAGACCAGTCACTCCGCAAGGAGAGCAAACCAGGAGAACTGAAACATCTAAGTACCCTGAGGAAAAGAAATCGAAGAGATTCCGTAAGTAGTGGCGAGCGAACGCGGATTAGCCCAAAAGCTTTTATATGTTTAATAGAATGTTCTGGAAAGAACAGCCATAGAGGGTGATAGCCCCGTATATGAAAGGCATATTTAAGTGATAAATGAGTAGGGCGGGACACGTGAAATCCTGTTTGAATATGGGGGGACCATCCTCCAAGGCTAAATACTCCTGAAAGACCGATAGTGAACAAGTACTGTGAAGGAAAGGTGAAAAGCACTTCGAATAGAAGGGTGAAATAGAACCTGAAACCGTACGCCTACAAGCGGTCGGAGCCCACAAGTTGGGTGACGGCGTGCCTTTTGCATAATGAGCCTACGAGTTAATGTTACTAGCGAGGTTAAGTACTTCAGGTACGGAGCCGGAGCGAAAGCGAGTCTGAATAGGGCGCTTAGTTAGTAGTATTAGACGCGAAACCTTGTGATCTACCCATGGGCAGGTTGAAGCTTTGGTAACACAAAGTGGAGGACCGAACCGGTTGACGTTGAAAAGTCTTCGGATGACCTGTGGGTAGGGGTGAAAGGCCAATCAAACTGGGAGATAGCTCGTACTCCCCGAAATGCATTTAGGTGCAGCGTCGTGTATAAGTTTATTAGAGGTAGAGCTACTGATTGGATGCGGGGGAGTCAAATCCTACCAATTCCTGACAAACTCCGAATGCTAATAAATGTTCCACGGCAGTGAGGGCGCGGGTGCTAAGGTCCGTGTCCGAGAGGGAAAGAACCCAGACCAACAGCTAAGGTCCCCAAATCTCTATTAAGTTGAAGCAACGCGGTTGGACTGCATTGACAGCTAGGATGTTGGCTTGGAAGCAGCCATTCATTTAAAGAGTGCGTAACAGCTCACTAGTCGAGCGGTCCGGCATGGATAATAATCGGGCATAAATAGAGTACCGAAGCTATGGATTTACAACCTTGAGTTGTATCTGGTAGGGGAGCATTCTGTTTGCACAGAAGCTGAGTCGTGAGGCTTGGTGGAGCGGACAGAAAAGAAAATGTAGGCATAAGTAACGATAAAGCGGGCGAGAAACCCGCTCACCGAAAGACTAAGGTTTCCTCAGCCATGCTAATCAGCTGAGGGTTAGTCGGGACCTAACGCGAACCCGAAAGGGGTAGTGGATGGACAATGGGTTAATATTCCCATACTTGCTCACACTAAAAAGGGGACGGAGTGCCGTACTTACTGGAGACTGACGGAATAGTCAAGACCTAGCCTTCGGGCGAAGTTGTTGTAGGGAAAGTGCTTCCAAGAAAAGCCGAAGTGAAGCAACCCGTACCATAAACCGACACAGGTAGTCGAGGAGAGAATCCTAAGGTGCTAGAGTGAATCATGGTTAAGGAACTAGGCAAAATAGTCTCGTAACTTCGGGAGAAGAGACGCCATCAGCAATGGTGGCCGCAGTAAAAAGGCCCAGGCGACTGTTTATCAAAAACACAGGACTCTGCAAAATCGAAAGATGCAGTATAGGGTCTGACACCTGCCCGGTGCTGGAAGGTTAAGGAAGGGCGTTAGCAGCAATGCGAAGCGTTTAACTGAAGCCCCAGTAAACGGCGGCCGTAACTATAACGGTCCTAAGGTAGCGAAATTCCTTGTCGGGTAAGTTCCGACCTGCACGAATGGTGTAACGATCTGGGCACTGTCTCAACCATGAGCTCTGTGAAATTGTAGTCTCGGTGAAGATGCCGAGTACCCGCAATGGGACGAAAAGACCCTGTGAACCTTTACTATAACTTCGTATTGACTTTGAGTAAGTAATGTGTAGGATAGGTGGGAGACTTTGAAGCAGGCACGCTAGTGTTTGTGGAGTCAACGTTGAAATACCACCCTTTACTTACTTGGAGCCTAACTTCTTTTAGAAGGACACTGCGTGGTGGGTAGTTTGACTGGGGTGGTCGCCTCCAAAAGAGTAACGGAGGCTTTCAAAGGTACCCTCAGCACGCTTGGTAACCGTGCGTAGAGTGTAATGGCATAAGGGTGCTTGACTGTGAGACCTACAAGTCGATCAGGTGCGAAAGCAGGACATAGTGATCCGGTGGTTCCGTATGGAAGGGCCATCGCTCATAGGATAAAAGGTACTCCGGGGATAACAGGCTAGTCTCCCCCAAGAGCTCACATCGACGGGGAGGTTCGGCACCTCGATGTCGGCTCGTCACATCCTGGGGCTGGAGAAGGTCCCAAGGGTTGGGCTGTTCGCCCATTAAAGTGGCACGCGAGCTGGGTTCAGAACGTCGTGAGACAGTTCGGTCTCTATCTATTGCGGGCGTTAGATGTTTGAGAGGGCTTGATTCTAGTACGAGAGGACCGAATTGAACAAACCTCTGGTGTATCAGTTGTTCCGCCAGGAGCACCGCTGAGTAGCTACGTTTGGAAGAGATAAGCACTGAAAGCATATAAGTGCGAAACTCGCCTCAAGATGAGACATCTTTTAAGGGTCGTGGGAGATGACCACGTTGATAGGCTATAGGTGTAAAGTTGGTAACAGCATAGCCGAGTAGTACTAATTACCCGTAGATTTATAGCCTAATTGGCAACTGCTTAATTGCGCAATTAAAGGTTCTCTCTTTGTGAATATTCTTATCGATAAAACCAGAAGTTAGAAACTAGATATTAGAAGTTAGTTTTTACTAATCTCTAACTACTAAAATCTAACCTCTTATATACAACCTTTAGGGTGGTTTTAGCGGTGGGGCTCACCTGTTCCCATTCCGAACACAGAAGTTAAGCCCACCAGCGCCGATGGTACTGCGAAAGCGGGAGAGTAGGTCGCCGCCAGTTTTTTTTAAAGTCTCATACATGAATTTGTATGAGACTTTTTTTTGCAATAAACTTAAAGCGAAGGTAATAGGTAATAGGTAATAGGGCGCTTCTTCGGAGCGTAACCTTTGTAAAAAGGAATAATCCTATCGCAATTTCTTAGAGCTCCAGAGGAGCGACACTATTATACACATTATATTTTCTCAAGAAACTAAGGATACTTTTTATATTTTAAATCCAAAAATAATGCTTTCCCAAAATACTTATGTTTAGTATTATAGACCAATAATCATTTTACTATCATCCATTAATTACTAAACTTTAATTCTTACGCTTTGTCTCTCAACTCTGCCTACCGATATTCTTTAATACCTTCCACAAGCAGTTTTGAGGGAATTTATCTCTATAGATTTACTATTTAACATTACACAATACCTCAAAAGCTTTTGTACAATATTTGTTACTCCATAGGAGTAGTATCTGTGTAGAAAAAAGCAATAAGCACAATTGAGCGCTTCGTAGAAGCGCCATCTTTGTAGCCCCACGATATTATTAGATTATGAGCAGGGAATAATTCTATCCCAATCTCTTAAAGCTCCGGAGGAGCGACACTATTATACAAATTAAATTTATCCATTACTTTATCAAGAAACTAAGGATACTTTTTATATTTTAAATCCTAAAATAAAGCTTTCCCAAAATACTTATGTTTAGTATTATAGACCAATAATCATTCTACTATCATCCATTAATTACTAAACTTTAATTCTTACACTTTGTCTCTCAACTCTGCCTACCGATATTCTTTAATACCTTCCACAAGCAGTTTCAAGGGAATTTATCTCTGTAGATTTACTATTTTACATTACACATTACCTCAAAAGCTTTTGTACAATATTTGTTACTCCGAAGGAGTGCTATCTGTGTAGAAAAAAGCAATGAGTACAATTAAGCGCTTCGTAGAAGCGCCATCTTTGTATCCCAAGGATATGATTATATAATGAGCTCCGTAGGAGCGCCTCCAACCCTCCAACCCTCCAACTAAATTATTCCTCCACCCAGTCAGTCGTTTAAGCTTCAATATGAATTGAAATTAAACATAATGTTAAATAAATTAGGATTGTGTTTATAAAAAGTACTACTTTTGCCCCACTGAAAAACGAAAGAGATTCGGTAGCGCAGAAGCCACTATTTATATAGTTTAAAAAGAAAAAACTAATATCCACTTTAAGATATAAAATCAAAAAAAACTCTTTAAAATTTTTAGCGATAAAGATTGTGAGAATTAAAAAGATTAGTATCTTTGCAGTCCGGTAAAACGGGAAGCGCAGGAGTAGATAGATTAGGTGTAGAGAGAAGGATTTAGGGTCATCAAAAAACTTTAAAATTTCTTCAAAAAACATTTGGTCAGTTAGTAATAATTTTTTACTTTTGCACACGCAAATCGATACTGAAAACGACAGAAAATGTAGGTATCGTAAAAAGCGAGAGAGAAGAGATCATTGAAAAATAATATACAACCAAGTAAGGAAAAACTAAAGCGTCAATTAACTTTGAGTGAGTCAGACAAACATACAATGGAGAGTTTGATCCTGGCTCAGGATGAACGCTAGCGGGAGGCCTAACACATGCAAGCCGAGCGGTATTTGTCTTTCGGGACAGAGAGAGCGGCGTACGGGTGCGGAACACGTGTGCAACCTACCTTTATCAGGGGGATAGCCTTTCGAAAGGAAGATTAATACCCCATAATATAATGATTGGCATCAATTATTATTGAAAACTCCGGTGGATAGAGATGGGCACGCGCAAGATTAGATAGTTGGTAGGGTAACGGCCTACCAAGTCAGTGATCTTTAGGGGGCCTGAGAGGGTGATCCCCCACACTGGTACTGAGACACGGACCAGACTCCTACGGGAGGCAGCAGTGAGGAATATTGGACAATGGGTGAGAGCCTGATCCAGCCATCCCGCGTGAAGGACGACGGCCCTATGGGTTGTAAACTTCTTTTGTATAGGGATAAACCTTTCCACGTGTGGAAAGCTGAAGGTACTATACGAATAAGCACCGGCTAACTCCGTGCCAGCAGCCGCGGTAATACGGAGGGTGCAAGCGTTATCCGGATTTATTGGGTTTAAAGGGTCCGTAGGCGGATCTGTAAGTCAGTGGTGAAATCTCATAGCTTAACTATGAAACTGCCATTGATACTGCAGGTCTTGAGTAAAGTAGAAGTGGCTGGAATAAGTAGTGTAGCGGTGAAATGCATAGATATTACTTAGAACACCAATTGCGAAGGCAGGTCACTATGTTTTAACTGACGCTGATGGACGAAAGCGTGGGGAGCGAACAGGATTAGATACCCTGGTAGTCCACGCCGTAAACGATGCTAACTCGTTTTTGGGTCTTCGGATTCAGAGACTAAGCGAAAGTGATAAGTTAGCCACCTGGGGAGTACGTTCGCAAGAATGAAACTCAAAGGAATTGACGGGGGCCCGCACAAGCGGTGGATTATGTGGTTTAATTCGATGATACGCGAGGAACCTTACCAAGGCTTAAATGGGAAATGACCGGTTTAGAAATAGACTTTTCGCAAGACATTTTTCAAGGTGCTGCATGGTTGTCGTCAGCTCGTGCCGTGAGGTGTTAGGTTAAGTCCTGCAACGAGCGCAACCCCTGTCACTAGTTGCCATCATTAAGTTGGGGACTCTAGTGAGACTGCCTACGCAAGTAGAGAGGAAGGTGGGGATGACGTCAAATCATCACGGCCCTTACGCCTTGGGCCACACACGTAATACAATGGCCAGTACAGAGGGCAGCTACCAGGCGACTGGATGCGAATCTCGAAAGCTGGTCTCAGTTCGGATTGGAGTCTGCAACTCGACTCTATGAAGCTGGAATCGCTAGTAATCGCATATCAGCCATGATGCGGTGAATACGTTCCCGGGCCTTGTACACACCGCCCGTCAAGCCATGGAAGTTTGGGGTACCTGAAGTCGGTGACCGTAACAGGAGCTGCCTAGGGTAAAACAAGTAACTAGGGCTAAGTCGTAACAAGGTAGCCGTACCGGAAGGTGCGGCTGGAACATCTCATTTTAGAGCGTCTTCGGACGATAAAAAATAAGGACACAATGTGTCCATGCACTTACTTAAAGAGAAGCTTTAGTTTTTATTTGGTTGATATATAAGTATAAGTAAAAAGGTTAAAGTAAAAAGAGCCAAGTGTAACAGCTTGTATTAATTACTCATTACCAATTATTTATTACTTATAATATATATAAGAAATACAAAACCCACTAGAAATTAGTATTAGGGAAGAGAGATTGAGTATGAAGAAGAGAAAAAAGAGATATGCAAATATTACTTATTACTCATCACCCATTACTCATAACAAAGTCTCGTAGCTCAGCTGGTTAGAGCGCTACACTGATAATGTAGAGGTCGGCAGTTCGAGCCTGCCCGAGACTACTAATTTAAATAGAGGTTAGAATCTAGAAATTAGAAGTTAGTTTTTTACTAATCTCTAACTTCTAACTACTAACATCTAAACTAGCGGGGAATTAGCTCAGCTGGCTAGAGCGCCTGCCTTGCACGCAGGAGGTCAAGGGTTCGACTCCCTTATTCTCCACATTGTTATAGTAATATAACATGATTTATGGTTTAATTTTAAGAAGCAAATAGAGCCAAAAACAATATTTTGCGAATTAGATCAGAAATAGCATAAAGATCATTGACATTAACGGTAAAAATATCACAAAGAGAAAACCGAGCGCAATTAAGCGTTTGAGTTTACAAAAATATTTTAGCAGCAATGCTAAAGCAAAAATACTGAACTAATTAATAATTAGGAAAGAAATCGTTAAGGGCGTATGGCGGATGCCTAGGCTTTCAGAGGCGACGAAGGACGTGGTAAGCTGCGAAAAGCTGCGGGGATTGGCACACACGAATTGATCCGCAGATGTCCGAATGGGGCAACCCGTCTGGTTGAAGACCAGTCACTCCGCAAGGAGAGCAAACCAGGAGAACTGAAACATCTAAGTACCCTGAGGAAAAGAAATCGAAGAGATTCCGTAAGTAGTGGCGAGCGAACGCGGATTAGCCCAAAAGCTTTTATATGTTTAATAGAATGTTCTGGAAAGAACAGCCATAGAGGGTGATAGCCCCGTATATGAAAGGCATATTTAAGTGATAAATGAGTAGGGCGGGACACGTGAAATCCTGTTTGAATATGGGGGGACCATCCTCCAAGGCTAAATACTCCTGAAAGACCGATAGTGAACAAGTACTGTGAAGGAAAGGTGAAAAGCACTTCGAATAG